>JAJRUD010000133.1 GCA_024277995.1 Chloroflexota bacterium
ATTCTCCCCTGGCATCCACCGGCTCACCAATGCGGGCTATCAGGCCACTGCTCGCGATCCGCCACGTACAGCATGCCGTCCCCTTGCGAGGAGAGCACCTCGAGGCCTTCGACGAGCCGGGGGACCTGGGGTGCATAGGGTTGCTCCCATATGGTATCGAAGAGGGCGATCACTCCCTGCTCCTCCGCAAGACGGGCGCGCATGCGCCGCACCCATTCTACATACTCCGGATCGCGGCAATCGGCGCGGGCCTGCGGCTCCAGGAGCGGGTCATCCCCCACACATCCGAAAGGCAACCGATATGCGGTCCGCCCGGCCAGGAGAAACAACGCTTCGACCTCGTTAGTATAGATGGGTCGATCCGGCGGGATCAGCCCGACCACATTCACCAAGGGGGACTGCTGCCAGGCCCGGCTGGAAAAGCCCACGCCGTCCTGCTGCAGCTCGAGAGCCCCGATCGTGCCACGCACCAGGTAGACGGCCGTAAACCCCACGGCCAGCAAGCCCAGGACCCTTCTCAGCCATTTCTGCTGGACGCCGGCCGATACCAGAGCCCACCCCATCAAGCCATAGAACAGCAAGAGAAGGAAGAGGTGAATGGGCTCAAGCATGCGCTGGTTCATGTCGATGCGCGGCACGAAGATTGAACGGATGGCGACAAGACCGAACGCATAGGCCACGCTCAGGAGCAGGAGCAAGAGCAGGGCGCGCGAATAGCGCTGCGCCGACTCACCACCACGGCGCTGCAGGAGAAGCCACAGCAGCGCACCTGCCGCGAACAATGCCCCCAGCATGAGGCCACGAAAGACCAGCGGAATCCGCTGAGGCAAGAACCAAAAGGTGACCACATCAAGAACTTCCGCCAGAAGACGTGCCGGCGGGGGGGCAAAAGCGAGTTCGCGGAAAGTCGAGGAGCCGCCCAGTGATCGATTGCGCATCATCCAGATGAGCACTGGCGCCGCCGCCAGGGCAGCGAAGCGCGCCGCCCGACCCGCTCGCTGACCGAGGCTCCCCTTCACAACCCAGAGCAGCCAGAGGCCGGCCCCCGCGATCAGCAGGATGCCCGCGTAGCGGGTCAGGGCCGCCAGGCCGAGGCTGGCCGCAGCCGCCAGGTCCCAGTGCGCGGCGGGCTTCTCGGCGCCCCGCCACAAGGCAGCCAACCCCAACAGGCTGAAGAGGAAGAAGAGCGGTTCCGAAACGATGCCGGTGTGCAAGAAGAAGAAGGAGCGCGAGAAGAGGGCCGTCAGGGCCGCCAGGGCCGCCAGGCCCCGATCTCTTGTGAGCCGCTCCACCAGCAGCCAGACCAGCGCCACATTGAGGCCAAAGAGCATCGCCGATAAGGAATGCCCGACAGCCAGGGTCGGGAGGCCGAGGGCACGGAAGGCGGCCAGCACCACGGGATACAGGGGCGCGAAGATGACCAGGGGCCGGATGTCGCCCTCGGGGCCCAGCCAGCTGATGCCTCTTCCAGCCACCAGGTTCTCGGCTGCCCCAAGGTACACCACACTGTCCGAGCCCAGGACCGGCCCATAGCGCGAATTGGCCAGCACCAGGGTAATCCCGAGCGCCGCGAAGAGCAGCATCCACAAGGAAGGTCGGGCGCGCGCCCACGCACGCAGGATGCCCCTCACCGCCGCCCGCCCACCCCATAGGGCCAACAACCTCGATTACTCACGGTTCTGCCTGCTGCCAATGGCCCGGCTGGCCCCAAACCTGACCCAGGTCGCTTTCATAGAGCAAGGTGAGTCCCTCCGTGATCTCGGGCAGGGTAGGGTAACGCTCACCCTGACCAGCCAGGGTTCGAAAGAGGACGACCACCGCGCCCTGCTCTTCCAACCTCCTGCGCATGATTTGCATGTTCTGCGCAAAGTCCGCCCGCGGTGCCCCCCGCACGCTGTCCCACTTGAGGGGCAGGCTGTAGGCCGGACGCCCCGCGAGCAGGTAAAGGGCATTCAACTCATTGGTGTAAATGGGAACATCCTCGGGAAGCCCCTGGATCCGCTCAATGAGTGGATCGGCCTGCCACGCCCGGCTGGCGAACCCCTGGCCATCTTGAGCCAGTGTCATCGCCCTGCGTATGCCGCGGGCGGCGACCAGCAGCGTGAAGGCGACCAGTCCGATCGCTCCCGCGAGCTGTAGCGCCCGACGCCCACCCAGGCGGTCGCCGAGGAGATCCCAGCCGATCAAACCCAGGAGCAGGCCCGCGGGGTAGAAGGGAGAGAGAATGCGCGTGTCCGGCTGCGTGGCCGCGTCCAGCAGGAGCATTGTCGCCAGAAGAATCCCGGCATACGCGCCGATGAAAAGGGCACTGCTGAGGGCCAGGGCCTGCTTCCGGCCAGTCTGCCTCGAGCGCGGCAGCGAGGGGCGGGTCACTATCAGAACCACTGCTCCCAGAAAGAAGACCACCCCCACCAGGACCACCACCCTCACTGGAACCGGGATAGCCTCTGGCAACAGCCACTGGGAAAGCGACTCCGCGCCCTGCCATAAGCGGGGGGAGAGGGTGTCCCAGTGCCATCCCACGACCCGATTGGCCACCGTCCCCGAGCCTCTGGCGTTGCGCCACGACCACCACATCGGCAGGGGCAAGGCCGTGGCGAGGAAAAGGACGGCATCCAACAGGGAGCGGCGCCAGGAATTCCGCCGCGCCCCTTGCGCCAGGACGGCCAGCGCACCGGCGACGATCAGCGCTGCGCCTGCGTAGCGCGTAAGGTAGGCCAGGCTGGCAAGCAGGCCCGCCGCGACCAGCGCCCAGCGGCTCCCACGTGCCAGGTAGGAAGCCAGTGCTCCCAGGCCGCAGAGCAGAAAGAGCAGAAAGAGGGGCTCAGAGAGCGCCCATGAATGCACGACGATCATGGGCGGTGCGGAGCCAAGGAGAACTGCCCCGAGCACAGGCCACAGCTCGCGCCCGCTCGCCCAGCGCAGCAGCGCGAAGGTGACGAAGGTTGAGGCGGCCAGGGCCACAGCCGCTAGCCAGCGCGCCGCGTCCGGGAGTTCGAAACCCAGGCTCGCCCACAGCGCCAACCAGCCGGAATACAGGGGCGGGAAATGGGTGATCGGTGTGAAGGCGCCGCTCCCCATGGGCCGCGCGAAGCCCTCGCCCGCGAGCATCCCCCGCGCCCCTCCCAGGTAATAGAAGGAATCTCGACCCAGGCCCAGGCCGTAGGGCGTGGCCTGGAGCACCAGCAGACCCGCGCCAAGGGCCAGCGCGGCGCCGAGGAACCATGGCAGCGCGCGATAGGCGACGCGCCGGGCTCGAGAGAGCATCGCTGGCTGCTGGCCAGGGCTGGTCATGCCCCCTCCTGGTCGGCCGCCACCCCGCCATGTTCCGTCGCCTGTCCGTAGAGGATGGGTGTCCCATCGCGGCGGGTGGCGGCCTGCGGCGACCCGGGGCTCAGCGGGTAATAAAAGGAATACTTGAGCTCGTCGGTCAGGGCCTTGGTGCGGAACCCCTGATAAGTCCCCAGAAACTGCATCGAACGGAATTGCAGAATACTGAGCGCGGCGCGGCGCAATTTGCCCTCCTGCGCCGCGTGCCACAAATCGCTCATCACATTGCCCCCCCAGAGCTTGAGCACGTCCCAGAGAGACAGCCTGGCCTGGGGGCGCAACTGCGCAAGCGCCATGGCCTCGCGCCGGTAGCGATTGCGTACCTGGCGTGGTGCCTCCTGGTGAACATGGATCACCTCCGCCTCGGCGACGTAAGCCAGATGATAGCCTTGTTGCAGCGCCCACATCGCCCAGGCCAGATCTTCCAGCCCCGACAGGCTCTCGTCGTAAGGATGTTGCAGCCAGAGCTCACGCCGGACCGCCGCGTTGGCGTTGTTGCAGAAGGGGGTTTGCTGCCGCAGATTGGTCGTCTCCGAAAACCACTTCTTGAAAACCTGATGTTCGCTGAACTGGGTGCGCTCGTCGCCGCGCTGCTTGCCGTAGGTCAGCGCGACCCTGGGGTCTTCGAAAGGCGCTAGCAGCCGCTCCAGCCAGTCGTCGTAAACCGGGTAGACATGCGCGCTGGCCATGACCAGGAACTCCCCGCGCGCCGCCCGGCAACCGATGTTCAACGAGCGACCAAAGGTGAACTCCTCCGGGTCGATGGTCATGATGCGCACTGGAAAGCGGGAGGCTATGGCGACCGTGGCATCTGTCGATCCAGAGTCCACCAGGATGATCTCCACATCGCGCAGGCTCTGTTGCAGGATGCCCGCCAGCAGGCGCCCGATGTGGCGCTCCTCATTGTAGACGCGCACGATGATGGAGCAGCGCGGCGTAGAGCCCTGCCGGGATCCCCCACGCTCACCTGGCTCGAAGGCCGATTCGGAGGACATGTTTGGGCTCAAGTGGCTCTCACCTCCAGGCAAGACAGATCACGGCGAATATCGCTCTTTCAGGCCGAGGACGACCCAGTCGTCAGCCGTGCCCAGTTCGACGTAGCGGTCTCGGAGCAGATCTCGGAATTCGCTCATTTGTTTATAGATCTCCGGCGCACAGTGACGACAGAATCGCGCCTCCTCGGCCAGGGGATAGGGAAGTCCCACCGAGGACTTGGGCTGCGCCACGACGATCGCCGGGGGGGTAGCACGGACCGCCTGCAGGAACTCCCGAAAGCGCGCTTCTCCCCCCGTTGACGTGAAGAAGGGGAGCGGCGAATAGTAACGGCTGGGGGCGCGGCGGCCGGTCACGAAATAGATTCGCGTATGGGGGGACCAGACGAGGATGATGTCCTGGGGGTCCGTGAATTCCAGAACTCGCTGCTACACGGGGCTCATGCGGAAGCTGTCAGTCGCGAGACTTTGGAAGAAGCGCGTCATCGCATCCCTGGAAGGAAGCTCCTTGGCCACCGCCTCGAGCGTCAGCCCCGTGAAGAGCAGGGCCATCAGGATGGCGGGCAGTGCGCCGACAACCCGGTCGCGGCGCAGAAGGGTCCCAAGCAGCCGTATGGCGAGGGCCACGCCCACGCTGAGCGTGGGTGCCAGGCCGATGAAATAGTGCCCCAAGTTCCGGCCGGATAACAACGCAGCGGCCAAATCCAGGGGAAGGGCCAGCCCAGCGAGCAGAACGATGGTGTGCTGAACCTGCGCTTGCGCGCGCTGCCTCCGCCGGAGCCTGTCATGCAACCATCGCTGGATCCGCGCCCAGCGCTGGATCAAGTACGTACCAAAGGCCGCCAGGCTGATCATCATGACCGGTGCAAGAGGATACAGGATGAGAACCCGCCGGAGACCACCATAGAGGCTCGTGAGCGTGGGGCCGCCCTCAATGTACGCAAAGTTGTAGAGCAGGACGGCGTCCAGCATATCATAGAGCGCACCCAGGAAGACAAAGACCAGAGCAACGGCAGCGATGGGGATGAGCGCGCCGACGATGAAACCTGAAAACTGAAGCCGTCGCGTCGTCCCCGGCGGCGGATCGAAAAAGAGCAACACGGCGAGCAGAAAGGCAATGCCCAGGCCGATAGAATTCTGGCGCAACAGGAAAGACAATCCCGTCAATACCCCAGCGAGGAGCATGATCCCAGGCCGCGCCCGTTGCAATCGCCTTGCGCCCAGCGCGAGGAGGAGAAACTGGGGCAGCAGAGCATAGGTCTCCGTCATATTGATGGCAAAGATGGTGGGATGCATGACGACCAGCAGCACGCTGGTGACCCCTGCGATAGCGGCAAGCCAGCCGAATTCTCCCTCCAAGATCCGCCAGGCAACGATCGCCAGAACTGCGAGCCACACGAGGTCCAGCCACCACAACGCCCAGGGGGTCGGCCCAAAGGAGGCGATGGCGAGCGCGTTGAGCCCATAGACGCCCGGGGGCTTATGATCCCAGAAATCTGCGTAGGGTGTCTGCCCCTCCAGGATGAGCGCGCCGCCCGTGGCAAAGACGCCGCTGTCCACCGACATCACTTCAATCCCGGGATGCCACGCGATATGCAGCAGCAACACCAGGGCGAGCAGCCCTGTCGCCGTCAGGCCCATCAGGACACGATCGCGCCAGGGAGTGGCCTTCATGCTTCCGGATCCTGGTGGGGTATTGGGCCCTCGGGAGCTGGGCCCAGCGGGTAGCGAAACGGCGATCCCTCCAGGATTCCTTTCGCCAGCAAATCCAGCAGAACCCGCTCCCGGCTTATCATCCGCCGAGGCTCCTCCCCCCGCAGGCTCACAAAGCCCGCCAGTGTGGGGTCCTCGCGCAAGAAGCCGGAGAAATCCAAGGAATAATGTTGTAGCTCCAGGTAGAGAAAAGCCCGCGCAACCCGCTGATAGGGTTCCTGTTCCGGCAGGCGCTCAGCGGTCAAGAAAGCCTCCAGGGTCCGCAGGTAAGCCTCGCGGTCGGCCGGAAAATGCACACTGGGGACCTGAGTGTAGCGAGCCTTGGCCGCGCAGAGCACCGGCCTGCCCAGGGCCGAGGCCTCCAGGCCAATGGAAGAGTTGTAGACCATGACGAATTTCGCCCGCGCGATCAAATCGTAGGAACTCACGTAATCTCGGGGAGCGAAGAAAACCACGTTTCGCCGCTCACGCAGGTCGGATCGCTGCATCCAATCCGCGACCGATTCCCGGCTCTTCTTCCCCGGCCGCTCCTCGTCCGGATGCGCACGAAAGACAAACAGCACCTCGGGGTGCTTCCTCACCACGCCCTCCAGGGCACTGAGCCAGGCAAGCATATCCCCGAAGAGCACATTCGCATGAACCTGGCTCGTATCGAAGATGACGTTTGTGAAGATTGGGACTAACGCTTTGTGTTCGGCGATGCGCGCCTGCAGCCATTCCGGCAAAGGTTGCATCTTCGGCCAGAAGCGGATGCCCGCCATGGTGAATCGGCCCCTCGATCTGCGCGCCAGATGGTCGTCGAGTTGGCGATCCTGCTCCGGGGTCAGGGCAAATCCCTCCGGGACAGGGATCTCGCGCAGCGTCGCCTCGCCGTGAGTGAAGAACGCCGACATGGGCCGCAAAGCCACCTCGTGGGTGACCACCGGCACATCCATGGATCGCGCCACGGCGCGCGCCACGGCCTCCGGGAAGGTGATGCCATTGAAGATCACCAAGGCCCTGGGATCCGTCTCCTCCAGGATGCGGCGCCACTGGGCGGCCATACTGGCCGCCGAGGCCAGATAACGTCGCATCAGCGAGGCCACACCGGGGTCGCCGGGCAGGTTGTGCCGCCGTAGGACCCAGCGCAGGCTGGGCAGCACCAACGAACCCAGGGGCAATCCATCGTGCTCCCATGCCGTCAAGTCCTCCAGCGAAAGGCCTTCGAGCTCGCGCGTGACCTCGGCGGCCATCTCGCGATCGGTGGCCAGAGGACGGGTCAGCGGCTCAGCGAAAAGGCCACGACTGAAGCGCATGCAGGCCGCGCACGGCAGGTCAGCATCCAGGTTCGAAAGCCTGGTGCCCAAGATGCACTGCAGCATGCCCTTGCGGCATTCGACGTAGCGCACCGGAGCCCCCGCCGCTCGGACAGCCCATGATGCCACCAGGCTGAAGGCCGCGTTCAGGCTCAGGCGGTTGATGCGCGTCGAAGCGTTGAAGAAAAGCACCGGCCGGCCGCTGGCGGGGAGCGAGGCCAGATAGGCGTGCATGCGCCGCGCCTGACGGAAACTCGCCCGGTCCATGGCCCAGCGCTGCGCCCGGATGCGGGCGCTGCGCGCCTTGCGCAAGAGCCGGCTAGGCATCCATCCTCCGCAGTTTGCGCAGCGAACCCAGCTCGCTCTCGTATACCCGCTTGACGCCATCCCCCAACGCCAGTTCCGTCACGCGAACGTACTTCACTAGCTTGGCAAAACCGCCCGGTTCCACCGAGGCCGCCTGGTCGCTGCCCCACATGGCCCGGTCCAGCGTGATGTGTCGTTCCACCAGGCAGGCCCCCAGCGCCACTGCCACCGCCGAGGGCACCAGCCCCACCTCATGCCCCGAATAGCCGATGGGGCACGGGAAGCGCTCGCGCAACGTCTGGATCATGCGCAGGTTCAGTTCCTCCGGCTCGCAGGGGTAAGTGCTGGTAGCATGGGTGATCAACAAATCATCCGTGCCCAGCACATCCACCGCGGCCTCGATTTGCTCCATAGTGGACATGCCTGTGGAGAGGATCACCGGCCGCCCTGTGGCGCGCACCTTGCGCAGCAGCGCATGGTCCGTCAGCGCAGCCGAGGGAATCTTGTAACAAATGGGCTCGTAGGCCTCCAGGAAATCCACCGAGGGCTCATCCCACACCGAAGCAAACCAGGAGACACCGCGCTCGCTGCAATGGCGGTCGATCTCCGCGTATTCGTGCTCGCCGAACTCCACCTTGTGGCGGTATTCGAGGTAGCTAATGTAGCCCCAGGGCGTTTCGCGCATCTTGTCCCGCTGCCCCGGCGGCACGCACAGCTCCGGCGTGCGCTTCTGGAACTTCACCGCGTCGACGCCCGCCCACAGCGCGGCATCCACCAAGCGCCGCGCCAGCTCCAGGTCGCCGTTGTGGTTGATGCCCACCTCGGCCACGATGTAGGTGGGATGCCCGTCCCCTACCAGGCGATCACCCAGTCGAATCGCTCTCGCCATGTCACTCCTCACTCTGCACCTTGCGTGCGTGAATTCGCGCCGATTACCCCCGCAGCCTCCTGGCAGATCTGTGGGCGGTCCCTCGCTCCATCCCAACCCACGCTATCGCCGATACAGGCTCACCCACCGCCGGAGGCCTCGCCCAGCATGTACAGTCGGAACCCGCCGACCTCCATCCTCGGCGACAGTCCTCGCAGACGCTGCCACGAATCCGGACAGCCCTGGCAAATGATGGCACATGGCCGATAGCTCTCATCAGCATACCGCGCCGATGGCGTGCCCGCCACAATCCACTCCACCCACAATTCCTGCCGCGGCGCGCCCAACAGGGCCCAAAGCGGATATTCCATCGTCGAGCCCGAAAGCATCAACCCTACATGCGAACATCCGGTGTCCCTCAGAATCCCGGCAATTTCGCGGAAGGGCCGTTCGACCTCCGGTGCGTTGGCGAAATACAGTTGGTCTCGCGGCACCTTCAAGATGCTACCCGGCGCGGTCTGCCCCGGGCGGGCTATCAGCGGCCTGGCCGATATACCTACGAGCCACGGCCAGGAGGCCACCACCACCGCCAGGCCGAGCAGCGGCACGAGGGCGCCTCTCCACAACTCGGCAAAGACGTATGCTACCACAGGGGCCATGAGGACGAAGAAGGG
>JAJRUD010000134.1 GCA_024277995.1 Chloroflexota bacterium
GATGGGCTTTATCCAGGACAACCTGCTGACTTTGATCCTCTTCACCCCCACGCTGGCAGCGGTGCTGGTGCTGATCCTGCCGCGCGAGGAGACCAAGCTCATCCGCTGGGTGGCCTTCCTCACCAGCCTGGTGCCGCTGGGATTGTCGATATACCTGTGGCTGGCCTATGTCCCCGGCCAGGCCGGATACCAGTTCGTCGAAAAGGCCGTCTGGTATCAGGCCATCAACGCCGGCTATCACCTCGGCGTGGACGGCATATCGGTGCCCATGGTGCTGCTCACCACGCTGCTCACGCCGCTCGCTTTGCTCATCTCCTGGAGCATCAAGGAGAACGTGCGCACCTTCATGGTGCTCTTCCTGCTGCTCGAGACGGGCATGCTGGGCGTCTTACTTTCGCTGGACCTGCTGCTCTTCTTCGTCTTCTGGGAGATCGGCCTGGTGCCGATGTACTTCCTCATCAACCAGTGGGGCAGCGCCAACCGCGACTACGCTTCCTTCAAGTTCATGATCTACACCATGGCCGGCTCGCTGGGGTTGCTGCTGGCCATCCAGATGATCGGCGTCGCTGCCGGGTCCTTCGACCTGGTGGAGATCATGAAGGTCTGGCCGAACCTGAGCCGGCCGCTGACGGAGCTGAACCTGCCCATCAATCTGCCCCTGGGCACGGTGAAGGCCATCGCCTTCTGGGCTTTCGTGGTGGCTTTCGCCATCAAGGTGCCGGTGTGGCCTTTCCACACCTGGCTGCCCGATGCGCACACCGAGGCGCCCACGGCCGGGTCCATGATCCTGGCCGGGGTGTTGCTCAAACTGGGTGCCTATGGGTTCCTGCGGCTGGTGCTGCCGCTCTACCCGGCGGAGGCCAAGGCCTACGCTGGCGTGCTGGCGCTGCTGGCGGTGTTGGCCATCGTGCTGGGCGCCTTCGCCTCCTGGGGCCAGGATGACTTCAAGCGCTTGGTCGCCTACTCCTCGGTGAACCACATGGGCTTCGTGGTGTTGGGCATCGCGGCCGCCGCCTACGCGCGCGGTACCGTGTCCGCGGCGGACGCGGTGATCGCTGTAAACGGGGCGGTGCTGCAGATGTTCAACCATGGCCTCTCGGCGGCGGGCATGTTCCTGCTGGTCGGTGTGATCTACGAGCGCACCCACACGCGCGACCTGCGCGCCTTTGGCGGGCTTTTCCCGCTGGCGCCGATATACGGCGGCGTGATGATCTTCACAGCCATGGCCTCGTTGGGGCTGCCGGGACTGAACGGCTTCGTCTCCGAGTTCCTCGTGGTGCGGGGCGTGTGGCCCATCTTCACGCTGTACACGGCCCTGGGCATGATCGGCCTGCTCATCACCGGTGCCTACATCCTGAAGGGCATCCGCATGGTGCTGCATGGGCCGCTCAACGAGCGCTGGCTGGGCCACAATCTGGAGATCAACCGCCGCGAACTGATCGCCATCGCGCCGCTGATGGTGCTGATGCTGCTCATCGGCGTCTGGCCGGCGTGGATATTGAACGTGATCAATGCGACGGTCATGAGGTTGTTTGGATAAGAGGGGAACAGGGAACAGGGAGCAGGGATCGGAGACTGTTCCCCGCTCTCTGATGCCCGGTCCCTAGTCGCGATCCTTGAGACTGGATGAAGCCACCATGCAATCTTTTCCCATCCTGAGCGTCATCGTCTTCACGCCCATCGTGGCGGGAATGCTGATCCTGATGCTCCCCGGCGAGCGCAAGACCGAGATCCGCATGACGGCCCTGGCCGCCGCGACCTTCACCTTCCTGCTCTCCGTCTGGGCGTATTTCAGCTACGACAAGGCGCTCGGCGGCTACCAATTCGTGGAGAAATACACCTGGATCAAGGCCCTGGGCATCTCCTACCACGTGGGCGTGGACGGCATGAACCTGCCGCTGGTGCTGCTCACCGGTGTGGTGATGTTCACCGGCGTGCTGATCTCCTGGGGCCTGGACGACCGGCCGCGCGAGTTCTTCGCCCTGCTCTTCATCCTGGCTACCGGCGTCTTCGGCGTCTTCGTGGCGCTGGACCTCTTCCACCTGTTCTTCTTCTACGAGATCGCCGTCTTCCCCATGTACCTGCTGATCGCCGTCTGGGGCTGGCAGGTGACGCGCGAGTATGCGGCGATGAAGCTGACGCTGTACCTCTTCGTCGGCTCGGTGATCGCCCTGGTCGGTGCGCTGGCCATCTATTTCGCGGCCGGGCTGAACTCCTTCGACCTGCTGGAGCTGGAGCAGGCGGGGCTCTCGACGACCTTCCAGCGCTTCTGGTTCCCCTTCGTCTTCTTCGGTTTCGCCGTGCTGGGCGGCATCTTCCCCTTCCACAACTGGTCTCCCGACGGCCACGTGGCGGCCCCCACGGCGGTCTCCATGTTCCACGCCGGCGTGCTGATGAAGCTGGGCGCCTTCGCCTCACTGAGAGTGGGCTTCATGCTGCTGCCCGAGGGGGCCCAATACTGGGCGCCGGTGATCCTGGGCCTGGCGACGGTGAACGTGGTATACGGCGCCTCGATCGCCATGGTGCAGACCGATTTCAAATACGTCATCGGTTTCTCTTCCGTCTCACACATGGGTCTGGTCATGCTGGGTTTTGCCACGCTGAACAAGAATGGGCTGACGGGCGCCGGCCTGCAGATGTTCTCGCACGGTGTGATGACGGCTCTCTTCTTCGCCGTCGTCGGCATGGTCTATGATCGGGCGCACACGCGCGAGATCCCCAAGCTGGGCGGCATGGCCAAGGCCTTGCCGCTGGTGGCGGTGGCCTTCATCATCGGCGGTCTGGTCTCCATGGGCATGCCGGGCTTCTCCGGGTTCATCGCCGAGTTCCCCATCTTCCTGGGATTGTGGCAGACGGCGCCGGTGGTGGCCATCATCGCTGCGTTGGGCATCGTCATCACGGCGGCCTACGTCATGCGCGTCGTACGCAACGTCTTCTTCGGCGACATGCCGAAAGAGTTCGTGGGCCACATCGGGTCCATCAATTCGCTGGATAAAGTGGCCCTGGTGCTGCTTTCCGGGATCATGATCTTGATCGGCGTCTACCCCTCAGTGATGGCCCCGCTGGTCGAATCCGGGGCTGAGGCCGTGCTGCGCCTGTTCGGAGGTGGGTAAGTGAGCATCATTGACTACGATCCCTCCATGCTGATGGCCATCCTGCCCGAGCTCCTGCTGCTGGGGCTGGCGATGGTCGTGCTGGCGGCGGATGTGATCTGGCGCCCCAGCCAGCGCCGCTTCCTGGCCTGGCTGACGGCCGGGGGCATGACGGCGATTCTGGTGTTGGCCCTGATCTTCAGCCGCCCGGACGCCTCGCAAGGGCTCATCCTGGGCGGCATGCTGCGCCATGACTGGATGGCCTTCGCCTTCAAACTACTCTTCCTCTTCGCCGGCGCCGTGACGGCCCTGATCTCGTTGGACTTTCCCGGGGTGGGCGAGCGCGGCGAGTACTTCGCCCTGCTGGCCGTGGCCACCCTGGGGATGTCGCTCATGGCCTCGGCGGCGGACCTGATCATGCTCTACCTGGCCATCGAGACCACCTCCATCCCGCTCTACATATTGGCCGGGTTCATAAAGGTCGACGACAAGTCGACCGAATCGGGCATCAAGTATTTCCTCTTCGGTGCGATGGCCTCCACGGTGATGCTGTACGGCTTCAGCCTGATCTTCGGCTTCGCCGGTGAGACCAACCTGTACGCTCTGGCCGGCAAGCTGGCGGCCGGCCAGGTGTCGCCGTGGGTGATCATCGGTGCGGCGGTGCTGGTGTTGGTGGGCCTGGCCTTCAAGATCTCAGCCGTTCCCTTCCACTTCTGGGCGCCCGATGTGTACGAAGGCGCGCCGACGCCCATCACGGCCTTCGTCTCGACGGCTTCCAAGGCGGCGGGATTCGCCGTGCTGTTGCGTGTGATGCTGGCTGTCTTCCCGCAGGTGGAGGCGGAGTGGACGGCGATCGTGGCCGCCATGGCGGTGGCCACCATGACCCTGGGGAACCTGATCGCCCTGGCCCAGAAGAACATCAAGCGCCTGCTGGCGTATTCTTCCATCGCCCACGCCGGCTATGCCATGATCGGCCTGGTGGCCATAAGCCAACTGGGATCGGCCAGCGTGCTGTTCTATTTGATCGCTTACGTGGTCACCAACCTGGCGGCCTTCGGCGTGGTGGTGCTCTTCGCCCGCGCCGCGGGCTCGGACGAGATTGCCGACTACGCCGGCCTGAGCCGCCGCTCGCCGGGGCTGGCGCTGGCCCTGATGGTGGCGATACTCTCGCTGGCGGGTATGCCCCCGCTGGCGGGATTCGTGGCCAAGGTGTACGTCTTCGCCGCGGCCGTGCAGACCGGGCTGGTGTGGCTGGCCTTTGTGGGTGTGCTGAACTCGATCATCGGCCTGTACTACTACCTGGTGGTGCTGAAGGTGGTCTATCTGTACCGCTCGGAGGATGAGGACAAGCCGATCGCGGTGCCGCGCGGCGCGGCGCTTGGACTGGCGGTGTGCCTGGCCGCCATTCTCATCATCGGGGTGCTGAGCGGCCCGTGGCTGGACTGGTCGCTGGGCGCATCGGCGGCCTTGTTCTAGGAATGGCCGCGCCGACCGCGGGGGCCGGCCGGAGAGGTCGAGAGGAGAGCCCTTGCGCCATGCTGCCTTCTGGGCGGCGATGGCGGAGGGCGCGGGCGTGGGACCGACCGGGGGCGATGGCTCGGCCTAGAGCGAGAAGGCGAGCAAAGGGAGAAGAATTGGGCGCTTAGTTGAGCCGCCGCAGCCCTTGTGATACAATTCCCGAACTATGAGTGAGGTCAGGCGCCCCAGCCCTGGAGGCCAAGATCGAACGGGAAACCTGGCCATGGCCGTGGCCAATGTGCTGGTGCAGGTGGGCTGCCTCACGGTGTTGCTCATCCTGGGGGCGCTGGGTGCCGGATTATGGCTGGACGCGCGCCTCGACACCCGGCCGCTCTTCACCCTGGTGCTGGTGCTGGGGAGCGTGCCGGTGACAATCTACCTGTTGTTCCGCATCGTGATGGCGGGGATGCGCCGTCTGCAGCGGGACGAAGACGTCGCGGGGAGCGGACCCGCTCCCGCTGAGAACGAGGAGGCTGAAGGTGGAAGAAACCCGTAGATGGCGCTGGGGCGTGAACCGCTGGTTTGTGTTGCTGTTCATCGTCCTGGGCTTCTTCGCCGCCCGCGCCTATCCGCCCATCCTGCCCCATGTGCAGTTGCCGGCGGAATCCATCTCCGAGAATCCGCTCTTCAACCTGCCGCTGATCGGTGAGATATACCTCACCAACACGCTGGTGGCGGTGGCCATCGCCGACGTGCTGCTGTTGGCCCTGGCCTTTGCCATCCGCCGCGCCATCAAGCGCGGCGATCTGGTGCTCACCGGCATTTCGGGAGTGGTGGAGGCAATCCTGGAGGCGCTGTACGACCTGGCTGAGTCGACGGCGGGAAAGTGGGCCAAGAGCATCTTCCCCTGGATGGCCACCATCGTCCTGCTGGTGCTGGTGGTGAACTGGATGGAGCTGATCCCCGGCGTGGACAGCATCGGCCTGCTGCACCACAGTGAGGAGGGCTATCCTGTCCAGACCATCGCTCAGGTCGGCGGCCTGGAGATCAAGGCAATCGTCAAGGAGGCCGCCGGCGGCGAGGCCGGGGCCGGCGAGTTGTACAGCGTGGTGCCCTACGTGCGGGTGGCTTCCACCGACCTGAACTTCACCATCGCCCTGGCGCTGATATCGGTCTTCATGACGCAGGTCTACGGCGTGCGGGCGCTGGGCATCTCCTACTTCACGAAGTTCTTCAACTTCAAGACGCTCTTCACCAAACCGATGTTCGGCGTCATTGACTTCGGCGTCGGTTTGCTCGAGCTGGTTTCCGAGTTCTCGAAAATACTCTCGTTCTCTTTCCGGTTGTTCGGCAACATCTTCGCCGGCTCGGTGCTGCTCTTCGTGATCGGTAGCCTGGTGCCGGTGTTCGCGCAGACTATATTCCTGATGTTGGAATTCTTCGTCGGCATCATTCAGGCTATCGTCTTCGGCATGCTGACCATGGTTTTCATGGCACAGGCCACGGCGGGCCACGGGCACGAAGAAGGAGCCCACTGATCGGATCGGACCGACGGATTCAACCAAATTGACAGGGAGGCGGAAGCGTAATGGAAGGCAATGTGATTGAAGCGGCCCGAATCCTCGGCAAGCTCATCGGTGCTGGCCTGGCGACGACGGGCATGATCGGCGCCGGTCTTGGTATCGGCGTGCTGGTGAACGGCGCGGTCCAGGCCATGGGGCGCAATCCTGACGCCTCGGGCAACATCCAGGTGAACATGGTGTTGGGCATCGCCTTCGCCGAGGCCGTGGCCATCTACGCCCTCGTGGTCGCGCTGCTGATCCTGTTCGTCGGCTAGCACCGCGACGCAGCGTGATTGATCCCGACGGATGAATCACGCCGATAACTAGCTTGGAAGGAGGGCTCCGTTGGAAGCACTAGGCATCAATCTGGGCTACCTGTTGGTCCAGATCTTCAACTTCGCCATCCTCTTCGTGGTCCTGCGGGCGTGGGTCTTCAAACCCGTCGTCAAGCTGTTGGAACAGAGGCGGGAGACCATCGCCCAGGGCCTTGAGGATGCACGTGTGGCGGCCGAAGCGCGCGCCAACGCGGAAAAGGAAGCCGAGGCCATCATCGCCAAGGCGCAGCAGGAGGCCAATGAGCGCGTGCGTGAGGCCAGCGAGCGCGCTGAAGAGGTGGCCAGGGAAATCAGGGCCGCGGCCGAGAAGGAAGCGGCCGAGCTGCGCGAGGCGGCCGCCCAGGACGCCGAGCAAATCAAGCTGCAGGTGCTCGGCGAGCTGCGAGGGCAGGTGGCGGCTTTGGCCGTCGCGGCCGCGCAGAAAGTGATCGGCCAGACCCTGGACGAGCAGCGACAGCGGGCGCTGATCAACGAGTTCTTCAGCGGCGTCAAGGGCGGCAACGTCGTCCTGCTGGAGGAGATGGGCGAGGGCCTGAGCGGGGCCAGCGCCGAGGTCACCAGCGCGCTGCCGCTCACCGAGCAGGAGCAGGAGGCCGTCAAGCGCGACATCCTGAGCAAGCTCGGTGCGGGGGCGACGGTGAGTTTCCGCGTCGACCCGACCATCCTCGGCGGCCTGATCATTCGCGTCGGGGACAAGGTGCTCGACGGCTCGGTGGCCGGCAAACTGGAGAACCTGCGCCAGAGTCTGCGCTGAGGTGCTTGGGGCGGGTGCTGAGCGCCCCCACGGGACCATGCAGCTACGCGAATTGCTCCGGGCGATACCGGAGATCCCCCTCGGCGGTCTGCCGGACCTTGCAATTTCCCGGCTGACCGCCGACTCGCGCCAGGTGGAGCCCGGCGCGCTCTTCGTGGCGGTGCGCGGCACTGCCGCCGACGGCCATCATTTCCTGCCCCAGGCCGTGGAACGGGGCGCCGTGGCCGCGATCGGCGAGGTGCCGGACCCGGCGCTGGGCATCCCTTACTTCCAGGTCAGAGACTCGCGCCTGGCCCTGGCCCGCCTGGCCTCGGCCTGGTACGGGAATCCCTCGCAGCGGCTGACGGTGATCGGCATCACGGGTACCGACGGCAAGACCACCACAGCCAATCTGCTCTTCCGTATCCTGCAGCGGGCCGGCCTGAAGGCCGGCCTGATCACCACCGTGAACGCCATCATCGGCGATGAGGTGCTCGATACGGGCCTGCACGTCACCACGCCGGACGCGCTGCAGGTGCAGGGCTATCTGGCGCAGATGGTCGAGGCCGGCTTGACGCACTGCGTTCTGGAGGCCACCTCGCATGGCCTGGCGCAGCGGCGCGTGGCGGCGGTTGATTTCGACGTGGCGGTGGTGACCAACATCACCCATGAGCACCTGGACTATCACGGTTCGCCGCGCGCCTACCGCCAGGCAAAGGCGCTGCTCTTCCGGGCGTTGGACGAGGGGACGGCCAAGCCCGGAGGCGTGCCCAAGACGGCGGTGCTCAACCTGGATGACTCCTCCTACGGCTTCCTGCAGGCGCGCACGCACGCCCGCCAGGTCACCTATGGTCTCAGAGAGGACGCGCAGGTGCGGGCGCTCATCCTGGGTGATACGCCGCGCGGGCTGCGGCTGCTCGTGGCCGGGAGGGGTTATCGCGTCGCCGTGCAAAGTCGACTGGTGGGGCGCTACAACGCTTCCAACATCCTGGCGGCGTTTGCGGCTGCGGTTGAGGGTCTGGGAATCGCACCTGAGGCGGCGGCGCGGGGCGTGGCAGTGCTGCAGGGTGTGCCGGGGCGCATGGAGCCTGTGGCCCTGGGCCAGCCCTTCATGACCGTTGTCGACTTCGCCCACACGCCGAATGCGCTGCGCCAGGCGCTGGAGACTGTGCGCGGCTGGACGCAGGGGCGGGTGATCGCTGTCTTCGGGTCGGCCGGGCTGCGCGACCGTGCCAAGCGACGCATGATGGCCGAGGTGTCGGCCGAGCTGGCTGATTTCACGGTGCTCACCGCCGAGGACCCGCGCACGGAATCACTGCAGGAGATCCTGGCAGAGATGGCTCAGGGGGCGGTGGCCAAAGGCGCGGTGGAAGGGCGTGATTTCTGGCGCGTGCCCGATCGCGGCCAGGCGCTGCGTTTCGCCGTCGGGTTGGCAGAACCCGGCGACGTTGTGATCGCATGCGGCAAGGGCCACGAGCAGTCGATGTGTTTCGGGGAGACCGAATACCCATGGGACGATCGCAAAGCGATGCGCGCCGCCCTGGCTGAGCTGCTGGGGATCGAAGGCCCGCAGATGCCCTGGCTGCCCACCAGCGAGGAGAAGGGGGCAAGCTAGGCGGGCCTAGCCCGTCGTCTTAAGCGCTGCCTGTTGGCATCTAGCTGCACTTGCCGCAGTAACTCATCCGATCGTCTCATCGCGCTCTGTGGCCATGCGACCACCGCTATCGTATCCTTCCGGTGGGATCATGACGGCCCCTTTCGCGCCATCCTTCGGCAAGCTCAGGATGGCGGGGAGAATGAATCTTCGTCAGATGAAGAGCCGCGCCCTTCGACGGGCTCAGGACACGGCCCTTCGACGGGATCAGGACGCTACCCTTCGACTGCGCTCAGGGCCTGTTCTGTGGCTGGAATTGTATGGGTGCCGCCCGAGGGCTGCTCATCGACGGGCTCAAGACAGGCGCCCCGCTATCCTGAGCCTGTCGAAGGATGGCGGGCAGGGGGACATCATGGGTACGGGGGAGAGGCAGAGTGCCGCCTGCGGGCAAAGGTCAGATCCTTCGACCGCGTTGAAAACAGACGCTGCAGCACATGTTTACCTGAGAGCCCGCGCTTGTAGGCCCCCGCAAGCATGTCATGTGCAGATAGGTGGCATGACTTTCTGGCCGCTTGCGGGAAAGGCGGCTTTGGGCTACATTCTAGTGGGGGATGCCGGTTGGGCACCAGCGCTGAGGGAGACTCGGGAGAGGCAATGACCATGAGCGAGGCGGCCGAACAGAGCAACGGGGAGAAGGTTCTAGCCTTCCTCGACCTGGCGACCTTCGAAGATGGGGCGGCGATTCGCGGCGGCTGCCTGGTGACAGACGGCCTGACTCGTCCCATGGAATTCCGCGTCAGCGGTGCCATCCGCCCTACGAGCCTGCAGAAGGTTCTCTATGGTGACACCCTTCACGAATACGTCTGCAACGATCTGATCGGGCTGCCCATCCTGCAGACGCTCGAATCGAAGCCTGACCTGGTCCTTGTGCGAGATGCCGAGTTCCTCAAGTTGAGGCCCAAAGTCGACGTGCCCATCCTCTGGGTCCGGGGCACCGTCGACGGCCAGTTCGTTTTGCAGACGCTGCCTGGTTACGAGCAAGAGGCAGAAGAGGCGCGCGACGCCCTGCCGCGCCGTCTGAGGGGAAGGAACATCCTGGAGCCCTTCGTGCGAATTCGCAATGCGCTGGAAGAGGCTCATAGCCTGAAGGTCGGCGAAGTCCAGAAGTCCTGACGTGGCCCCCATCCGTCTTTCCACAGGGCGCGCTGTCACGCCGCTGGTTCGCCCCCCGATCGCCGGGGTGCGTGATCTGCGCGTGCCAGCTCCGCTGCTTCTCACATTGGTCCCGCCAGATCGCATGCCGCTGCGGACCTACGGCGACTTCGTCTCGCTGGATACATCGATGCCTCCACCTCTGGTGGCGGAGTTCCCGGTGGGCCTGCACGCCCCCCAGCCCGTGGAGGCGCTGGAAGCGCGCCTGGTAGATCAGGCGGGGCCGGTTGCCATCGCACCGGGCTTTGCCCCCTCCGCCAATGAAGGTGGAGTGATCCCGATCCCGCCGGCGCGGATTCCTTCTGCGCCGGAGATGCTCAGGGACGACTGGGGCTCCATCGATGGGGGAACGGCCCTGGTCCAACTGCGTCCGCTGCTCGACGCGCCGCCATGGCTGCTGGCGGAGATTGCTCCGGAAGGGGTGCGTGCCCTCCGTCCCTACCAGGTGGAGGCGGTACGCGCGCTGCTGGCGCAGGAATCCGTATTGCTGGCCGATGATGCCGGCACGGGGAAGACAACGGCCGCCTGCGCCGCGATGGCAGCGCTCTTCCAGGGGCGCCACGTGCGCGGCGCACTGGTGTTGTGCCCGCCGGGCCGCCTCTACCATTGGGCGGCTCACCTTAAGATGTGGGCGCCCGGCCTGGCCTTCAGCGTGGTGATGGGCAATTCCCAGGCGCGGGCGGCGGCCTGGCGTGCCCCGGCTCGCCTGTACCTGGCGGACTACGCGGCGCTGGCAGCCGATCAGGACCGTGATGATCTGCGGGAATTGGACTGGCACTTCGACCTGCTCATCCTCGATCAGGTGCAGGCCGTGATCCGCTGGCCCAGCCCACCCCTGAAAGCCCTGATGAATCTGCGCGCCCGGCGCCGCTGGGGGCTTGCCGGTGGACCGCCGCATGACACCGAGGATTGGCTGGCGCTGCTGCGCGTCCTCTTCCCGGATTCCAGCCAACCCACAGCCGATGTCACCCTCAGCGACCTGCGCCAGCGGCTGGCACCGCATTTGCTGCGTCGCACCAAGGACGAGCTGGCCGATCAGATGCCGCGCCGGCTGCGCCAGGAATTGTGGGTGGACCTGGAGGAGCCTCAGTTCGGCGCTTATCAGGCGGCGCTGGCCGAAGAGCGCCACCGGCTGGCCAAGTTGGGCAGCGCCGTCACCCGCACGCACATCGCCGCCGCGGTTCGCCACCTGAACCGAGTCTGCAATTTCGTCGAGGATACGCTTGATGGTCCCAAAGTACGGGCGTTGCTCGACCTGGTGGAGGAGATAACCGCTGGCGGCGGAAAGGTGATCGTCTTCAGCCAATTCCGGGAGGAGGGGCTCGCCAGGCTGCTGTCTGTGCTCCAGGCGTATGGGGCTGTGCTGCTCGAGGCCGATCTCTCAGACGACGAACGCCATGCGGTGATGCAGGCGATGCGCGATGAGCCAGACACACGTGTGCTGCTGGCCGACATCGCGGCGCGCACGGACGGTCAGCCCCTGGATCAGGCCTCCTATCTCATCCATTTCGATCTGAGCTGGAACCCGGCCTTGCGGCTGCGCGCTGAACGGCGATTCCATCCTGGTATGGGCCCAGGCCCTCCGCTGACGATCTACGAACTCTGGGCCGCCGGGACCTTTGAGGAGCGTCTGCATCGCCTGCTCGAGAAGCATCGCCTGCTTCCGGGCGACATACCCATGGAGACCCGGCCGGCGGATCTTGACGAGCGGATCAGCGTGCAGGATTGGCTGCGCGAGATCCTCGAGGTGGACGTGGTGAGCGAGATGCGGCGCAAACCCATTTCGCGGCGCCCGGGCAGCGGCGTGCTGCCCTCCACCAGCCTGCTGAAGAATCAGCTCAATGGCCTCTCGCCGCAGCGCCTGATGGAAGGCGTCGCAGCCTTCATGGAGGCGCTCGGCTTCTCAGAGGTGGAGGCGCTGCGCGAACCCGGCGAGAAGGGCGGCGATCTGCTCGTCTGGCGCGAAGGGCCGGAGGGGGTTGAGCGGGTGATGGTGCGCTGTATGCGCGGCGAGAAGGACGTCGGCGTGGGGCAGGCGCGCCGCCTGATGAAAGCCATGAAGAAACAGGGCGATTGTCTGGGGGCCTACCTGGTCTCGACCTCTGGCTTCACCCGCTCCTGTCGCAAGTTCGCCGACGAAAGCGAGGGTCGCCTGGCCCTGGTGGCCGGCGCAGAGCTATACCGCCACCTGCATATCTTGGGCTGGTTCTGAGGGTCCGGCCGGGAAACGGTCGGTGGCGTCATATCCTCTGGCACCCAGCACGACAGCACCTGTGCAGAATCCCTGATTTCGCAGCGCTCCTTCACTGACGAAAGTGGTAGAGATGTTGCATGCAACGTCCTTACCACTCTTGGGCGGAGGCAGGGGCAGCCTGGGAGAATCCCCCCGTCTCTCGGACCTGAGGCTGCCGTATGCGCGGCAATAGGTGCCACCACGATCAGGATGGCGGAGTGTGGAGGCGATAGAGTTGACTCAGGGCCAGAATGGCCTGCCGCTAGGGAGCGAGAGCCAGCCGCAGGGCTTCCTGCCAAGGCGGCAGGCGCAGGTCGAAGGTTGCTTCGAAACGGGAGCAATCCAGGGCGGTGTAGAGGGGGCGTGTGGCCGGAGTGGGGAAATCGGCGGTGCGGGCCGGCAGCACTTCGCGGGCGATCTGCGCCTCTCGTTGTGGATCGAACTCGAGGATGGCTCTGGCCCAGTCGATGCGGCTGGCCATGCCCCAACCGGCCAGATGATAAAGGCCGCTGCGTGATCTCAGCCAGTCCACTCCGTGGGTATCGGCCGTGCAAATGAGGTTTGCGACGACCTGGGCCAGGGCGCGGCTCCAGGTGGGACTGCCCACCTGGTCTTCGACGATGCGCAGGACCTGGTGCGCGCGCGCCCAGCGGAGCACTTTGGTCACAAAGCTGTCTCTGCGCAGGCTGTAGACCCAGGCCGTGCGCAGGATGAGGAAAGCGCCCCCGACCTGCTGGATCGCCTGCTCACCCTCCAGCTTGGAGCTGCCGTAGATGTTGACCGGATTGGGGGTGTCCTGCTCGGTATAGGGCCGTCCCTTCTCCCCGTTGAAGACGTAGTCCGTCGAGAAGTGGATCAGCAGAGCTTCCGAATCGCGTGCCGCCTGTGCCAGGGCAGCAGGCGCCAGGGCGTTGACGGCGTGCGCTGTCTCAGGTTCCTGCTCGGCGCGGTCGACGGCGGTGTAGGCCGCGGCGTTGACGATGATCAGGGGGCGGGTTGCCAGCACCGTCTCTCGCAGCGCCGGGAGGTCCGTCAGGTCGAGCGCGCTCCGGTCAGGCGCGACCACATCTCCCAGGGGGGCCAGACAGCGCTCCAGTTCGTAACCGAGCTGGCCGGATTTCCCGAGCAGCAGGATCTTCATCACGTCTTCAGGCTGTAACCGGGGTATGCAGGCTCGTTCAGCAGGCGCAGCAGGTATTGGCGATAGCCGTTGTCGCCGATGTCTCTCGCCAGCTCGCGCAATTGCCCGGCGTCGATGTAGCCCAGGCGGTACGCGATCTCCTCCGGACAGGAGATCATCAGCCCCTGCCGTTCCTGCACGGCCTGGATAAAGTTTGCCGCTTGCAGCAGAGACTCGTGCGTGCCGGCGTCCAGCCAGGCCACGCCGCGTCCTAGCAATTCGACGCGTAGTTGCCGCTGCTCGAGGTAGCACTGATGGAGGTCGGTGATCTCCAGTTCGCCTCGGGCGGAGGGCTCCAGGCGTTCGGCCAGACCGACCACCTGAGCATCATAGAAATACAGGCCGGGGATGGCGAAGTGAGAGCGCGGGTGTTGGGGCTTTTCTTCGATGCTCAGCACGCGGCCTTGCTCGTCGAACTCCACCACGCCGTAGCGCTGTGGGTCGCGCACGGGATAGGCGAAGATCAAGGCGCCTTGTTCGAGCTGCGCCGCGGCGCGCAGTTTGGCCGGCAGCCCGTGCCCGTAGAAGATGTTATCGCCCAGGATGAGGCTCACCGGTTCACCGGCGATGAACTCGCGGCCCACCAGGAAGGCGTCGGCCAGGCCGCGCGGCTGGCTTTGCTCGGCGAAGGAGAAGCGCAAGCCCCACTGGCTGCCATCCTTGAGCAGGGCGCGAAAGGCGGGCAGGTGTTCGGGCGTGCTGATGACCAGGATCTCGCGAATGCCGGCGAACATGAGCATCGAGAGGGGATAGTAGACCATGGGCTTGTCGTAGAGGGGCAGCAGTTGCTTGCTGACCCCCAGGGTGAGGGGGTGCAGACGCGTGCCGCGGCCCCCGGCCAGGATGATACCTTTCATGCGCGCGTCCCCCGTGCGGTGTAATTCCGCTCCAGCCAGTCCCGATATGAGGGCCGGCTGCGGATGACCTCGATCCATCGCTCGTTGCCCAGGTACCATTCGAGCGTCTTGCGCAGGCCGGATTCCAGGCTCTCTCTCGGCTGCCAGCCCAATTGCCCCTGGATCTTGCGCGTATCCATGGCGTAGCGACGGTCATGGCCGGGTCGATCCTCGACGAAAGTGATCAGCGATTGATGGGGCTGGTGAGGCGAGTCCGGGAAGCGTTCATCAAGCAGGCGGCAAATCGTCTGCACCAGCTCCAGGTTGGTGGGCTGGTTGCCGCCGCCGATGTTATAGGTCTCGCCGATCTGCCCCTCACGCAGGACCATGTGGATGGCCCGGCAGTGGTCCTCAACGTAGAGCCAATCGCGCACCTGCAGGCCGTCGCCGTAGATCGGCAGCGGCTCCCCGGCGAGGGCATTGAGGATCATGAGTGGGATGAGTTTCTCGGGAAACTGATACGGGCCATAGTTGTTGGAGCAGTTGGTGATGGTGAAGGGCAGGCCGTAGGTGTGGCCGTAGGCCCGCACCAGGTGGTCACTGGCGGCTTTGGAGGCGGCGTAGGGCGAGTTGGGGGCATAGGGCGTCGTCTCGCAGAAGGGCGCGTCCCGGGGCCCCAGGGAGCCGTAGACCTCGTCGGTCGAGACGTGGTGGAAGCGCACTGAATCCGGCGGCAGCATCCCCTCGCCCAGCCAGACCTTGCGGGCGGCCTCCAGCAGGCTGAAGGTGCCCTGGATGTTGGTGCGCACGAAGGGGGCCGGGCCGTGGATGGAACGGTCCACGTGCGATTCGGCCGCGAAGTGGACGATGGTATCGATCCGGTGCCGGCGCAGCAGGCACTCCACCAGGCTCTGGTCGCAGATGTCGCCCTGGACGAAGGTGTGGCGCTCCGCATCGGGCAGGTCCTTCAGGTTCTCGAGGCTGCCGGCGTAGGTGAGAAGGTCCAGGTTAATCACCTGAACGCCGGGGTCGACGGCCAGCAGGTGGCGGATGAAATTGGCACCGATGAACCCTGCGCCGCCGGTGACCAGGATGGACTTCACAGGTCTCTCCTCACTCGAAGACCTCGGCTTCGGTCAGCGCCGCGCCGCGGGCGTCTTTCTCGGACAATATGGGGGCCTGACCGGGCGGGATGGGCCATTGGACGCCGACGTCGGGGTCGTTCCAGATGAGCGTGCGCTCCCATTGGGCGGCGTAGAAGTCGGTGACCTTGTACAGCACTTCAGCCCAGTCGCTGAGCACGTAGAAGCCGTGGGCGAAGCCGGGGGGCACCCAGAGCATGTGCATGTTCTCGGCCGAGAGTGTGACGCCCACCCAGCGGCCGAAGGTGGCCGATCCGCGGCGCAGGTCCACGGCAACGTCGAAGACCTCGCCCACTACGGCCCGCACCAGCTTGCCCTGGGCCTGGCGGATCTGGTAGTGCAGCCCACGCAGCACGCCGCGTCGCGAGCCGGAATGATTGTCCTGCACGAAGGCGGCCTTGATCCCGGCCTGCTCGAAGCGGCGCAGGTTGTAGGACTCGAAGAAGAAGCCCCGCGGGTCCTCATATACCTGGGGTTCGACGAGCATGACTTCGGGGATGTCGGTCGGCGTGATCTGCATGGGCCTCCCTGAGCAGGAAGCCATTGTACTTGGGGGCGTGGGGATTATCAAGCGGTCGTGAAGATGTCTCGCGAACCGACCATCCGCCTGTGATGAAGAAGTGCTTCCAGCCTGGAAGGGGCGGGCATCCGGCTCACGATGAAGGCTATCGGGGGCAATGTTGCCCCTTCGATTGACATCAGGCCTTCGGCTATGTTAGAGTGAAGATGCCACAGCACAGGCGGCAATCATCAGAGTAGATCTTGCCTTCTGGTCCGTGTCTGAGAGGACTTGCTCCCCTCCACGGACTTCTTGTTTACTCAGACTTCTGCACAGCAAACTGTCATCCTGTGTATTGAGTACGTTTCGATGGGCCACGTGCCCTTGAGTGAGGCCATGACGCCGAAGCCACTACGCGTGCTAATTGCGGATGATCATCAACTTGTCACCGAGGGCCTGTCGATCGTCCTGGAGCGAGCGGACCTCGATATGGTTGGGGTCGCCCGCACCGGACGCCAGGCCGTCGCCATGACCATGGATCTGGAACCGGATGTGGTTCTGATGGACATCCGCATGCCAGACATGGATGGATTGCAGGCGCTTGCGGCTATCAAGGCCGCCTGCCCGCAGGTGCTGGTCATCATCCTGACATCTTATGCCAACCCCGATTATCTGGCGCGGGCCATAGCCATGGGGGCGGATGGCTATCTGACGAAGGACAAGGACTCCGCCAACATCCCGGCCGCCATCAAAGCCGTGGCTGCAGGCGAGGCCATCCTAAACCGGGAAGTCCTGCAGATGGCCATGGTCGCGTTGAGCGACATCACCTCGCGCATTCCGATGGGGCCGCATGATGAGCGGCCGGACCTGACGGCCCAGGAGCTGCGCGTCCTGACCCTGATCGCCGAAGGATTGGACAACGACACCATCGCCGAAATCCTCTCCGTCACCCGCAACACAGTCAAGACGCACGTTCGCAATCTGTTCACCAAGATCGGCGTTTCGGACCGCACGCAGGCCGCTGTCTGGGCCATTCGCACCGGTCTGGTCGTATAGGAAAAGATCGGCCTGGCGGCCGCTCCGGAAGTTCACCCCTGAGGATGAGGAAGAACCATCCCAAGGGGTGTTTGTTATTGGAACAAGCCGTGCCAGAATGTTATTGCTCCCTCATGTCCCGGAAGGGGGCGGTTGATCTGAAGCGAGCGCTGTGCTGAGCCCGATGACATCCGGAGTATCCAGCCCCAGGATCGCGGCTGGGATGGGGCTTGGCAAGACCATCGCTTCAGCCCACCCATGCAGCTGACATCAACCTATATTCCGACGGGCGCTGCGGAGTGAGTCAAAGCGCTCGAGAGATATCCTGTCCCCCGTTCAGCGTACACTTCGTGGGCCGCTGCCAAAGCATTGGCGACCGCCGACCTGAATTGCCGGCACGGCTCCGGGAAATGCAAAGTCGAAGGCGTGGGCAAGGTGTGTGAGCCGCCTTTGATCCCTGTGAGAGGTTGGAGCCTGGTCATGGAATCGAAATGGTATGCCCTGCAAAGCAAGGCTCGCAAGGAGGAGGCGCTTTGGCGGCAGGTCGAGCTGGAGGGGCACGCCTGCTATTATCCCCGCTTTCGCGTCCATCCCGTCAATCCCCGAGCCAGGAAGCACCTTCCCTATTTCCCGGGTTATCTCTTCGTTCGAATTGACATCACCGCCATCGGGCTTTCGACCTTCCGCTGGATGCCCTTTGCACTGGGGATCGTTTGCTTCGGTGGGGAGCCGGCACCGGTCCCCGACTCACTCATAGGGACCCTGCGGCGGCACCTGGATCGCATGGAGCAGCCTGCTTCGGCCGCAGGACCGGTCTACAACCGCGGCGAGCGCGTGGTGATCCTGGAGGGTCCGCTGGCCGGGTACGAGGCCCTGTTCCAGGCGCACCTGGACGGTCGCGACCGCGTCAAGGTACTGATCGAATTTCTGGCCGGCAGAGGCGTGCCGGTGGAGCTGGGCGCTTCCCTGATCGAACGCACCTCTCCGCGTTCCTGATTTCGCCGTTGGCTCGATCCAAACCCAGGCACCATTGCAAATGTCTCCAGCCCTGACCGCTATGTCGGAAGGGCGGAGCCATGCATTATTCCAAGCGCGCCTGATGAGAGATGAGGGACCTAATGCAGCCCAGGTCGCCCGATGGCCTGCACTCAGCCAGAAAGTCATTGAGCCTGTACCTTGAGCGCCAGGCTTCGAGCCCGCCGCGCTACATCCTGGAGCAGAGCCTCTTTGCTCTGGTGGGCTGGATTCCCGGCCTGCCGGGAGTGCTCCTGCGAGGCGTGCTCTATCGGCTCATCCTGCGAATGCAGGGCTGGGCGGCGATCGAACGCGGGGTGCGCCTGCGCATGGCCGACAGGATCACGCTGGCGCGGGGAGTGTATCTGGACGAGGGCGTGTACCTGCACGCCTGCCCCAACGGGATCGACCTCGGGCAAGGGACCCTCGTCATGCACGGTGCCGTGCTGCACGTCTACAATTTTCGGGACATCCCTCATTCAGGCATCCGGGTGGGAAGGGACTGCCTGATCGGCGAATACACCGTCATCCGCGGGCAGGGGGGTGTGCGCATCGGCGATCGAGTCTACACCTCGCCCCTCGTTCAGATCCTGGCCGTGAACCACGTCTACGATGATCCGCGCCGCTCCTTCGTCGATCAGGGCATCACGGCCGAGGGCGTGGTGATCGAGGACGACGTGTGGCTGGGCGCGGGCGCCATCGTTACCGACGGGGTGCGTATCGGCCGCGGCGCGGTGGTGGCCGCCGGGGCGGTGGTGACCAAGGACGTCCCGCCGCATACGGTGGTCGCCGGGGTCCCTGCCCGCCCCATCAGGCGCATCGAGCCAGAGGAGGGGGCTGCAGGGCAGATCTCGCGACAGGTCTATTACCCGCTGAGCGAGGAGGGGAGTCCATGAGCACGTTGTCGGTGGTGATCCCGGCATTCAACGAAGAACAGGGCATCGCGGAGATCGCCAATCGGGTTCTGGCGGTGAGGGATGACCTGGCAAACATTGGCGTAAGCGGCCTGGAGCTGCTGGTGGTCGACGATGGCTCGGGGGACAGGACGGCGCAAATCGCCGGCGACATCGAGGGCGTGACGCTCATCCAGCATCGGGCGAATCAGGGCTACGGAGCGGCGCTCAAGACCGGCTTATCTCGCGCGCGCGGGGACCTGGTCGGCTTCCTGGACGCCGACGGCACCTATCCGCCGGAGTATTTCCCGCGCCTGTGCCAGGAGGCCATGCGCGGCGCTGACCTGGTCATCGGAACGCGCATGGTCGGCGAGGACAGTGAGATGCCCACGACGCGGCGCATCGGGAACACTTTCTTCGCCGGGCTGCTCAGCTTGCTGGGCCGGGGGCGGGTTTCCGACAGCGCGAGCGGCATGCGCGTCTTTCGCCGCGAGGCGCTGGAACTCATGGTGCCTCTGCCTGATGGCCTCAACCTGACGCCGGTCATGAGCACGCGCGCCCTGCACGAGGACCTTCGCATGGTGGAGGTGCCCATTCCATACAGCGAAAGGGTCGGGCGCTCCAAGCTGAACGTGGTGCGTGATGGCTCCGTCTTCCTCCACTCCATTCTATGGACCGCGCTCAGCTACAACCCGGTGCGCATACTGGGTGCGCTGGGTCTGGGCGGCGTGGCCGTGGCGGGATTGGTGGCCTTGGGGTTGGTGCTGGCGCGCCTCTCGGGCATCACCAGTCTGGGACCGTGGGGGGTGACTGCGCTCTTCCTGGCCCTGGTCTCCGGTGTTGTGGGTATCAGCGTCTTCGCGCTGGGCGCCACCTTCAATTATCTGGTTTCGCTGTTTCACAAGCGCCCCATCCGCCAGGGGCTGTTCGGACGCCCGCTGTTCCGGCGCTCGTTGGATCATCATTTCGGCTGGCTTGGGGGGCTGGGGCTGTCGGCAGGCCTGGCGCTTTCAGGCGTCAGCCTCTATTTCGGACTGCAGGGCTGGGAGGTCGGCCGCCTGTGGCTTTACCTGATGGGCGGGGCGATGCTCATCCTCATAGGCGCCCAGTTGGTGATCTACTGGATCCTGATGCGCGTCCTCGAAGAGTTGAGTCAGCAGGATAACCAGGTGCCCCTGGCGGAGGTCAAGACCTGATGGCCGGCAAGGTTGAGGCGTTCTCGAGAAGAGTGTGGGAGGTGTCTGGGTGATGGGGTCGAGGGACGAATCCGGAGACTGGGTCAATCTGGGCACGCGCGCCGCCCCGAAGATGCGCCAGGCTGAGTTTCCCAACGCAGATGCCATCGTGCGCCAGGGCTTATCAGATGGCGCGCGCCCTGAGGGTGCCGTGGATGTGGTCCTGGTCAATCCGCCGACGCCCGATGGCGGCCTGTGGATCCGCACGCAACACCGCGTGGGCCGCAGGACGCGCGAGAACATGGTCTGGCCGCAGGTTTCACTGGCCCAGATGGCCGCGCTGCTGCATCCCACTTATACGGTGGCGGTGATCGACGCCAACGCCGAACGCATGGGCTGGGGTGAGTTCGCGCGGCGTCTCGAGGAACTCGCGCCTTCCTATTATGTGACGCAGGTCACCGGACCCACTCTCGAAAACGACATGTACGGCTGCTTCCTCGCCAAAGCGCGTGGTGCCCGCACCATTGCCTTCGGTACCCATGTCACTCCCATCCCGCGCGAGACCATGCGGCCCTACCCGGCGCTGGATTTCGTGCTGCTGGGGGAGCCCGACCTCACGCTGCGCGACCTGATCGATCACCTGGAAGCCAGGGCGGGGGAGCGGCCGGAGGAAGTACGCACACTGTTCGATCGGCACGACCCCGAACACGCGCTTTCGCTGCGCAGCGACCAGGAGCCATTGAATCTGGCCGCGATCAAAGGCCTGGTCTGGCGCGATGACGGAGCGATCATCGTCAATCCATCCAGGCCCTTCATCCTGGACCTGGACGACCTGCCGCATCCACGCCATGAATTGCTGCCCCTGCTGTCCTATCGCATGCCTCTCATCAAGGGCCCTTTCACGTTCATCGTCACCAGCCGGGGGTGTCCTGCCGGCTGCACGTACTGCATCAAGCACGTGAGTTACCAGTACAGCGTGCGGCTGCGTTCGCCAGAGAAGATCATCGAAGAGCTGTGGATCCTCAAGAGTCTCGGCATCCACAACATCCACATGTACGCCGATCTGTTCACTGTCAACCGCGATCAGGTGATGGCTCTGTGCGAGGGTATCCTGCGCGAAGGGCTCGACATCCGATGGACCTGCAACAGCCGCGTCGACTACGTGGACGAAGAGATGCTGAGGATGATGAGCCGCGCCGGTTGCTGGCTCATTTCCTGGGGCATCGAAAGCGGCAACGAACAGATCCTGCGCCGGGCGCGCAAGGGAGCCTATCCCGCCAAGGCGAAACGGGCCCTGCGCTGGGCGCGTCAGGCGGGCATTAAGAACTGGGGGTATTTCATTATCGGACTGCCCGGGGAGACGGAAGAGACCATTCGCGAGACCATCGATTTCTCCAAGTCCCTGCCGCTCGATATCGCCCTCTTCCATGTCGCCGCGCCTTATCCGGGCACGCCCTTCTTCTTCGAGGTTGTGAAGCAAGGTTGGTTCAGGGCCGGCACGCGCTGGGAACAGGTCGACATGGACGGGGGCACGGTGCTGGATTACCCGGGGCTTTCTGCCGAGCGCCTGCTCTACTGGCAGAAGCGGGCCTTTCGCGAATGGGCGTTGCGCCCCGGCCCCCTGTTCACCTATTTCAAGATGCTCATTTCCGACCCCAGCACGCTGCGGTCGGCCATCGACGTGGGCCTGCAGCACCTGAGTTGGGCGTCCACGGATTCGGGGCAGTCGGTGGCTTAGTGCGCACTGCTGCCGCTCCATTGCCGCTGACCGTCTTCGCCTGCGCGCTCTGGCTGGCTTTTCCCTGGCTGGGGGGCTGGCCGGTGGCGATCGTGCTTATCCCCTGGGCGGCGCGAGCGTTCTCCGGCCAGCCAACCTTCCCGCTGAAGGCGAGCAGATGGGGGCTGCTGCTGGTGTTCGCGGCCGCGGCCGCCGTTGGTCTGTGGGCTGCCTACGACCCCGGGGCCGCATGGGACAAATTCTGGGGTCTCCTGCTGGCCGGCCTGCTCTACGCGGCGGCGGCCGCTCAGGGGTGGCGGGGCCTCCTCCATTTGACATGGGGCATAGCCGTGCTGGCGGCAGGTGTGGGGGTGGTTTTCCTGCTGGGGGCCGACTGGCAGGCGCAGCCGGCCGATCTCCCGTGGCTGGGTGCGCTGGCCTCGCGATTGACAGCGCTGCGCCCGCCGTGGGCCTGGCCCGCAGTTCAGGCCAACCTGGCTGGCGGATTGATGGCCGCCTCGCTTCCCTTCGCCTTGGCTCTCACGGTCAGGGCGCGGCGGGACGGCCGCCCGGCGCTCTTCTGGCTGAGTGCCGCCCTCGCGGCCGTCATCGCCTTCGGACTCATGATGACCAGTTCGCGCGGCGCGTGGTCTGCCCTGGGAGTCGGGCTGGCCTTCGCCGGGCTGTTGGCCCTGGTCCGCTGGCTTTCACGGCTCGCCGGCACGACGCGGGTCATGCTGGGGACGGCGGCGGTCGGGGTGGTGGTCGTCCTGCTGCTGGGTGGCAGCCTCGTCGCTCGAGGAGGCCTGGATGGGTTCAGCAGTCGCATGATGGCGCTGCCCAGCATGGCCAGCCGCGGCGAACTGGCACGAAACACCCTGGCCCTGATACGCGATTTTCCCTTTACGGGCGGTGGGCTGGCAGCCTTCCCCGGTCTCTATTCCCGCTACATGCTGTCCATCCCCGTCTTCCTTTTTGGGTACAGCCACAACCTGTATCTAGACCTGGCGCTGGAGCAGGGCCTGGCGGGGCTTCTGGCGCTATTGGGACTGTATTCCGTCGCGCTCTGGGCGCTGTTGCGGGGGCTGTTCCGTCAGAAACGGGAAGATGAGGGCGCGGACCTGTTACGGCTGGCGACGATCGCCGGGATAATCACCGTACTGGCACACGGCCTGGTGGATGACCCGTTGTACGGAATGCGCGGCCTGCCCGTATTGCTGCTCCTTCCCGGCATGGCTGAGGCGCTGGGCCCCGCGGACGATGGCGCCAGGCGGGCGAGCCTCGGCCGGCGGAGAAGGCCGTCTGGCGGGCGGAGATGGGCCGTCGCTCTGGGCGGTGTGGCGTTGCTCCTGGTGCTGATGCTTGCGCTGGGCCCCAGACGCCTGGCTGCAGCCTGGCTGGCGGACCTGGGGGGGGTTGAGATGTCGCGCGCGGAGTTGAGGGGTTGGCCTGGTCCGGCTTGGGAAGATAGACGCGACCAGGCCGGGCTGCAGCGGGCGGAGTCGCTCTTCGAGCGCGCCCTGGTCTGGGATGCGCGCAATCGGACGGCTCATCACCGCTTGGGGCTCATGGCAATGGATGCGCGCGCCTTCGATAGTGCGGCCGGCCACCTGGAAACGGCGCTCGCCGAAAGTCCGGGACACAGGGGAGTGCGCAAGGTCTTGGGATACGCCTACCTGTGGATGGGAAACGAAAGCGATGCCATGGTCTTGCTGGGCGGCCTCCCTGAAGCGGCTCAGGAGTTGCAGGTCTACGCATGGTGGTGGACGACGCAGGGCAGAGACGACCTGGCCGGATTGGCCTCGCAGGCGGCGGAAAGCGCGGTGCGGGGTCCGTGATAGGGAGGGGAGACAACCCGTCCTGGCACGCTTTCCTCGGGCGGCAAAGCTGACGGACATCGCCCCGTCAGGCCGGGAGGTTCGCCCGCGGGAGAAGCGAGGCTGATCTCCCCGGGTTTGCGCGGCCTGGCTGGAGAAGTCGTCCCTGGCCCGATCTCACGGCGTTCGGCTCTCTCTCTGGAGGTAGATGGGCATGAAAACTGCGGTGCTATATATCCTGATCAGCGTCCTGGGCGGCGGCATCGGGCAGATCCTGCTCAAACAGGGCATGTCCAGCATGGGCCCGCTTACCCTGGAAGTGGGGCAGATGGGTGCCATTCTGTGGCGGATGGGCACCAATCTCTACGTGCTGGGCGGGCTGGTGATCTACGGCGCCTCGACGGTATTCTGGCTGAGCGCCCTTTCGCGCGTGGATCTCAGCTTCGCCTATCCCTTTGTGAGCCTGAGCTATGTGGTCATGTTGATCGCCGCCTGGCAGATATTCCAGGAGGATATATCCGCGCTGCGCCTGTTGGGGACGATGGTGGTTGGGCTGGGCGTCTTGCTCGTCGCCCGCGGCTGAATCGCGGATCGCCGAACGAGATTGGCGCCCCAGGGGTCGACACAGCAAAAAGGCCGCCGCGCGCTGTTGGCGGATGCAGGGCCGGTCTTTTCGGGAAGGAGTGGCCGCAATCGTGATGAACGTCAGCACGGCAGGAGATTCCGGGTCCTGGCCTGGACGGTCCCCTCCTTCGCGCAGGTCGCCATCGCGCTGGTGTGAAGGAGGCGCGGGGCGATTGTGCAGATGAGTGCCGATATCTTCCCCACCTGAACGTGCCAAGCCGCAGGTCATCCGATAATACATTGGCGACTGTGGTTACCTTGAACTGGATCATGACCTGTTCCTGGCGGCCCCCGCGCCTCGGCTGCGGGTCCTTTCCATGATTGGACGCAAGAGTATGGTTCGTGTGCGGCTGTGTCCGGGCTCGAGCTGGTGGAAGTGGTGGTGTCCTGCCGCCTGCTGGAGCGGCGGCGAACGGCGCAGGCGCCCTGATGCCTGAGTCGATGGAAGTCGGGCGCGCGCCTGATGAAGGTCGGGCTGGAGAGAAGCATGTCCAGGTGGAGCCCATGTTGAGCCCATGTTGAGCCTGCCGCGCAGGGTGGCGCGCCGCCTCGCTCGGGGGCCAGAGGCGAAGAGATTCGTCGTCGTGGCGCGTGCCCTCGACCGGGAGCTGCCCAGGTACGAGGCTTCGATCCCCTTCAGCTTCGAGATCCTGCCTCCCGATCCCGCCATCATCCGAAGTCACCAGTCCCACATCCCGGAGGAACACACCTTCGACATCGAGCAGCGCGTGGCCAAAGAGCACCTGTGCTGCGTCGCGAGGCACAGAGGTGCGGTCGTGTTCGTCTCCTGGATCGGCCTGAAGACCGGCTATTCCTACCATTTGCCTCGAACCTTTGAGCTTGCTGAGGGGGAGGCCTTTCTCTACGGCGCCTATACATTGCCTGACTACCGGGGGAGGGGGTTGCAGCCCGCATGTGCGGCGAGACGATTGCGATGGCTGCATGGCGAGGGTTATACGCGGGCTCTCGCGCTCATAGACCCAAAGAACCCGGCTGCGATGCGGATGCCGCAGAAGCTGAACTTTGACCGCGTGGGCGCTTCCGGCTACTACGAGATCTTTGGCCTGAGGTGGTACTACCACTTCGATGGCGGTGCCTTCTCTGCGCTGAGACGTCGCCATTACCTGCTGAAGGTGTGAGTGTCTGCGGCCGAGGGGTGAGCCGCTTCCTGGAGAGACTCCTAGTGAGGGATCCATGAGTGGGATATTCGGCTTCATTGGGTCTCAAGGGCGGGACGACGCCTCCGCCCTGGCGCAGGCCATGGCCAAGGCGATGTCCCATCGTCCCTGGTTCCAGGTGGATCATTATGTCGATCCCGGGGGGAGATATGCCCTCGGCAGGATCGGCATAGGCATCTTCAACCCGGAACCGCAACCTGTGTGGAACGGGCGTCGCACCCGCATGCTGACGCTCGCCGGCGAGCTCTACAGCACCCCGCCGGTTGCCGAGGGGATGTCCCACGCCCGGCGTGCTCTCGATATGTACGAAAGGCATGGCATTGGATTCGTCTCCCTGCTCAATGGTGTCTTTGTGTTGGGGATTCTGGATCTTGAGCAGCGCATGCTGATCATCGCCAATGATCGCTTCGGCCACTATCCACTCTTCTACTCCACACACGGAGGGAGTCTGCGGTTCGCGCCGGAGATGAAAGGGGTGCTTTGCGACGGAAACCTGCCTCGCCGTCTGGACTACACGGCCCTGGCGCAGTATATGCGCTTTCAGCATCTGCTGGGGGAACGCACTTTCTTCGAAGATGTAACCCTCTTGCCCCCGGCTTCAGTGCTGACCTTCGATCTGGTGGAGCGCACATGCAGCGTGCGCCCCTACTGGGACTTCGATGAGATCCCCTATCGGCCCCAGATCAGCCTGCACGAAGCGGCAGAAGAAGCTGGCATGCTGCTGCGAAACGCCGTCCATCGCCTCTCTGAGGGCTCGCTGCGCCCGGGCGTATATCTGAGCGGGGGGTTGGACTCCCGTACGCTTCTCGGCCTGATCGATAGGCGCCCGATCTCTTCCGTGACCTATGGCACGCGGCGCTGTCGCGATGTGCATTACGCCCGCGCCATCGCCAAGGCCGTCGGCAGCGACCATCACTGGTTCGATCTCGGTGACGGCGCGTGGGTTTTGGATTATGTTGACCTGCATCTGGAGCTGACGGAGGGCTATCACAGTTGGGTTCATGCTCATGGCCTGAGCACCCTCGCCGCAGCCAGGAAATTGATGGAGGTCAACCTGAGCGGCTGGGGGGGCGGGTCAGTGATGGGGCATCACCAATCGGTGGATTCCGGCAGGATTTCGGCCAAGCCGAACCTGGAATTTGTCCCCGGTCTCTTTCATCTTTTCAATCAACGTTTCACCTGGCCCTCGCTGACGGAGGCTGAGGAGCTATTGCTCTATCCGGATGATCTGCGGCGCAAGATGCGTGGTCGGGCCTTTGAGTCCTTCAGCGCGGAACTCGCACCCTACCTTTCCTTGCGGCCCGACATTCGTGCTGGACTATTCTTTCTGCGCAACCACGATGCCCGGCTGACTCAGAACACGATCACCTTCTACCGCGCTTTCATCGATGTGCGGCTCCCCTTCAAGGATTATGAACTCTTCGACTTCCTCTACTCGCTTCCGGACGATCTCCGCTTCAACAATCGACTTTACCGGTCCATGCTGCAGCGCGAGCTGCCTCGCCTGGCTCGGATCCCTTACGACCAGGATCGCATGTTGCCCACCGCCAACAATCTGCATCGGCAGGCACATGGAATCTGGGTGAGAGCACGCCGCCGCATTCAGCGCCACCTGTGGCACGATTTTCAGCGCCTGCATACGCTCTACGCGGATTATGAGGTCTACCTGCGCGGTCCCTTACGAGTCTGGGCAGAGAGCATTCTGTACGACCGTCGCACCACTGACCGTGGTCTCTTCGACCCGGCTTTCGTGCGCAGTCTGATGGCGCGCCACTTCGCCGCGAGGGAGCAGTGGACCATCGGGAAGATCGCTCCGCTGATCACATACGAGATGATGCTGCGCCGCTTTGTCGATTGACGTGCCGACCATCGAGGAACGGAACCTGTGGAAAATGCCCCCGCAGTCGAACCCGCTGCAGACGCCGTAGCGCCAGTCCGCCGTCTTTCGTCCATCATCTTCCGCAATGCGGCCTTCATCACACTGGGTCTCGTGGCGATGAAGGGGCTGGGTTTTCTCTTCAACGTCTACGTCATTCGACAGCTGGGTGATGATCGCTTCGGCCAATACTCCATCGTCCTGGGCTTCGTGGGGCTCTTCCAGGTGTTTCTCGAGTTCGGCATGACCCAGTACGTCATGCGCGAGATCGCCCAGGATCGCAGCCTGGCACCGCGTCTGCTTTGGGACTTGATGGCCATACGCTTTGTCCTGGCCCTGGTGGGCATGGTGGGGATCACCGCCGCCGGTGCGCTCTTCGGATACTCGACGGAGATCGTCCTCGGCATATTCATCTATTCCGTCAGTTTTCTCCTGGCAGCCTTTCTCGCGCCGCTGAGCGCCCTGCTCACTTCCCACGAGCGCTTCGACTACACAACGGCCCTGGAGTTCGTGGGCCGGCTGCTGTTCTTCGCCCTGGGAGGCTTTTTCCTGCTGCAGGGGATGAGCTACGTCTCGCTCATCGCAGCCAACATCATCCCCATGCCGATCATGATCGGTGCCGCTCTCTGGCTCATACACCGACATCGGATGGTGGAGATGCGGCCGCGCGTCGACATCCGACGTTGGCCCGCTCTGATGCGCGCCGGCATGCCCTTTGGGGTGATCTCGCTCTTTCTGACCATCGCCTTTTCCATCGATACCGTCATGCTCTCCCGCTACGAGTCAGACCAGGTAGTGGGGTGGTACAACGTGGCCTACGGTCTGATCCCATCGCTGCTCTTCGTGTTCGGGGGCTTCAAGACGGCGATGGTGCCTTCCCTGGCCCGTACCTATGTCGCCGAGCCCATGCAGGTCAACCGTTGGTACCATCGCTCGGTGCGTTTCATCGCCATAGTCTCGCTGCCCATCGCGGTCGGGGGGACGCTGGTCGCATTTCCCTTGATCCGCTTCCTGTATACCGATGAGTTCCTGCCCGCCGCGCTGGCGCTTCAGATACTCATCTGGGATGTGCCCTTTCTCATGTTCGCCAGCTTTTGCGGCAATATGACCACCGTCATTGGTGAGGAGCGCGCCGCGGCGCGCGTCTACGGAATCAACACCGCTGCCAATGTGATCCTGAACCTGTACGCCATCCCGCGCTACGGACTTGTGGGCGCCGCCCTGGTGACTGTCGTCACGGACCTGATCGGCGCGCTGCAGTTCTACCTGCTGCTGCGTGGCAGGCTCAAGCTCCCACCGATGGCGGGCCTCTTCCTGCGCGTGACGATCGCCTCGCTGGGGATGGGGGCTGTCGTCTGGATGGCCGGCCCCCGGAATCTACTGCTGCTCATCGTGTTGGGCGCATCGAGCTACGCCGGCATGGCGCTGGTCATGCGGTTGCTGGACGAGGAAGAATGGCGGCTCATAAGGCGCTTGTTGCGCCGCCTGAATCCCTTCCCGAACAAAGGAACGGCAGGCTGATGGGCCGGCCGAAGCCGATGCGCATCCTCCTCCTGGTCCACCACTTCCCTCCGCATCACACTGGCGGCGCCGAATGGCGGGCTTTCCGCACCGCCCGTTCCCTGCAAGAACGAGGACACGAGGTACGCGTGCTGTGCGTAGAAGACATCGACCGCGGTCCTGCAGATGGGGTGGCGTGGCAGGACGATTCCTTCCGGGGCATATCGGTGCGCCGTCTGTCCTTCGACATGCAGGCAGCCCCCGACCCTTTCCGCTGGGCTTACGACAACCCCTGGATCGGGGATCACCTGCGCGACCTGTCGCGGAGCTGGCGGCCGCAGGTGATGCACCTGATCGGCGGCTACCTGATATCCGGCCGCAGCCTGCTGATGGCGCGGGAAATCGGTCTGCCCACTGTCGTCACTCTGACCGATTTCTGGTTCCTCTGCCCGCGCATCACGATGCTGCGCAGCGATGGAGGGCTATCGACACTGCCCATCGAGGCCGAACGCTGTGCCCGCTGCCTGGGGGAGGAGCGCCGCCGCCACCGATGGGCAGCCAGGGCGGCGCCGGGGCTGATGGCGCGCTACTGGCGGAGTCGAAGGGGCGCCGTGGCGGCCGTACAGGAGCGTATGGCTTTCCTGAAGCGGGCTCTTTCGGCGGCCGACGCCTTCATCGCGCCTTCCAGGTTTCTGGAGCGATTCTTCCTCGAGTGGGGGCTCGATCCGGCGCGGATGCACTTCCTGCGCCAGGGCCTCGACCGCTCGGCGGACGAGCTGGTGGTGAAGAGCGCTGCGACGGGTTCCCTCAGACTGGCGTACATCGGCCAGCTCGCCCCACACAAGGGTGCCCACCTGCTGCTCGAGGCCCTGCAGCGCATGCCGCAGGCTGCACTTCGCCTGGAGGTCTACGGTGACCTGCAGGCCTTTCCGCGCTATGTGCGACGGCTTCGACGCATGGCGGCGATGGACGGCAGGGTCGCCCTGGCGGGGACGTTCCCCCGACGCGACCTGCCGCGAGTGCTCTCCAACGTCGATCTCGTCGTGGTTCCCTCGATCTGGTACGAAAACAGCCCCAACGTGATCCTGGAGGCCTTCGCCCACGAGACCCCGGTCATGGTCTCGGATCTGGGAGGTATGGCGGAGCTGGTGGAGGAAGGCGTCAATGGGCTGCGTTTTCCCCCCGGCGATGCGGCTGCGCTGGCGCAGGTCCTGTCCCGGATCGTTGAGGAACCCACGCTGCTCGGTCGCCTGCGCGCCGGTATCAAGCCAATCAAGCCGCTTTCCGTGGAAATGGACGAGCTGGAAGCGCTGTATCGTCGGGTCCGGAGCGAAGCGGGCCGAAGCCTGGAGGCCATCGCGTGAGCGCACCCAGCGTTGCGATCATCATCCTCAACTGGAAGGGGCTTGTTGACACCCTGGCCTGCGTACGATCCCTTGAGCGGGTCGATTATCCGCGGTACGAGACCGTGGTGATCGACAATGGCTCGGGCGATGGCTCGGCCGCGGCGCTCAAGGATGCCTGTCCCGGCATCCACGTGCTTGAGACAGAGGACAACCTGGGCTACGCAGGTGGCAACAACCTGGGGCTGGAATGGGCGCTCGCTCGGGGGCATGACTATACCCTGCTCCTCAACAATGATACGGAAGTGGCGCCCGACTTCCTGGGACGGCTGGTCGAGGTCCTGCAGGGGGCTCCGGAGCTGGCTGTTGCGGGGCCAACCATCTATTTCCATGCAGACCCACAACGCATCTGGTCCTCGGGAGGGCACATTGACTGGCGCACGGGCCGCACTCGAATGCAGGGCTTGGGGCAGGTGGACCAGGGCCAGTTCGGCGAGGGGCCGCGTGAGGTGGATTTCGTCACGGGCTGCGCACTGCTCGTCCGTATGGACGCGGTTCGGCGCGTTGGAAGCCTTGATCCGCAGTTCTTCGCTTATTACGAAGAGACCGAGTGGTGTGTGCGCATGCAGCGCGCCGGCTACGGCGTGGCGCATGTGCCCGGGGCGCGCGTCTGGCATAAGGTCTCTCCGATCGAGCAGGCTCACTCCCCGATCGTGCACTACTACATGACGCGCAACAGGTTGTTGTTCCTGCGCCGCGTGCGTGCCGGGTGGGGGACCTGGGCTGCGACGCTGTTGCTGGAATATCCGCGCACGATGTTGAGTTGGAGTCTGCGACCGCGCTGGCGGGCGATGCGCCCGCAGCGCAGGGTGATGTTGCGCGCCGTGGCGGATTACTTTCTCGGACGCACGGGCCGCAGCCTGTGGGCTGAGCGGCAGATCGAGGGGAGGAGGTAATCGATGCGCATCCTCTTTCTCTCGCGATGGTTTGCCTACCCTCCCGACAATGGCTCGAAGATCAGAATCTACCATCTGCTGCGAAGGTTGGCGGAGACCCACGAGGTGGACCTGATCAGTTTCGCTGCGGGCCCCGTCCTGAGAAGCCACGCCCGGGCGTTGCGGGAGTTTTGCCGGCTTGTGCAGGTCGTCCCCTATCGCCCCTTCAGGAGTCGCAGCTCGCGCGCCATGCTCGGCTACCTTTCGCGACAGCCGCGATCGGTGATCGACACTTTCAGTGCAGAAATGGAGATGCTGACCGGTGAAGCGCTGCGCGAGCGCAGGCACGACGTGGTGATCGCCTCCCAACTGGATATGGCGCCCTATGCAGCCGCAAGGCAAGGGGTGGTCAGGGTCCTGGAAGAACTGGAGCTTACACAGCCCTACGAGCGTGCCCGGGCTCCAGGGCCTGTGGGAACCAGACTGGGGGCTGGCCTGACGTGGCGCAAGCAGGCGGCCTACGTGACCGGCCTGCTGGGGAGATTCCAGGGATGCACCGTCGTCTCAGAAAACGAACGTGTGCTCGCCGAGAGACTGTGCTCAGAGCACATCAATCTGACGGTGATTCCCAATGGTGTGGACCTGGACGCGGCCAGGCCGGAATGGGGGGAGCCCGAGCCCGATACGATCGTCTATGCCGGCGCGCTCACTTATCGGCCCAATTTCGAGGCAGTGCGTTACTTCCTGACGCAGATCTGGCCCGCCGTGCGAGCCGCTCGACCGGGAGCGCAACTGCGCGTGACAGGTGGGCTGGAAGGCGTCCCACTCAATCGCCTTCCACAGAGCGAGGGCGTTACGCTGACGGGCTATCTGGATGATGTGCGTCCGGTCGTCGGTCGAAGCTGGGTGAGCGTGGCGCCTCTGCTGCATGGCGGCGGCACTCGCCTGAAGATACTCGAGTCCCTGGCCCTGGGGACACCTGTAGTGGCGAACGCAAAAGGCGCCCAGGGTCTGGACCTGATTCCGGGCAAGGAAATCTTCATCGCCGAGGACCCTGACGCATTCGCTGAGGCTCTGGTGCGGCTGCTCGCGGACGCCGAACTGCGCGCCTGCCTGAGCGCAGCCGGTCGGGAGGCTGTAGAGACGCGCTATGGCTGGAAGGCCATCGGCGGGCGCTTTCGCACTTTCGTGGAGCGCGTCGCCAGCGAGAACCGCTGCGTGGAGGCCGGCTGTGTCTAGCCCGGCTGCCGGTTGGGGGCGAGCCCTGAATCGGAGGATCCGCCTGCGGGTCGGCGTCAGCATGCAGCCCTCCGCCACGGAAAAGAGGCTGATCCGGGCAGGCCTGATCCTTTGGGTGCTGGTGGCGGCGGTCCTCCTGGGTCAACTGGTCTACATGGTGGCGGTGAGAAGCCCCAACTACGTTTATCGCGTTGCGCTCCTGCCGGCCATGCTGATGGCATTCCTGCTGGCTATCCTGGCGCTGCGTCTGCGTGGCGACCAGGGGGCACTCATCATTCTGGTAGCGGCGGCTTTCCTGCCGATCAGCCTGCCGACGGGAACGGCCAGCCGCCTGGTGGACAGCCTGGCGTTGACCATGCTCTTCGGCGGCCTTTGGGTTCTGCGCATGCTGGCCGTCGACAGGCGTTTTCATCTGCACCCTTCCCCGGTCAATCTGCCCGCACTGGCCTTCATGCTGGTTACGGTCGCGGCCTTGTTCTGGAGTGTCATCTTTCGCGATCCGACGGTCTTCGTCTGGAACACCTTTACGGCAGTGCAGGCCGCGGCTGCGCTGGTGATCATCATGCTGCCGGTGGCGATGCTGATCGTAGCCAACCACGTGCAGCGGGAGCGCACGCTGAAGTGGATGGTGGCGCTGATGCTGCTGGCCGGGGTCCTGGGGTTCGTGAAGGACCTGGGGCTGCGGGATCTGCCGGTGAACACAGGCGGGCTTTTCGCGATGTGGGTCATCGCCCTAGCAGCAGGACTGGCCTTTTTCCACCGTGGGTTGACGCGTCGCGCCCGTGCGCTGCTGCTGCTCTTGGCGGGGGCCTGGATCTACTGGGGGGCGGGCGTGAACATTTCCTGGCTGGCAGGATGGCTGCCCGGCCTCGTCGCGCTCGGGGTGCTCAGCCTGCTGCGATCACGCAAGCTGTTCGCTCTGTTGGCCCTGGCCCTGCTGCTCGTCATCGCCTCCGATCCCGGCTATTACCTGGGCACCGTATTGCGAGCCGAGGCGAATACGAGCCTTTACACGCGGTTTTCGGCCTGGCAGGTCAATTGGCAGGTAACCCGGCAACATCTGCTCTTCGGCACAGGACCCGCGGGCTACGCGGTCTATTACATGAGCTATTTCCCGGCGCGGGCGATGGCCACCCACAGCAACTACCTCGACGTGCTGGCCCAGACCGGGCTTGTCGGTTTCGGCTTCTTCATATGGATGGTCGTGGCATTGGTGCGCGTCGGCAGGCGCACGTTGCGGCGATTGCAGGGGCAGGGAGGGTTCATGGAGGCGCTGGCGGCGGCCGCCTTCTCGGGCCTCATCGGTAGCATCGTCATCATGGCCTTTGGGGATTGGCTTTTCCCCTTCGCCTACACTCAGGGTATCGCCGGCTATGATTATGCGGTTTACGGCTGGCTCTTCTTCGGTGCACTCATGGCCCTGGACCGCCTCAGCGCTACAGCGATGGAAGCGCGGGGCCTGGAGGTTGCGCGGGGTGCAGCGGGATGAGCGGCGTCCAGCGCGCTTTGCAGGCACCGGGCCGAGATGCTGTGGGCCTCAAACGCTTTGCTGCCGCGGCAGGTGCCCACAAGGATCTTGCCGTGGCGGCGGGCCTTTTCCTGCTGGGAGCACTGAGCCGAATTCCTTTTGTCGGATCCTATCTCTATCACTGGGATTCGGTGAACTTCGCCTTCGCATTGGATCGCTTCGACGTGGCCGCCGGCCAGCCTCACGTGCCCGGGTACATCCTTTACGTTGGCCTCGGTCGGCTCGTCGACCTTTTCCTGGCAGATCCCCAGAAGAGCCTGGTCGCCATCAGCATTGCGGCCAGTGGAGGCGCGCTGGCGGCGCTCTACGTGCTGGGCCGGGAATTCTACGACCGCCAAACGGGACTGCTGGCCGCGCTCCTGCTGGCCTCCAGCCCGCTCTTCTGGTTCTACGGCGAGGTGGCGCTACCGCACACCCTCGACGCCATGGCGGTCATCGTGGCGGTCTTCCTGCTCCTGCGCGTGGCGCGCGGCGACGAGCGGATGGCTCTCCCCGCCGCCGTCTGGCTTGGCCTGGCCGGCGGGCTCAGGCCGCAAACGCAGGTCTTCCTGGCACCCCTGATGCTGTACGCTGCCTGGCGCCTTCCACGACGCCTGCTGCTGAAGAGCCTGGCGCTGCTGGTGGTGATCGACCTGGCATGGCTGCTGCCGCTGCTCGCGTTGAGCGGCGGGCCGGCTCGCTATCTGGAATTGATGGCGGCCTTCACGCGCAGCTTCAATGCTACAACTTCCATTTTCACCGCCGGTCTGCCGGGCCTGAGACGCAACCTTGTCAAACTGGGCATGTACACGCTGTACGGCTGGGGCGCTGCCGCGGTGCCCGCACTGGCCGCTCTCCCATCCTGGTGGATGTCTCGCCGCCGGGAGCAACGTTGGCTGGCGCAGCGAGAATGGCTGTTGCTGCTCTGGGGCTTTCCGGTTGCCGCCTATTACGCGCTGATCCACATGGGTCAACAGGGTCTGGTCTTCGTCTACCTGCCGGCTCTGATGCTGCTCAGCGCCGCCGGACTGCGGCGCGTGAGTTGGGGTGGGCGGCCCATAGGGCGGCTGGTGGTGGCAGGGGTGATCTCCCTGAACGCATCCATCTTCATCTTCGCCCCCACCTTTCCGCTGGGGACGGCCTCGCCCAAGCTGCTGACACGCGACACCCTGCGCCGGCACGACGCATCGCTGGGGGCTCGCATACAAGCGGTCGAAGGATCGCTACCGAGGGAAAGCACTGCGCTCATCTCCGCGGGGTGGCGTTTTCCCCAGTATTACCTGCCGCGCTATGCCCTGGTGCCGTATTTCCTGGGGGCACGATGGGAGGTCGGCGCAGGGAGGCCCTCGGAAGAGGGGTGGGTGACGTTGCGTGCAGAGGACCTGGGCCTTACGCCGGACGCGTTCGGGCGCTACGCGCTGGTGCTGTTCGACCCGGAACTGCTGCCTTTCAACGGCAGTCCTGGGCGCCTCTCCTGGGAGGGGAGCAGCTCCAGCAGCCGCATCCCGGTGCTTTGGATGCGGCAGGGTGAGGTTCTGAGGCTGACCCCTGAGGGTTTCTCAATCGAAGTTGCCCCAATCTCCCGTAGGTGAGAATAGCCTGATGGTTGAAGTTACCGTCATCATTGTCAACTGGAACGCACAGGAACTCCTGGCTCGTTGCCTGGAGGCCGTGGCGGCCACGACGCAGGGACTGCACGTCGAGACCATCGTGGTGGACAACGGCTCGACGGACGGAAGCGTGGCCATGGTGCGGCGTGGATTCCCTGCGGTGCGCCTGGTGGAGAATCGAGAGAACCGGGGCTTCGCGCGCGCCAATAATCAGGCCATGCAGATCGCAGCGGGCGAGTACCTGCTGCTGCTCAACAGCGACGCCTTCCTGCACCCTGGCTGCATGCAAGAGCTGCTCGAATTCATGCGAACCCACCCCAGGGCGGGCGCAGCCGGGCCGCGCCTGTACCACGAGGACGGCAGGCTGCAGCGTTCGTGCTTCTCCTTTCCCACACTGTCCACCGAGCTCTGGGCCTGTCTGTGGCTGGATCGAGCCTTTCCCAGCAGCAAGACCTTCGGCAGATACCGCATGAGCTACTGGGATATGGGGGACCAGCGCCAGGTCGACGCTATCCTGGGGGCGTGCATGATGTTGCGGTCGGATGCTGTGTCCGCGGTCGGCACCTTCGACGAGCGCTTCTTCATGTATTCCGAGGAGGTCGACCTGTGCTATCGACTGCTGGAGGCCGGGTGGAGTGTGTATTACGTGCCAGAAGCGGCTGCCACGCATTTGTGGGGCGGGGCGACGCGTCAGGCGCCCGGCGAGCAGACGCTGCTGCGCCTGTACAGGAGCCGAGCGCTCTTCTTCCGAAAGCACTACGGCGACGTCGTCGCACGGCTCTATAAGGGTGTGATAGCTCTGCAGGGCCTCACGCGGGTGGCCGCCGGGATGGCGGCTTCCGCCCTGCAGTTGGATGAGACGGTCACGGCGCGGGCCGCTAATTATCGGGCCTTGCTGCGCAACCTGCACACCTTCTAGCGATAGCCCTTTCCCCCCGGCGGAGGGGCACCGCGAATCCCCCAAGGCCCTGATGGCTGTCAACCGCAGAGAGCGCTGAGATCGCAAAAGCGTTTTTCCACAGGGTTGTTCGGCGCCCCTCGCGCACTCTGCGGTCCGCTCGCGCTTCACTTGTGGCATGCCTTGTCGGTCTCTGTCACCAAGGACGAATGCACTCCGACATGCCATCCCGATGGGCGGCCGCCCGCTCATCGCCAGGGATCGTGATGGACATCCTGCTGCTCACCCAGGTCTTGCCCTATCCGCCGGACGGCGGCCCCAAGATCAAGACCTACAACCTGATCAGATTCCTGGCCCCCCGCCACCGGCTGACGCTGGTTTCCTTCACCCGCGGGGATCAGGATCAGGCCGTTGACCATCTGCGGCGCTATTGCCATCGCGTCCGCACCGTTCCCATGAGGCGCAGTCCGGCCCGGGACCTATTGGCCCTGGGCGAAAGTCTGCTCAGCGGGAAGCCCTGGGTGATCGTGCGCGACCGACGGGAAGCGATGCACCGGCTGGTGGCGCAGCTCGTTTGCGAGACCGACTTCGATCTCGTGCATGCGGACCAATTGAACATGGCTCAGTACGCGGAGCGCGTGCCAGGCGCTGCGCGCCTGTTGGACGCGCACAACGCCTTGTGGCTTCTCTACCGGCGTCTGTGGAAGAGCCTGGGGCCGGGGCCGAAGCGTTGGCTGCTGAGGCGGGATTGGCGCCTGGTCAAGAGGTATGAGGGTCTGGCCTGCCGTCGCTTCGACGGCGTGATCGCCGTCAGCCAGGAAGACCGGGCTGCCCTGCGCGAAGCCCTACTTTCCGTTGACGGGGTCCCAAATGGATCGGCGATCACTGTCATCCCCATCGCCATTGACGTTCAGGGGATTAAGTTCGTAGAACGGGCGCCTGGAGCGGACCGCATTCTCCATTTGGGGACCATGTTCTGGCCCCCAAATGTCGAAGGGATGCTCTGGTTCCTGCGGGAGGTCATGCCGCGCGTTTGGGAAGGCCGTCCCGATGCCCGGTTGGAGATCGTCGGCGCCAGGCCGCCGCGTGTGTTGCGGGCGTGGGGTGGGCGCGATGCGCGGGTGCGAGTGCATGGCTACGTTGAGGACCCGCAACCCCTCCTCGAGGGGGCGGCGATGATGGTTGTGCCCTTGCTGGCCGGTGGCGGCATGCGCGTGAAGATCCTGAACGCCCTGGCCCAAGGGATCCCGGTGGTTTCCACCTCCATCGGCGCTGAAGGGATCCGGGTTTCCCCGGGTGAGCATCTGCTCATCGCCGATGAGCCGCCTGATTTCGCGCGTGCGGTGCTCGAGTTGCTGGCCGACGCCCGGATGGGCAAGCGGTTGGCTCAGAAGGGACGCGCGTTGGCTGAATCGCACTACGACTTTCGCAAGGCTTACCTTCCCTATGAGGAGATCTATGGCGCTCTGGCTGGGGGGGGTGGACGGCTTGATCGGTCCGGCGCCAGTAGGGCCGAAAGGAGGGATGATCGATGAAGGCGGTGATCCTGGCCGGGGGGTACGGAACCCGCATCAGCGAAGAGAGCTCGGTCCGCCCCAAGCCGATGGTCGAGATCGGCGGGCGACCCATTCTTTGGCACATCATGAAGATCTACTCCGCATACGGGGTCCATGATTTCGTCATCTGCTGCGGCTATAAGGGCTTCGTCATCAAGGAGTACTTTGCCAATTACTTCCTCAATGAGAGCGACCTGACCATTGACCTGGAGAACAACCAGGTGCAGGTACATCGGCAGCGAGTGGAGCCCTGGCGGGTCACGCTGGTTGATACGGGAGACAAGACCATGACCGGGGGGCGGCTGAGGCGCGTCCGCCAACACCTGGATGGAGAAACGTTCTGTTTCACCTACGGCGATAACGTGAGCGACATCAATATTCACAAGCTGGTCGAGTTCCACCGGCAGCAGGGGGCTCTGGCGACCATGACGGCCGTCCAACCTCCTGGCCGTTTCGGCGCTTTCAACCTGGCCGAGGATCAGCACACCATCACCCGCTTTCGCGAGAAGCCTCGCGGCGACGGCGCCTGGATCAACGGCGGCTTCTTCGTGCTGGAGCCGGAGGCCATCGACTGCGTATCGGACGACAGCACCGTTTGGGAGCAGGAGCCCTTGCGGAGACTGGCCCATGAGAGACGCCTGGCGGCCTATAGGCACACCGGCTTCTGGCAGAACATGGATACGCTTCGCGATAAGCATGTGCTGGAGGATCTGTGGCAGCAGGATAGTCCCCCGTGGAAAGTCTGGTGATGGAGGAGGTGAGGGATGAAGATCCTGGTGACGGGAGCTGAGGGCTACATCGGGGGCCAGCTCTGTCCCATGCTGGAAGAGCGCGGCCATCAGGTGACCGGGCTGGACATCGGCTTTTTCAGGGAAAACGCGCTCTATGAGATGGAGCGAGGCAGGCCGGCGCTGATCGAAATGGACGTTCGGCAGGTTACTCCCGCACACCTGGACGGATTCGAGGCCGTCGTCCACCTGGCCGAACTTTCCAATGATCCATTGGGACATCTGCGGCCCGAAGCCACCTTCGAGATCAACCATCGCGGCAGTCTGGCCCTGGCGAAAGCCTGCAAGGAGGCCGGAGTGCATCGTTTCGTCTACGCCTCTTCTTGTTCGGTGTATGGGGTCGGCGATGGCACTGCCAAGGATGAGACCTCTCCCGTCAACCCGCAGACGCCCTATGCCGCGTGCAAGCTGCGCGTTGAGCAGGATGTGTCGAAGCTGGCGGACGACGGTTTCTGTCCCACCTTCCTGCGCAATGCCACCGCGTATGGCCCATCACCGCATATGCGTTTTGACCTCGTGTTGAACAACCTGGCGGGGCTGGCCTGGACCACAGGAAAGATCGCCATGACCAGCGATGGATCGCCGTGGCGCCCGCTGGTTCACGTGCTCGACATCTGCGAGGCGATGGCATGCACGCTGGAGGCTCCCGTCGATGCAGTGCGCAACCAGATCTTCAACGTCGGTTGTTCCGAAGAGAACTACCGCATACGCGATCTGGCGCGCGTGGTGGCCGAGGCCTTCCCCGATTGTGCCATCATCTTCGGCGCGAGTGATGGCGACAACCGGAGCTATCGCCTGCGGTTTGACAAGATCGCAGCGCAACTGCCTGGGTTCGTCTGCCAACGGACGGTGAGCAGCGGGGCGCATGAACTGCGCGCGCTGTTCGAAGATGTAGCCCTCACTCGCGATGCATTCGAATCGCGTGCGTACACCCGCATCAAACAACTCGAGCACTTGCTCGCGACGGGACAGGTGAATGAGCGATTCTATTGGCGATCCCATGCATAGGCCGGCGACGCGCAACCGCCGGTCGAAAGTCGCCCTGCGTTCTGAGTTCTTTTCCGGGGAGGGCATCTTGATGACGAGCGTTCGATGCCGATTCTGCGTATCGCCCTTGCGACACACCTTCCTTGATCTGGGGATGTCGCCTCTGGCCAACTCCTACCTCAGACCGGAAAACCTGCATCGCATGGAGCCTTTCTACCCGCTGCACGTTTTCGTCTGCGAGCGCTGCCTGCTGGTCCAGCTCGACACCTTCGAGGCGCCGGAGCACATTTTCACTGACTACGCCTACTTCTCATCCTATTCGAAGAGCTGGGTGGAACACGCTCGCCGCTATTCCGAGGCCATGATCCGTCGTTTCAATCTGGGGCCTGAACACCTGGTGGTGGAGGTCGGCAGCAACGACGGCTATCTGCTGCAGCATTTCCTGGCCGCCGGCATCACCGTACTGGGAGTAGACCCCGCGGCCAATGTGGCCCAGGTGGCTGTCAAGAAGGGGATCCCTACCGAGGTGCTGTTCTTCTCTGAGAGCAATGCCAGGATCCTGAACGCGAAGGGCAAGCAGGCGGACCTGCTGGTCGGCAACAACGTCCTGGCACAGGTCCCCAACCTGAACGACTTCGTGCGCGGCCTGCACGTGCTCCTCAAGCCGCACGGTGTCCTGACGATGGAGTTCCCTCACCTGTTCCACCTGATGGAGAAGAACCAGTACGACACGATCTACCACGAACATTTCTCGTATTTCTCCTTCGCGACCGTGGAGCGAGTGTTCTCCGCGCATCAGTTGCGTATCTTCGACGTGGACCGGATCCTGACCCACGGGGGCTCGCTGCGGATCTACGCACAGCGCGCCGCGGAAGGAGAGCATCCGATCTCATCGCGCATCGCCGATCTCAGAAAGGTCGAGCATGAAGCCGGCCTCGACGATCTGAGGCCCTACCTGGCCTTCTCCCCCAGGGTGGAACGCAGCAAGCAAGATCTGCTGGCGTTTCTGATCGAGGCGAAATATCAGGGCAAACTCATTGCGGGCTACGGTGCGCCGGCAAAGGGCAATACATTACTCAACTATTGCGGGATTCGGCGTGATTTCCTGGAGTACACGGTGGATCGCAACCCTCACAAGCAAGGACTCTTTCTGCCGGGCACGCACATTCCGGTGTATCCCCCTGAGCACATTCGGGAGACGAAGCCAGATCTAGTGCTCATATTGCCATGGAACCTGCAGGAAGAGATCGTGGAACAGATGTCCGCTGTGCATGAATGGGGAGGCAGGTTCGTCGTTCCCATGCCCGAGGTGCGCGTGCTGCCGTGAGATCATACAGGAAACGCGATGCGCAGAGCCGCCTTATTCCCTCACCCGTGGCGCAGCCCCCCTCGGCCATTTCGGCACAGGTGCAGGAAGAGATCTCGATGAAAGCGCTCATCGTTGCCACCAGCTCACGCTCTCCTGATGCCGAGGGAGAAATCCGCCGCGGCCAACGCTATCGCATGGACTATCTGGAGTTGGCCCGACGTTTGCCTGCAGCATATGTGGATTACAACAGCCGCGGGCCTCGCCAGCGGATCATGCGCTTCCTGGAAGAGAAATCGCGCCTCGATGTCCGCTGGGCCTTGCAGGTGGCGAGGCTCGTTCGGGAAGGGGGGTTTGATACCGTCTTCAGCATGTCGGAGCGCATGGGGATACCGCTCAGCTTCCTCTTGCCGGCCGGTGTGCGCCATCTGGTGACCATGCACCACGCCATGTCGCCGCGCAAGCTGGCTCTGGTGCGCGCCCTGCGTGTGGCCCATCGATGGGATCGGGTTACGGTGTTCAGCCGTTCCGAGGCCGCTGCCCTGTCGGAGATCCTGGGGCTTTCGCCGGAAACGGTCGTGCCGCTCCATTTTCCCATCGATACCGATTTCTATCGGCCCATGCCTGCGACGGGTCAGGCGGGGAATAGTTTCTTCCTGAGCATCGGGCTTTCCCATCGCGATTATCCGACGCTGCTGCGCGCCATGAAGGGCCTTCCCGGAGTGCTGGGCGAGATATGCGCCACCAGCGCCTGGATCAACCACGGCGACCCGTACGGTGGCGAAGACATCCCATCCAACGTCCGTCTCCAGCCTTATGACCATCCCCTCGCCATCCGGGGAGCATACGCCCGCAGCAGGTTCGTGGTGGTGCCCATCGACGCGCACACCACGCAGTGGAGCGCCGGCGCCGCCTCGGTGCTCCAACCGCAGGCCATGGGCAAGCCCGTCATCGCCACTCGCATGCCCGGCCTTGCAGATTATGTGCTCGACGGCGAGACGGGCATCCTGGTGGACAGCGGTGATCCGCGGGCGCTGGCGGAGGCCATTCGATACCTGTGGGATCACCCTCGGAAGGCTCAGGCCATGGGCGATCGAGCGGTGGACTGGGTGCGAGAGCATTTCTCGCTCGAGGTATGGCTGGAGAGTGTGCGTCGAATGTTGGTGGAGATCAATAATGCGGCCTGAGAGCCGCGGGGATCAAAGGCGGGGAGACGCGCTATGAAGATCAGGGAATGGATCGCGCAATCGGACTTCTTGCAAGAGGGCCTGGCCATGCACGGCCTGATGGCTCGCCTCTATCCCATACCGCGCAGCATCACGGGAGAGGGCTACCGCGAGACCCTGGGCCTGCTGGCGGAGCACATCCCCCTGGAGGTGCACCAGGTCCCGAGCGGCACTCAGGTGCTGGATTGGCGGGTGCCCGACGAGTGGAATATTCGTGATGCGTACATAAAGGACGCCAGCGGGCGGCGAGTGGTGGATCTTCGCCAATCGAGCCTGCACGTGGTCAGCTACAGCACTCCCGTCCACCGCTGCATGAGCCTGGAGGAATTGAGGCCCCACCTGCACTCGCTCCCCGACGATCCGGATTGGATCCCCTACCGCACCGCCTATTACGAAAAGACGTGGGGCTTCTGCATGGCGCACCGCGTCCTGGAAGAGATGAAAGAGGGCCAGTACGAAGTCCTCATCGACTCCACTCTGGAAGCAGGCCACCTCACCTACGGCGAATGTCTGCTGCCAGGCAGCAGTGCGCAAGAGGTCCTGATCAGCACCCATGCCTGCCATCCCGCCATGTGCAACGACAACCTTTCGGGTGTCGTGGTGGCCGCATGGCTGGCCCGGGCTCTCGCCGGTGTGGAACGGCGCTTCACCTACCGTTTCGTTTTCATTCCGGCGACGATCGGCGCCATCACCTGGCTGGCGCGCAACGAGAGGGAAGCGACGAGAATCCGGCATGGCCTGGTGCTGGCCTGCCTCGGGGACGGCGGCGGTTTCAATTACAAGCGCACCCGGCAGGGGGATGCGGAGATCGATCAGGCCGCGGCCCACGTGCTGCGGCAACGCCCCGGGGAGCACGCGATGCTCGATTTCTCCCCCTACGGATACGACGAGCGCCAGTACGGTTCGCCGGGCTTCAATTTACCCATCGGGTCGCTCACTCGCACGCCGAACGGCCGCTTCCCTGAATACCACACCTCTGCCGACGATCTGGACTTCGTTCGGCCGGAAGCGCTGGGGGAAAGCCTGGCGTTGATCCTTGACTTGCTGGAAGTCCTGGAGGGCAACCGGCGCTATCTCAATCTGAACCCCAAGGGAGAGCCTCAACTGGGCCGCCGCGGGCTGTATCGGTCCATCGGCGGCGCGGACATCGGGATCACGCCATTGGCCCTGCTGTGGGTCTTGAATCAATCCGATGGGGGCATGAGCCTGCTGGACATCGCTCAAAGAGCCGGGATCCCTTTTGCGGTGATCCGCCTGGCTGCCGAGGCGCTGGAGGCGCATGACCTGCTGCGGGCGCTGGATGGTTGATGGCCGGGGTCGTTCCCTCTGATCTCTTTCTCCCCAAATGTACTGCATCCATCAGAGCAGTTCTGAAGGAAGGTTTTCCACGATGAGGGCTTTCGAGGGGCAGGTGGCGATTGTCACCGGTGCCAGCAGCGGAATCGGTCGCGCCGTGGCGCTTGCGCTGGGGCGGGAAGGGGCAGCGCTTGTTCTGCTTGGGCAGGACATGAGCCGTCTGGCCGCTGTCGCTGAGGAGGCAAGTGCCCACACGGACCGCGTGATCCACCATCAGGCTGACTTCACGAACGAGACGCAGGTTCGTTCCCTGATCGAACGGCTCACGGACGAACTGGAGGCTCTCGATATGCTGGTCCACTGTGCGGGTCTCATCCTGATGGGGGCGATTGAGACTGCGCCGGTCGAGGACCTCGATCGGCAGTTCCAGGTGAACGTGCGCTCCCCCTTCATGCTCACACAGTTTCTGCTTCCGTATCTGCGGGCCCGGAAGGGGCAGATCGTCTTCGTCAACTCGAGCGCCGTCCAGCGGGCGAAGGCCAACGTCGGCCAGTATGCGGCCACCAAGCATGCCCTGCGCGGCATCGCCGACAGCCTGCGTGAGGAGGTCAACCCGCAGGGTGTGCGCGTCTTGAGTGTTTACCCCGGTCGCACGGCGACACCCATGCAGGAGAAGATCAGCGGTTTCGAAGGACGGGCCTACGAGCCGCACAACCTGCTTCAACCCGACGACGTGGCAGCGGCCGTGGTTCAGGCCTTGAGGATCCCCCGCAGTGCTGAGATCACCGATATCCACATTCGGCCTCATCGGAGGGCGGACGCGGCCGCGGGCCAGTGATGGGCATGTCTTTCACCAATCAGCCTCCCTCACAAGCTGAAGGGACCGCTCCGGTGGTCCCTTCGCGCCGGCGCGAGCGCGTCCTCGCCTGGGCGGTGGGCCTCGCCCTGCTGGTGAGCTACCTCTACACCTTCCCGCGCTGGGCCGATCCCAATCAGAACTCGCGCCTGGACATGATCGTGGCCGTGGTGGATGACGGCACCTTCCAGATCGACCCCTATGTGGGCAACACGGTGGACTACGCCCGGCTGGGCGGGCACTACTACAGCGACAAGGCTCCCGGCGTGGCTTTTCTGGGCGTACCCCTGTATGCAGGGCTGAAGGTGCTGCTGGACACTCCCGTTCTGCGGGCTCTTGCGGCGCGGCTGGATTCCGCTCAGGCGTTTCAGGGCACCCTTCGGCCGGAGGGCAGCGGGGTATCGGTCGGAAAGGTCCGCTTCGCGCTGACCCAGGTGGCACTCACCGCGGCCCTGGCGGCTCTCCCCAGCGCGCTGTTGGGCCTCTTGCTCTTCCGGATCTTGCGCGCCTTCACCCCCGCCGCGGCTCCGCGCCTGGCGGTCGTCCTGGGGTATGGCCTGCTCACGCCGGCCTTCGCCTACGCCGGGGCACTCTACGGCCACCAACTGAGCGCGGCGCTGCTCATGGCTGCCTTTGCCCTGCTGTTTCTCGGTAGAAGGCATCTCAGCCCGGCGCGGCTCTTCGGCACTGGATTGCTGCTGGGCTACAGCGTGATCAGCGAGTACCCCTCGGTCCTGATCGCTGCCGTCCTCTCCGCATACGCCCTGCGGTCGCTCCTGCGCCAGGGCGCGCCGACTCGACTGGTGTGGCTGCTGCTGGGCGGCGGCCTGTGCGCCGCGGGGCTCATGCTCTACAACGGGGTGGTCTTCGGTGGGCCCTTCAACCTGGGATATCAGTATTCGACGCTCTGGCAGGAGCAGCACGCGACGGGTCTCCTCAGCCTGGGCGCGCCCAAGCTGGAGGCGTTGTGGGGCATCACCTTCGGGCCCTTTCGGGGCCTGTTCCTGCTCTCCCCCTGGCTTCTGGCCGCATTCCCGGGCCTGGTCCGCTGGTGGCGCTCGGGCGAGCGGCGGGAAGAATGGGTGGTCGTGGTGGCCTCGGTGGGGCTGATGCTGACCCTTAACGTTTCTTCTGTGATGTGGTGGGGTGGGTTCGCTGTTGGTCCGCGTTACCTGCTCCCCGCGCTTCCATTCCTGGCCCTTCCCGTGGTCTTCGTCCTGCGGGAGCCGGTCTCGCGCGGCTGGGGATGGGTACTCGGCCTGCTGGCCCTCTGGTCGTGGGTGGCGACGTGGGGGCTGACCCTGGCCGAGCAGGCCTTCCCGCCAGACACATTGTCCAACCCGCTGCTGCAGTACGCGCTCCCCAACTGGCTGGCGGCGAACGTCGCGCGCAATATGGGCGTGTTGTTGGGTCTGAGCGGGCCGTTGAGCCTGGCGCCGCTGTTCCTGCTGTTGGCGGCCATCGGGCTGGGCGCGTGGGTGCTGGTGGGGCGTGGGGGGGCGGGGATCCGGGTCGGAGTGCGCGCCGCGCAGGAAGTGCGGTCACAATGAAGGAGACTCCCCCGGTGCGCGCACGATCGGCAAGGACCCGCCTGCGCGAGCTGGCCGGGAACGAATGGACCTTCGTGGGCCTGGTCATCCTGGGGGTCTTGGTCCTGACGGGCATCCCATACCTCTATGCGTATCTGAGCGCGCCGCCGGGACGACAGTTCATGGGCATCATGCTGGATGTGCCCGACCACGCGCAATACTTCTCGTGGATGCGTGAGCTGGCGGCTGCGCCCCTGGCATCCAACAAGCTGACCTCCGAGGCCAATCCGCCGCTGTTCTTCAACCTGCTGTGGTGGGGGCTGGGACGGCTCGGAAGGCTGATGGGTTGGGGGTATGCGGCCGTCTATCAGGTCCTGCGCGCGAGTGCCGCCATCCTGTTCTTGTTGGTGGTCTACCGACTATGCACGCTGTTTCTGTCCGACCGCCTGATGCGGCGCACGGCCTTCCTCGTCATAACCTTCACCTCGGGTTTCGGCTGGGTGTTGGTGCTGATGAAGTACACAGTGACGGGCGGTGAATTGCTCTTTCCGCTGGATGTCTTCATCGCCGAGGGCAACACCTTTCTGGGGATCCTGGGATATCCGCATTTCATCGCTGCCGGGCTCTACGTGCTGGCCTTCGATCTCGTCCTGCGGGGGAAAGGCCGTGGCGGCGGCATGAGGCTGCCGATCCTGGCAGGGCTGCTGGTCTTCATCCTGGGATGGTCGCACGCCTACGATTTGCTGCTGGTGTACGGCGTGTTGGGGGCCTACGTGGTCCTGCTGACGCTGCGCGATCGACGCCTGCCGGCCTATGAGACCAGAGCGTTGGTCGTGATCGTCCTGGTCTCCTTTTGGCCGGCGCTCTATTCGTTGGCGCTGACCTCGCTCCACCCGGTCTGGAAAGAGGTGCTGGGCCAGTTCGCCAACGCGGGGGTCTACACACCGAGCCCCCTGCATCTGCCGCTGCTTCTGGGCGTTGCCTTCCTGCTGGCCCTCTTCACTGCCCTGAAGATGAACCCGCTTCGGCTCCGTGGTGTGCAGGAGAAACAGCTCTTCCTGCAGGCGTGGTTCTGGTCCAACATGCTGATGATCTACATCCCGACGGATTTCCAGATCCACATGTTGAACGGTTGGCAGGTCCCCATCGGCATCCTGGCCACGCAGGGAGCGTTTCGCTACGTGGCCCCTGCGCTGGGCGGCCTCGCGCAGCGGGCCGGGCGCGCGTTCTCGGCGGTCGGATTGCGCAAGGCCGTGGCCGTGGGATTGCTGCTGGCGGTGATCCCGACGAATGTGTACCTGTGGACCTGGCGTTTCGTGGATCTGGGGCGATACGACTATCCCTATTATCTCAGCGACGACGAGGTTCAGGCGCTGTCGTGGCTGGAGGCGAACGCGACGGAGGAGGACGTGGTGCTCAGCTCGCTCACTCTGGGGCAGTACATCCCCTTCCTCACCGGCGGGCGCGCGTTCCTGGCCCATTGGGCGCAAACGCTGGATTTTTTCGGCAAGCGGGATATCGTCGAAGGTTTCTACTCTGGAGCGGTGGAAGACGGCTGGCGGGAGGAGATACTGCGCCGCTATAGCGTGGACTACGTCTTCTACGGCCCCGCAGAGAAAGCCCTGGGGGGATACACGCCGGATCGATCGCCGCTCCTGCGCGCCGTCTTCACCGCACCCACCGTTGATATCTATGCAGTGCTGCTTGAGCCTGGAGCGTGTGCTCCACGTCCGGGCACGCCCCGCGGGCCGCGAATCGCGCAGATCCTCGCGCCGCGCTCTGTGATGAGGTCCTGGAAATGAACACGAACACTCGCGCTTTCCCCCGATCCCTGGCGGTGGCAGTCGCTCTGGCCCTTGGGTTGTTCGCCAGCCTGCTTGCTCCGGTCGAGGTTTTCTATGGTCAGGAGGAACTCCCCACCTGGTCCGCGCCGCTGGCGCTCTCCAGTCGCGATCCTTCCTCCTGGTTTCCGGACGTGGCTGCGGACCCTTCCGGGCGGGTGCACGTGGTCTGGAGCAGCGCTGTGGCGTTGCCTGGGGATGGATCGGGGGGCAGCACCAATGCGGAGGCCGACGTGGTGATGTACACCGCGAGCGAAGATGGCGAGACGTGGAGCGATCCCGTCGATGTGGTCGCCTTCCGCGAGGCCAGAGGCAGGGAAGCAACGCGTCCTGGGCTCCTGGTCGACGGAGCGGCTCTGTGGCTCACCTACCGCTCCAAGGATGTCTTCGTCAGGCAGGCGGCCACCGAGAGGGCGACATCCGCCTCGGCCTGGGTACTGCCGCGCCAGCTCAGTTCAGGGAGCGAGGCCTATTATTCCAGAATGGCCAGCGACCGAGATGGCGCGCTGCACGTGGTTTACACGGGCAATATGCCCAGTCCTGATTGCGCGATCTGCTACCACGTGCTCTACCGGCGTTCCGTTGACGGCGGTCGGACCTGGTCTGCCGCCACCGATGTCTCGGTCCTGCCGACGGGGGCTGTGAAGCCTCAATTGCTCGTCGATGAAGAGGGTGATCTCCATCTCGTCTGGGAGGCCGGCCGCGGGGGCAGTCTGGGTCAGCTTGAGAAGCCCACGCGCGTGCTCTACGCCGCCTCCTACGACAAGGGCGAGACGTGGACGCTTCCGCTCGAATTCCGCGCCCCCAATGGCCAGGCTCGCAATCCCGCGCTGGCCATCGATGGCCAGGGTCGACTGATGGCTGTCTGGATCGGGCTGCCTGAAGAGCGGGTCTATTTCCAGGTTTCCACGGACCGTGGACGTTCCTGGTCTGAGCCGACCGTGATCGAGGGGGTCTTCGGCTTCGACAGTCGCCTGGATGGTTACAGCATGGTCGCGGACAGCGCCGGGGACGTCCACCTTGCGATGGTGGGCAGGACCTTCGAGCGCCAGAAGGAGATGGAAGTCCTCAACCTCACCTGGAACGCCACGGAGAGAACCTGGTCTCTTCCCCAGTCGATCGCGAAGTATGACGAGGACCTTCCGGAGTGGCCGCGGCTGGCGGTAAGTGGCGGTAACCGTCTGCTTGTTGTTTGGTTCGTGCGCGATGCGGCGAATATATTCAGATCCGAAAGCGGCCGCTACCAGGTCTGGTATTCCCAGGGTCAGACCTCGGCGCCGGAGTTTCCGTTGCAGGGAACTGAGCCCTCTACTACCCAGGCCGCGGCCGAAGCGACAGACATGCCCACGCGCCTGGTGCTGGCCGCGTCGCCGGCGGTTTCCACGACGCAGGTTCCCGCCATGCAGGGCATGGAGCCTGTGGTGCAAGAGGCTGACGTGCTGCTGGTGATCCTGAAGAGCCTGGTGCCGACGGTGCTGTTCCTGCTCGCGGCGCTCGTCGGCGTGCGGCTCTGGCGCCGCTGAGCGCCCGCCTCCTCCCCGCACCCATGATGAGTCGATGCATGCGAATCCTGTACTTCGTGCCCTACGTACCGAACCTCGTTCGCGTGCGGCCCTACAACCTGATCCGTCACCTGGCACAGCGGGGTCATCGGATCACGGTGCTGACCCTGTACGCGGATGCCAGGGAAAAGGCGGACGCCGATAGGCTGAGGGACCATTGCGAACGCGTTCTCGCCCTCCCGATCGGGCGCGCGAGGATCCTGTGGAACTGCCTGAGCGCGCTGCCCACACGCGCTCCGCTGCAGGCCGCGTATAGCTGGGAGCCGCGGGCCGGGCGGGCCTTGTCGGCGTTGCTGGATGAAGGCGATGGAGCGGGCGCGTTCGACGTGGTGCACGTGGAGCACCTGCGGGGCTCGCGCTACGCCTTGTGGGTCCGGGCGCACCTGGCGGCGCAGGGGCGCAAGCTGCCTCTGGTCTGGGACAGCGTGGATTGCATTTCGCAACTCTTCCGGCAGACGGCGGTGCGCAGCCGACGCCCTCTCAACCGTCTGACGGCCCGCCTGGAACTGAGGCGCACACAGCGCCACGAGGGCGATTTGCTGGGGCGCTTCGAGCGGGTGCTGGTGACCTCTGAGGTTGACAAGGCGGCCTTGCTTGAGCTCGCCGCCGACGGCGCGACGGCCCCGGTGACCGTGCTGAGCAATGGCGTTGATCTGAGCTACTTCACACCGATTCCTGGCGGATGTCGGCCGGCCGCGCTGGTGCTGAGCGGCAAGATGAGCTACCACGCCAACGTCACCATGGCGCTGGAGTTCGTCGAAGGCATCTTGCCGCGCGTGCTGGCCGGGCGCCCCGATGCACGCCTCACCATCGTGGGCAAGGATCCGCCGCGTTCCCTGCAGGCTCTTGCTGCACACCCGGCGATCACCGTCACAGGCACGGTGCCCGACGTGCGACCTCACCTGCAGAAGGCTGCTGTGGCCGTGGCTCCGCTGCGCTACGGCGCAGGCATACAGAACAAGGTGCTGGAAGCCATGGCTTGCGGGACGGCCGTGGTGAGCACGCCTGCCGCAGCACGGGCGCTGGCCGCGGTCCCGGGCCGCGATCTTGTCACGGCCGACGAACCGGAGGCCTTCGCCCGAGCGATATTGGACCTGCTCGAAGACGAAGGGCGGCGCAGGGCTATTGCGCTTGCCGGCCGTCGCTACGTTGAGCGGCACCATGATTGGCATGTCATAGCAGCACGACTGGAGCAAATCTACGATGACGTCCTCGACCACTGAAATTGACGTCTTTCTGGAGCGGCCCCTGCAAGACCGGCTGGAATGGAGCCAGACGCGGCAGGCCCGGAAGGCACAATGGAGAGTGCTCTTGGCCGCTCTCCTATTGGGCGATTTCCTGCTCGTGGGAGCGGCCTTTCGCCTTGCCTATTGGCTGCGCTTTGAGACCGGGCTGCCGATCTTCCGCCTGAACGTCGTTCCTTCCTTTCCCTTCTACATTCAGCTTGCCATGGCGCTCATCCCGGTCCAGATCGCGATCTTTGCCATGCTGGGGCTTTATCATCGCGAGAACCTGCTCGGCGGGGCGGGGGAATATGCGTTGGTGTTTCGCGGCACGACGGTCGGCTTGCTTCTGTTGGTTGTGGCGGGCTTCCTCGAGCCAGCGTTGGTTTTCGCGCGTGGCTGGCTGCTGCTCGCCTGGCTGCTGAGCTTCATCCTGGTCGCTGCGGGGCGCTTCGTGCTGCGCCGCATGGTGTACTTCCTGCGTCGACGCGGGTATTTCCTGTCACCGGCGGTGATCGTGGGGGCCAACGAAGAGGGGCGTTTGTTGGCCAGCCAACTGCTGCGCTGGTCCACCTCGGGGCTGCACGTCCTGGGCTTTGTGGACGATGGACTGCCGGTTGGGGCCTCCGTCATGCCGGGGCTGGTCAATCTGGGTCGGATCGAGGACCTGGATACCATCATCGAGACCTGCGAGGTCGAAGAAGCCATCCTGGCCACCAGTGCCCACTCGAGGAAAGAGATGCTGATGCTCTTCCGCCGCTATGGCGTGGCGGAGGGCTTGAACCTGCGCCTGTCCTCGGGGTTGTTCGAGATCATAACCACGGGCCTCAACGTGAAGGAGTTCGCCTACGTGCCGCTGGTGGGAGTGAACAAGGTACGCCTCACCGGGACCGATCTGCTGCTCAAGCGCACGCTGGACATCGCCGTGGCCTTACCGGCGCTGATCCTCATTTCGCCGCTGTTGTTGTTGCTGGCTATCCTGGTGAAGGTCGATTCGCGCGGCCCGGCCTTTCACCGCCGGCGGGTGATGGGTGTCAAAGGGCGACAATTCGACGCCTTCAAGCTGCGCACGATGTATGTGAACGGGAATTCCATCCTGGATACCAGACCCGAATTGAAAGAGGAGCTCGCCCACAATCATAAACTCAAGGATGATCCACGCATCACGCGCGTGGGACGGTTCATGCGCAAGTACAGCCTGGATGAGCTGCCGCAATTGATCAACGTGCTGCTGGGACAGATGTCCCTCGTAGGCCCGCGCATGATATCGCCGCAGGAGATGGTGCGCTACGATCGCTGGGCCCTCAACCTGCTCACCGTCAGGCCAGGGATCACCGGCCTATGGCAGGTCAGCGGCCGTTCGGACCTCACCTATGAGGACCGTGTGCGCCTGGATATGCATTACATCCGCAATTGGACCATCTGGCTTGACCTGCAGTTGTTGTTCCAGACCATCCCCGTTGTTTTCAATGCCCATGGTGCCTACTGATGACGCGCCAAAGGAGAAGAAGGTCGTGAAGATCCTTGTGACCGGAGGTGCTGGCTTCATCGCTTCGCACGTCGTGGACCTCTACCTGACCCGGGGGCTCGAGGTGGTCGTCGTGGACGACCTCTCCACGGGTCGCGTCGCCAACCTGAACCCGGATGCCACCTTCTACGAGATGGACATCCGCAACCCTGAGCTGGATGCTGTCTTCGCCAAAGAGCGGCCTGATGTGGTCAACCATCACGCGGCGCAAATGGACGTGCGGCGCTCGGTGGCGGAGCCGCTCTTCGACGCCGATGTGAACGTGCTGGGGTCCTTGAATCTGATCGAGTGCGCCCGGCGTCATGGCGTGCAGCGCTTCATCTACAGCTCGACGGGAGGCGCGGTCTACGGAGAGCCGAAGTACCTCCCCTGTGACGAATCGCACCCCATCAACCCCATCTGTCAGTATGGCGCCAGCAAGCACACGGTGGAGCACTATCTCTTCATCTACCGCGAGAATTACGGCATCCCCTACGTCGTGCTGCGCTATCCCAATGTGTTCGGCCCGCGCCAGGACCCACACGGCGAGGCCGGCGTCGTCGCCATCTTCACCGGCCTGATGCTGATGGACAGTCCGGTGACCATCAATGGTGACGGCGAGCAGCAGCGGGACTTCGTGCACGTCTCGGATTGTGCGCGCGCCAATCTGCTGGCCCTGGCGAAAAACGGCGCAGGTGGCGTGTACAACCTGGGTTCCGGGCGCGGCACCTCGGTGAACGAGATCTTCGATGCGCTGAAGGAGATCACCGGCTATCGGCAGGACGCCCTGCGCGGCCCGGTGAAGCTGGGGGAGACCCGCTGTATCTACCTGAGCGCTGAGAAGGCGGCTCGCGAGCTTGGGTGGAAGGCCAGTGTGCCTCTCATGCAGGGCCTGGAGGA
>JAJRUD010000135.1 GCA_024277995.1 Chloroflexota bacterium
ATAGATGATGAAAGCCTGTCGACCGGCCTCCAGTTGGCGGGCGATGAAGGTGTAGGCGCGCATGCGCTCGACGGGGCGCAGCACGCGCGTCTCGATGGGCTGGCGGCCGGGGGGCATTTCGTCGAGCACGGTCAGGTCCAGGTCGCCGTACAGGGTGAGCGCCAGCGAGCGCGGGATGGGCGTGGCCGTCATGACCATCAGGTTCGGCGTCTCGCCCTTGGCGCGCAGCGCGGCGCGCTGTTCCACGCCGAAGCGGTGTTGTTCGTCGATGATGGTCAGGCCGAGATCGTGGAAAGCTACCGGCTCTTCGATGAGCGCGTGGGTGCCGATGACCACCTTCAACTCGCCGCTGATGAGCGCTTGGCGCAAGGCCTCTTTCTCGGCGGCGGGCGTGGCGCCGACCAGCAGGCCGATGGATTCAGCCGGGATGCCCGCCGCCTGAGGCAGCAGTCCGAGCAGCGTCTGGTAATGCTGCTCGGCCAGGATGCTGGTGGGGGCCATGATGGCCGCCTGCCGGTCGTTGGCCGCCGCGATGCCGATGGCGGCGGCGGCGATGACCGTCTTGCCCGAGCCGACATCACCCTGCAGCAGGCGGTTCATGGGGTGCGGCCGGGCCATGTCGGCGCGCACATCCTGTAATGCCTGTTCCTGGGCGCGCGTCAGCTCGAAGGGCAGCTCTGATTTGAACCTTTCGATCCACGCGTCGTCCACCGTCAACGGTGGCGAGGCAGCCCGTTCCCATTCCTGTTTCTGGCGCAGCACGCCGAGTTGCAGCAGGAACATTTCCTCGAAGGCCAGGCGTTCCTGCGCACGATGCAGAGTGTCCCAATCGTCGGGGAAGTGGACCTGCAGCAGCGCCTCGCCCAGCGGCATCAGGTCCGCCGCCTGGCGGATCGAATCGGGGAGCGGGTCCGGCACGCGCCGCGCCATGCGGTTGACCACGCTGTGGATCAGGCGCCGCAGCCACTTCACCGTCACTCCGGCGGTCAGGGGATATACGGGGACGATGCGGTTGGTGTGCAACTGCTGGCGTTCCAGCAGTTCCCACTCGGGGCTGTTCATCGTCAGGCGCCCCAGGTATTGGTCCACTTTGCCCGACAGCACGACGGCCTTGCCTACCTTGAGGCGGTCGGCGATCCAGGCCTGGTTGAACCAGGTCACGCGCAGGGATCCGGTGCCGTCGCCGATGACGGCCTCCACCAGCTTCATGCGGCCGCCGCGCACGGGGCGCACCCGGATGTCTTCCACCGTGCCGATCACGGTGACTTCCTCGCCGTACCAGAGCCGGTTGATGGTCTTCAATTGGGAATAGTCGTCGTATCGACGGGGCAGGTGCCACAGCAGGTCGCCCAGCGTTGCCAGGCCCAGCTTGGCCAGCGTCTTGGCGGATTTGGGGCCGATGCCGGGGATGGTGGTCAGGGGGGCGTCCAGTGTTGCCGGTGGGCCGGCAGGTTCAACGGCGTCGCGAGGGGCAGAGGCCCGCTCGCGACGCGCAGCAGGCGGCGCGGCGGCGGGGGGCTCTGCGACCTGATCGGCGTCGCGCTGCGAGGGCTCCGGCCGGGGCGCCTGCGGGACAGCGGCCGCGGCGGCCGGCGGCTCTGTACCATCCCCGGCGGCCTGCTCCAGCGGGAGGGCCTGCAGTTCGGGGTATTCCTTCTGCAGGCGGTTCCACAGGCCCAGAAGCACTTCGCGGCGTGAGGCGGGTTTGAGCTGTGGGTAGGACTGCAGCCGGGAGACCACGGCCTGAATGAGGTCATCCGGCAGGTCTTGCTGGCGCGCATCGGATTCCCATGGTTCGAGCATGCGCTGTAGGCCTCCCAGCACGGCCCGATTGTCGTAGCCGCGATCGGCCTCCAGGCGCAGGAATTTGGTGAGCTTTTCCACTGCAGGGTTCATGAATGCCCTTCGATGATGAGGCTGAATCGGCAGCGTTCTGCTACCGTGTGAGCCCTACGACGCCGAGCGAGCGCGGTCCGACGTGGGCGCCGATGATGGTGGTCACGTCGACCACAAGCGGCGGAGCATGCGACTGGTCCCGGAGCCTGGCGGCATAGGCTCGCGCCTCCTCGGGAACCGCCGAATGGATGACCGCCACGCGCTGGAGCGGGCCCCATCCGCGAACCAATTCGTGCAGCGAAGCCAACGCCTTCGCTCGTGTGCGCACTTGCCCCAGGCGCTCGACCACGCCATCCACCACCTCCACCAGGAGCTTGACCTGCAGCAGGTTGCCCAGGCCAGCGCGCAGCCAGCTCACGCGGCCGCTCCGGCGCAGGTACTCCAGGGTGTCGATCATGGCCACCAGGTGGACACGCTGCTGAGCGCGGCGGGCGGTCTGGATCACGGCCTCCAGCGAGGCGCCGGCCAGCGCCGCCGTCGCCGCCTCCATGGCCTGGAACCCCAGGGCCAGGGAGAGCTGCCCGCTGTCGAAGGTCTGCACGCGCGCGCCAAAGGCCTTCGCGCCCTGTGCGGCGGCGTTGAGGATGCCGCTCAGCTTGGGTGACAGGTGGATCGAGAGCACTTCTTTGGCCCCCCAGCGCAGGGCGCGTTCGTAGGCCTCGGCGAAGACCTGTGGCGACGGCGCGGCGGTGGTGGCCGGCTCAGACAGGGTGGGAAGCCGCTTGTAGAAGGCGGCGCGCGACATGCCCTCGCCATCGCGGTAGGTCTGACCTTCCACTGTGAGCAGCGCGGGCACGATCTGGATCTTCAGATCCTGTGCGACGTCGCGCGGGATGTCGCTCGTGCTGTCGGTGACGACGGCCACCTGCGGGGCGGGGGGTATCACAGCTCCTCCGCTTCGGATTCCAGCACCACCACACCCAGGCCGTTCAAGCCGATGTACGTGGCCAGCAGCGGCTCATAGGGCGTGGCGGAGATGGGCGTCTTGGGGTACAAAGCTCGCAGGCGGTCGGCCACGCTGCGGGCCTCGTTGCGCATGCTGCCCGGGTCGTAGAGCACGGCGATGCGTTGCAGGTCGGAGAATTCCGATACGAATTCGATGAGCTTCTCGATGGCGCGCGGGCGTGAGCGCACCTTCTCCATCGGCTGCAGGTGCCCCTCCTCCATGGTGAGGAAGGGGATCACTCCCAGCATGTTGCCCAGGATGGCCTGCGAACGGCTCACCAGGCCCTGTCGTTCCAGGAAGAGCAGGTTATCCAGGAAGAACACCACGTACAGGCGCGGGATCATGCCCCGCACCTGGCGCACCACCTCGTCCAGCGGCTCCCCGGCGGCGGCGGCGCGTGCGGCCGCTTCCACGAGCAGGCCCAGGCCGACGGAGATCATCTGCGAGTCGATCACCTGGATGTCGCATCGGCCGAGCAGTGTGCGGCTGGCCTCCTCGGCGTTGTGCCAGGTGGGCGCCACCGAGGCCGAGATGTGCAGGGAAAGGATCGAGTCCGTCTGGCGATAGATGCGGTTGTAGACCGTAGTCATCTCATCGACGGATGGCGCCCCACTGCGCGGCGCGGTTTCCGGGTCTTCGAAGGATCGCCTCCATCCGTCGGGCTCCGTCGTGGAGGGCACGTGGTCCTGTCGGTCCGGTATCAGCGGCACCGGGACGACGGTGACCGGAGCGTCCGCGGGGAATCCCGGGGTCAGAAATTGGGCGTTGCTGTCGGTGACGATGTGTACTCGATTCATGGTCATTCGATGGACACGATCAATTGGTAATGGGGTTGTCCGCCTTCGACGACCTCCACCTCCAGGTCCGGCCAGGCTTGGCGCACCCGATCCGCGATCTGGTTGGCCTGCTTGACGTTCAGGTCCTGGCCGTAGTAGAAGGTGACCACTTCTCCTTCATCGGCCGTGCCTCTTTCCAGCGCCTCCATGAGCGTCTGCTGCAGATCGTCGCCGGCCACGATCAGGGTTCCGTCGAGCAGGGCGATGATTTGCCCTTCGCGCACCTGAATGCCGTCGATCTCCACCGAACGCGTGGCGGTGGTCAGCTCGATGGTCTTCACGTCGTGCAACGCTGCGTGCATGGCCTGGCTCACCGCTTCCAGGTCGCCCCCGGGATCCAGCGCGAACATGGCTGCGATGCCCTGGGGCACCGTCAGGCTGGGGATGACGGTCACCTGTTTCACGGTAAGCTCGGCGGCCTGCTGGGCGGCCAGCAGGATATTCTTGTTGTTGGGCAGCACGATCACCTTGTCGGTGGGCAGCTTGTCGATGGCGTCCAGGATTTCCTTCGTGCTGGGGTTCATGGTCTGCCCACCCTCGACGATGGCCGACGCTCCCAGGCTGGCGAAGACGCGCGACAGCCCCAAACCGGGGGAGACGACGATAGCGGCCAGTTGGCCGGGCTCAGGCGGCGCCAGCCGCATGGGATGCGGCGGCTCTTCGTCGCACTCCATCTGCTCCATCAGGTTCTCGATGGCAACCTTGGTCACCGTGCCCAGCGTGCGTACGTATTCGATGGGCTCGTATTGCGTGCCGTCGGGAACGTGGATGTGCATGCGGTACAGGCCGTCGCCTTCGCCGACCTGGATGGATGTGCCCATGTCTTCCAGGTGCCTGTAGAAGGTCTGCAGGTCCAGACGTGCCTGGGGCCGGAAATCGACTACCACTTCCCAGTCCTGGCCGGGTTCGATGGTCTCGCCGGCTCGCTCCAGGACCAGGGCGGAGAGCGGCTGTGCGCTGACGGTGGGCTTATCGAGCGGCATGCCGTAGGCGCCGCGCAGCATTCCTTCCAGCAGGAAAAAGAGCCCCTTGCCGCCCGAATCCACCACGCCGGCCTCCTTGAGCACGGGCAGCAGCTCCGGCGTGCGCTCCACGGATTCGGCGGCCGCTTGCACGACGCGTTCCAGGATGGTCAGGGTGGATTTCACCCCTTGATCGAGTGCGGCCTGGGCTGCGGCGGCCACGTCTTTGGATACCGTGAGGATGGTGCCTTCTACAGGCCGCACCACGCCCTTGTAGGCCGTATCGCGCGCCTCGGCCAGCGCGCGCACGAAGGCCTCAGCGTCCATGACTTCCAGGTCGTCCAGGGCGCGCG
>JAJRUD010000136.1 GCA_024277995.1 Chloroflexota bacterium
GGTCAGTGGAGCGGAGAAAGCCGGGGCCCTCGCCGCCACCCTGCAAGGCCCACCCGACCCCATCCGCTGGCCCGCCCAGCGCATCCGACCGGAGGAGGGCGAGGTCACCTACCTGGTGGACGAGGCCGCAGCCAGCCGCCTTGAGAGACCCTTTTGATCCTGAGGGAAACAGGGATGGACGGAGGCAGGCTCTGTTTTTCTGATGCCTGGATTGCACAGCCCCTAAAGGTTTGTGCAGCCTTTCGGGGTTGGCTTTGTAATGCATGGCAGTCCACAGCCCAGGCACAACGCGCGCGGATAACTATGACGAGTGGCCCTACTCGATTTCCAGGTCTGTGCCGATCTGGCGGAAGGTTTCCCGCACTTTGTCTTCGAGTTCCTGTTCGCCGATCTGACCTGCCCCTAACTCCAGTGTGATTTCCATGCGCTGGAACTTCGTTTGCAGGAAGTTGAGCAGCCCCAGCAGGGACGAGACCTGGCCGCGCGGCAGTTGGAAGCGCAGACGAAGCGCCTCGCGCCCGGCCTGAGCGACCTCGCGAGGCGGCTCGACCGCGACGCCGGTTTCCGCAGCCTGTATGGACGGCGAAGCGCCTGCGACCGGGTACCCTTCCTCCGCCTGCGCGGCGCGTTGACGCTCGCAGATCTCGGCCTGGATGAGCACCTCCTCGCCGGTCAGGCTGATGGATGGCTCCTCTTTGTAGAAACGGCACTCCGGCTGACCTTCCGGGTTCAGTTCGCCCAGGCCGAAGATGCCGTTGCGCACCCCCTCGGCGATGCTGTTCTCCCACACACGCCGGTTGACGACGCGCAACTCGCCCGGCGTGCGGGAACCGGCATCGGCCAGTTGACGGGTGTACACCCAGGCCTGCGTTTTGAGGTAGCGCTCTTTGATGAGCAGGGGGGCGACGCGTTCCAGAACCTCGTCCTCGGTTCGCAGACGGGTGTAGATTTCCTCATCCAGGGATTGGTGGGCGCCATAGGTGGGGATGCCCAGGTCTTGCGCCTGCAATCCCTGGCGCGTGGGGCGATACAGTTGCCGATACAGGCGGCGCACGGCATCGCGCGCGTCACTCTGGGCCTTCTTGAGGCTGCTCTCCACCTCGCGCAATTGCTCCTCGTTCAGTTGCAGGGTTTCATCGGACTTCAGACGCTCCAGGGCCAGGGCGCGGCGCAGGAGTTTCTCGAAGTGCGGGCGCTCTTCCGTGAGAGGGGTCAGGAAGAAGAGCACATTGCGATGGACGCGTGGCGTTTCTCCCTTTTGCTCCAGGAAGGCCCGCATCCGGGGCTCGTCCGGTTCGGGCAGGAGGATCAGTTTCAGGTCCGGGGTATCGGGGATGTCGGCGGGCGCTTCGGGCCAGAGGTAGACCTTGAAGTGCGTGCCGCCGGTTTGGGCGCGCAGGAGGTCGCGCTCGGCCTCGCGCAGGTCGTCCGCGCTGACGTTTTCCATCCGCACCAGGACGGCGCGATTCAGGTTGGGGGTGTTGGTGAAGTAGTAGCGGCCATCCTGGGTTTGTAGATAGAAGAGGGTGTCTTTGAGGGTCTCAACGGTCTCGGCGACCGCGCTGGAGGGGTTGTCCAGAGTGGTGGCGTTGCGTTTGATTTCCCCCAGGGTCGCTCCACGCTCCGGCCCTCCAGAGAAGGAGTACATGAAGGTCGCCGTGGCGGCGCGTCCGCCCAGGTTCAGGCCGCGGTACGAGCGCCCCAGGCGGGCGTTGGCCTTGCGCGCTCCGGCCTCTGGGCTGGTGATATCGGCGGCGATGACGCTGTCGAATTCGTTGCCGATATGCTTCAGGAGTTCGCGGCGCACGCTGTCATCCTCCAGGGGGAAATCTGCCAGGGTAAGGTACGGCAACGCGCTGTCCTTATGGGCGTGGATGACCAGAGCCAGCAGGCGCAGCACGCCGCGCGTGCGCTGGAAGGTGGGGAAACTGCCCCAGCGATGGTAGAGGGTATCTACCACTTCGGGGAGGAAGGGGTAGGAGGCGAGGAAGCGTTCCCGATATTCGGACGGCTCCACGCCGGCGGGGAGCAGGGATTCGCGCTCGGCGTAGGTCAGGAAAGCATCAATCACATCGGCGGCGGCCTTCGAGTCCACGTGGGAGAACAGGCGGCGGCGGATGACAGAGGTTATCTCGCTCTCCTGTACGGGCGTGTAAATGCGCTCCACCCGCCCGGAGACTTTTTGCAGGCGGCGGAAGAGTTGCTCGGCGTGTTCGTCGTATTGCTCCACAATGCTGGACGGCAGGGTGAGCACGAGGGCGACTTTTTCCAGCGTTCCGGCCACCTCGGTCAGTTCCTGCATGAAGGCCATCGTCTGGGCGGCCAGGGTGGTCTGCCCCACGGGCACGCCCGCCGCCTTGACCACGTATTGCAGCACCTCGTCCATCAAGATGAGCAAGGGCTGGTGTGCCGCGAGGAGGTTGTGCAGGGCTTCGCGCCCCGGCGCGGTGAGTTCCTCGAACCCGGCGCGCGAGCCGGTGATTTGCTCAGCCAGCAGGCCCCAAAGCGTCTCGTGCGCGGGCGAAGTGGTGCCCACGATCACCACCGGTTTCACGCCCCATTCCGCGGATTTGTGGTA
>JAJRUD010000137.1 GCA_024277995.1 Chloroflexota bacterium
ACCACCTCCAGCAGGCGCATGAGCGGCACGTGGTTGAAGAAGTGCATGCCGACCACCTTGTCGGCCCGCTGGGTGGCGGCGCCGATCTTGGTGAGCGAGATGGAAGAGGTGTTGGAGGCCAGGATCACGCCGGGCGGAGCCAGGCGGTCCAGCTCGGAGAAGAGTTTCAACTTCAGTTCGGGGTTTTCCGTAGCGGCCTCGATCACCAGGTCGGCCTGGCGCACGGGCTCCAGGTCCAGGGCGGTGGCGATGTCCAGCGCGGCCGTCTTCTGTTCTTCGCTGATCTTGCCCTTGGCGGCCAGCTTTTCCACCGAGCGGGCGATGGTGGCCTTGGCGCGCTCGATGGCCTCGGGGACCACGTCGGTCATGCTGACGCGGTATCCGGCGACGGCGGCCGCCTGGGCGATGCCGTTGCCCATGGTGCCGGCGCCGATGACGACGATGTGTTGGATGTTCATGGCGGTTCTCTCCGTGGAGGGTTGGTAATCGGGAAGCGGTGATCAGGGATTGGGGATCGGCGGCTGGGGCCTGCCGCTGGCTAATCCTCCATCTCCACGGCCATGGCCACGGCTTCGCCGCCGCCCAGGCAGAGGGCGGCGAGGCCGCGCTTCAGGACGCGGTCCTTGAGGGCGTAGATCAGGGTGGTCAGCACGCGCGCCCCGGAGGCGCCGAGCGGATGCCCCAGAGCGATGGCGCCGCCGTGAACGTTGACCTTGTCCCAGTCCCAGCCTTGGTCAGCCAGGGCGTAGCCATCGGCCAGAACCTGCGCGGCGAAGGCCTCGTTGAGTTCGATCAGGTCCACCTCCGGCAGTCGCCAGCCCACCTTCTCCAGCAGGCGCGGGATGGCGCGTGCCGGGGCGATGAAGAGGTCGCGCGGTTCGACGGCCGCCTGCGCGTAGCCCACAATGCGCGCCAGGGGTACCCTCCCCAGGGCTTCAGCCCTGGCCTGGCTGGCGATGACCAGCGCCGCCGCGCCGTCGTTCAGGCCCGGCGCGTTGCCGGCGGTCACCCGGCCGTCGGGCTTGAAGACCGGCTTGAGTGAGGCCAGCCGCTCCAGCGAAGTGTCGCGCCGCGGCGGCTCGTCCTCTTCGACCAGGGTGGTCTGGCCCTTGCGGCCCGGCACCTCGACGGGAACGATCTCCTCTTTGAACTTGCCGGCGTCCATGGCGGCGATGGCCTTCTGATGGCTCTCCAGGGCCCAGCGGTCCATGGCCTCGCGCGTGACCTCGTATTTTTCGGCGATGTATTCGGCGGCCATGCCCATGACCCAGTCCTCGAAGGGATCCCACAGGCCGTCGAGCAGCAGGGCGTCGGTCAGTTCCTGGTGGCCATAGCGCAGGCCCTTGCGGGCGCGGATGAGGTGCGGCGTGTTGCTCATGGACTCCATCCCGCCAGCCACGATGAGGTCGGCGTCGCTGGCGCGGATGGCCTGGGCGGCGATCATGCACGCCTTGAGTCCCGATCCACACACCTTGTTGAGGGTGGTGGCCCCTACCGTCGGAGGCAGGCCGGCGAAGACGGCTGCCTGGCGGGCAGGCGCCTGGCCCAGGCCGGCTGAGACCACGTTGCCCATCAGCACCTCGTCGATGGTTTCCGGCTTTTCAAGGCCGGCGCGCTGCACGGCGGCGCGAATGGCGATGGCACCCAGGCGAGTGGCGGGCAGTGGGCTCAGGACGCCCTGGAACTTGCCGCCGGGAGTCCGGGCGGCGCTGAGGATTACGGCTTGGCGTTGGTCTGAATGTTTGCTCATGGGTCGCCCCTTTACATGTAGCGGATAAAAAAAGGGCCGGCCGGCTTCAGCCGGCAGGCCCGGGATGGCGTTCGCGCCAGGCGGCGCGCAGGCGTCCGTAAGTTCGATCGAGGGCTTCGGGAATGACGCGCGTCTCGGCGGTGGTCAGCATGAAGTTGGTGTCTCCCTCCCAGCGCGGCAGCACGTGGATGTGGACGTGGTCGGCGATGCCCGCGCCCGCCGCCTCGCCGATGTTGATCCCGACGTTGAAGGCCTCGGCGCGGTACGCGCCCCGCAGCACGGCGATGGCCTGCGCCGTGAGGATCATCATCTCGGACAGCGTGGCGTGGTCCAGGGCGTCCAGGGAAGGCTTATGGGCGAAGGGTACCACCATCATGTGGCCGTTGGTATAGGGGTAGCGGTTGAGGATGACGAAGGCGTGTTGCCCTCGATGGAGGATGAGGTTCTCGGGGCCGTCTTGTTCCTGGATGCACCTGCAGAACAGGCAGCCCTCTTCGCGGGAGTGCCCTTCGATGTAGGCCATGCGCCAGGGGGACCAGATGTATTTCATGGGCTTCCTGTGCGATTGTATCAGAGAATGACGGAGGGGAAAACGTCCAGCGCCGACGGGCCGGCTTGGGTACAATCAGGACATGCTGGACATCGCGCGTCTGCAGGCCGGCCTCCCTGTCGGGGGCCTGGGGGAGCCCTTCCATTTCCTGGAGAGCGTGGGCTCCACCAACGACTACGCCCGTGCCCTGGCCGCGACCGGCGCGCCGCACGGCACGCTGGTCGCGGCCGAGGAGCAGCGCGCCGGTCGCGGCCGCGGCGCGACCCGCTGGCACACGCCGAAGGGCTGCGCCCTGGCCTTCAGTATGATCCTGCGGCCGGCCGGCGCCGCATCCCATCCGGCGGCCCTCTACAGCGCCCTGGGTGCGCTGGCGGTGTGCCGGGCGCTGGAGGCGTGGGGCCTGCAGCCGGAGATCAAGTGGCCCAACGACGTGCTGCTCGGCGGACGCAAGGCGGCCGGCGTGCTGGCCGAAGCGACGTGGGAGGGAGCGGAGTTGGCCTGCGTGGTGCTGGGGGTCGGCCTGAACGTGAAGCGCGAATCGGTGCCGCGGCCGGAATTGCTGGACTTCCCCGCCACCTGTGTGGAAGAGGCCCTGGGGCGCCGTGTGGAACGCGAGGCGCTGCTGTTGGCGGTCCTGCGCGAGCTGGCTGAATGGACGCCTCGTCTGCGGGAGGCGTCCTTCCTGCGAGCGTGGGAGGCGCGCCTGGCCTACCGCGGGCAGCACGTCGAGATCCGCGGGGCCGAGCCTCGGCAGCGCGGGCGGCTGCTGGGCCTGGCGCCGGACGGCAGACTGCGCCTGGCGCCGGACGGCGGCGGCGAGCTGCTGATCGCGGCCGGCGAGCTGCACCTGAGGCCGGTTGACAAGGCGGATGATTAGGTTACACTGGGCGGCGGGCTGGCTGCCTTGAGGAGGGTTCACCATGTTCGACGATTTGCGCAACGTCTCCGAGGACGGCGGGCTCTTCGAGCAGCCTGAAGGACCTGCCTTTGAGACCTTCGCGCCGCCCGGCGGCGGCCGCTTTCTGGGCATGACGGCCGGGCGACGTTTCATCATCGCCCTGCTCCTGCTGGGCGTCGTGGTGGTCCTGGGGTTGATGTGCATGCTGGTGACGGGCAGGATCTGGGTGGTCTGAGCCTGGATTGAAAGCCTGAGAGGAAAGAGGCGGGGACGGCCCGATGGGCCGTCCCCGTTGTGATTCCCTGGTAAAACGGACCAGCGACACCCTGGCGTGCGGCCCAGGGCCCTGCCTCACGGCTGCAGGACCTTCTCCCTTTCTGCTTCCTCTTCCAGCGTGAATTCCCCCTCCAGGTGTTCCAGGGCCTGCACGATGCCGGTGTAGGCCAGCTCGGCCTGGCTGGCCATGGTCGGTCCGATGAAGCCCTGGCGGCGCCACTCGTCGGCCTTCTGCTGCACCTTGAGCCGCGTCGCCTCCCAGGCCACGTCGCCGAAGAGGTCGGTGTAGTCCTGCGCGAAGCGCCCCTGCCCATCCATGGAGAAAGCCAGGCAGGATACCACGGGCTGGCAGTAGCTGCCGGCCACGGCGCTGTTGATGGCGATGGGCATGAGCGGCATCACGTGCGAGCCGCGCGCACCGCCGCTGACGAAGTGCCCCAGCGTGTAGGGGGCGACGATCTCCTCCGGTGCCGGGAAGAGGCCCTGGGCGCGCACGATGGCCACGGGGTCGTCCTTGCCTGTATAGCGCCCGGCGATGTTGTGCAGCCGCGTGGCGGAGACGGCGACCACCTGCTCTTCGGGAATGTGGCGTGAATGGATGGCTTCCACGGCAAATCGATCCGGGTTCTGCAGCAGCACGGCCACGTCCCACAGGCGCTCGGGGACTTCCAGGCGGATGCGGCGATCGGCCGTGCGCGACTCCATGTCGATGATGGTGAAGAGGAAGCCGCGGCGCAGCTTGGGGTTGAGCAGCAGCCCGCCGTTCTGCATGGGGTCGCAGAAGGTGCTGTAGAGGGGATAGTTATAGGCGCCGGGGCCGCATTTGTCGGCGGCGAAGACCAGGAAGACCTCCGCCGGGCGGTGCCTGCTGTCCGGGTCGCGCTCGAATTCGATCTCAGCCACAGCCGGGCCGGCGCCGCGCAGGTTTCCTGAGGGCGCGTCCACCAGCAGGTCTTGCCCCGCACCGTACAGGCCGGCCTCTTCGGCGACGGCGGTGGCCGCTTCGAAGCACTCCCAGGCGAAGCTGTGGGCTGTTGCGGCGCCGGGGCCGTGGGTGTGGCTGAGGGTGAGCGCCATGTCGTCTCCGGTGTAGGTGACCAACCCGTCGAGCAGAAATCCGTCGTCGATGGCTTGCTCCACGCGCCTGAGTACCGCCTGCAGCATGGCGTGCGAGGGCCTGGTGTGCCCTCCGACGGAGCCCACGTCGGCTTTGAAGACCGATAGCGTCACGCATCCCATCTCTCGCCTCCTTCCTCGGATTCATGGAGTTGGCAACCCTGGCTGGGCGAGCCCGGGCCGGGGGGCGTGGTTGGAAGAAGGAACAGGGGGTGGAGGGGGCCGTTGGCGCGGCGCCCGGGAGCTCGCCGCTATCTGTTCTTGGGCTCTCGCTCGCCCGGCGCCGGGGCAGGGCGTGCCGGGCCGGGAGAGTACTCTGGCGTTGACCGCGATCAATGCGCGCCTCGTGGCGTCTTTCAGTCTATCAAAGGGGCCATAAGCGGGACGTTAGAGGCTGACCACCCCGGAGGCCTGTGCCTCCGGGGTGGTCGCGTGGTGTGGCAGGTCAGGGTATCAGGCGCAGCGTGCCCTCCGCTGCGGCTTCCACCTGCTGGCGGGTCCAGCGCATGGGGTGGAATTGGATGGTGCTCCAGAGCGGGGCCATGTCGATGTAGTGAGGGTGATAGGGGTGGCCGGACTGGCCGGTGGTGTGCATGCTCAGGGAGTTGCTCAGGTCTCCCAGGTCCACCAGCATGCGCATGGAGGGCACCCAGGTCACATCGTAGCCCTGGCTGAAGTCCCAGCCGTTGGCGTTGACGATGGAAGAGCCGCCGCTCACGGGGAAGGGGCCGCGATTGAAGAGGGCTTCCAGAGGTGCGATACCAGATTCGCCCAGGGTGGCGTTGCGGAAGGTGGCGCCGTGCAGCGCGCCCCAGGACCAGGAGGCGGGGTCCTTCCCCAGGGTGGAGTGTAGCTCCTGCAGGGCGGCCTGCAGGGCGCGGGTCAGGATGGCATCGCGGTCTTCCCGCTCCGGGGTGGTGATGTCGTCCCACCAGGCGTTGTCCGGGTCCTCGACGAGAATCTCGATCACCAGGAAGGCGCGATCGTCGCTGGGCATATCGGCCGCGCCCAGGATCTGGCTGCTGGTGTTCGTTTCATCCTCTTCGGCCTGGGGGAACTCGTCGCCGAAGGTGGAGAGGATCAGGTGGCGCCAGAAGGCGTTGAAGAGGGCGGCCGGGGCGGAATCGCTGTCGTTCTGGTAATCCCAGCCGTGCAGCATGGCAACAGCTTCCTGCAGGTCGTTCTCGGCCGGATTCAAGGTTTTCAGCAGGGGCACCAGCACCGGGCCCATGGCGTTGAAGTTGTCGCCCTGAATGGCGGCCATGTCCTGCAAGGAGAGCTTCTGCTTGGCCTCGATGAGCTCGATGATGCGGCGGGCGCGATAGCCGTAGTCCCATCCCAGCGAGATCATGTAGGGGTAATCGGGGCCGACGACGGCGTTGTTGGCGGTGACGATATAGCCCCGGGGCGGATTGAAGGAGCGGGGCAGCTCGTCGAAGGGGATGTAGCGCGTCCACTCGTAATCGTCCGTCCAACCGGGGACGGGCAGCAGGCCGTCGCCGTTGGCGCGAATGGGGATCAGGCCGGGGGTCTGGTAGCCGATGTTGCCGTCCACGTCGGCGTAGACGAAGTTCTGCGAGGGCGCGGCGAAATCGCGCAGCGCGTCGCGGAAGGAATCCCAATCGGTGGCCGCGTTCAACCAGAGCAGCGCGTCCATGGTCCTGGTGGGCTCGAGGGCCGTCCAGCGCAGGCTGACGGCGTACTGCGGCGGCAGGTCCAGCGCGGTGGCCTCCTGCAGGGCGGCCAGATCCTCGTCCACGTCAGAGAGCAGCGGCCCGTGGCGGGTGTAGCGCACGGTGATAGGAACCGGATCGCCGCCGGCCACCTGGATGGTTTCCTGCACCAGTTGCATGTCGACCCACTCGCCGTTCACCTCGTATTGGTTGGGGTTCTGGGGGTTGAGCTTCTCGATGTAGAGGTCCTGCACGTCGGGCCCGACGTTGGTCATGCCCCAGGCGATGCGGTCGTTGTGGCCGATGACCACACCCGGGGCCCCGGCGAAGGAGAAGCCCACCACGTTGAAGCGGCATTCCCCGTCTTTGGGTTGGCAGTGCAGGCCGACCTCGTACCAGATGGAGGGCATCTGAATGCCCAGGTGGGGGTCGTTGGCCAGGATGGGGGCGCCGGTGGTCGTGCGCTGGCCGGAGACGGTCCAGTTGTTGGAGCCGATGCCGCGGAAGCCGGCGCCGAGCAGGCTGTTCAGGGCGTCGACGCGCCGGGCCAGAGGTGCCCAGTCGATGGCCGCGGCGGCGGAGGCCGGCGAGGCGGGCGTGCCCGGCGCCAAGCCGAAGGCCGGCTCGGGCACGATGATGGGGGCGTCCTTGGGGTAAAGTGGGAAGAGCTCGGCCGTGCGCTCGGCGCCGAAGTTCTTCAGCATGCGGGCGCGCAGCATCTCGGCGTCCATGTTGCCACCCAGGTCCCAGGCCATGACCTTGATCCAGGTGAGCGTGTTCAAGGGTCCCCAGGGCTCGGGCTCGTAATCGGGGCTGAGCAGGCGCAGGATGCCGTGTTCCAGCGAGAGCGAAGTGCCCCGGCGGTCGGCCAGATAGGCGTTGACGCCGTCGGCGTAGGCCTGCAGGATAGCCAGGGTATCCGGGTCGGCCCGGTCGAGCTCTTGCTGTGCGATGCGTGCCCAGCCCAGGGTGCGCAGGAACTGGTCGGTCTCCACCTGGGATTCGCCGAACATCTCGGCCAGGCGTCCAGCGCCGATGTGGCGCCAGAAGTCCATCTGCCAGAAGCGGTCCTGGGCGTGGACGTAGCCCTGCGCCATGAACAGGTCGTGTTCATTGCTGGCGTAGATGTGCGGTATGCCCAGGTCGTCGCGGATGACCTCAACCGGGGCCTGCAGGCCGGCGATCTGCAGTGTGCCTTCGATCTGGGGGAAGGAGCGCCGGACGGCGGGCGGGATCAGGGCGGCCAGGGCCACGGCGATGACGATCAGAGCAGCCAGAATGCCGAGAAGGATGCGGCGCAGTCGGATGGACATGAGAGACTCCTTTGGCAATGGGCGATGGTGCGTTTCTAGCACCGCATGCGGTTTTCGTCAACTCGCTGTTGACCGCTTCATCGCAGAGAGCGCAGAGAACGCAAAGTGGTCCAAAAGATGCCTTCTCTGCGCCGTCGCCGGGATCGAAACAAGGGTGCTCGAAAGGGTGTTTTCTCTGCCTGGCTGAGCCCGCTGCCGCCGTCACAGCGGTGGCCGCAGGGGCGCCGCTGCGGTATAATTACTTGGATAGCCCCCCAAGGCTTTCCCCCGTCCCATTCCTTACATAGAGAGACGAAGACCCATGGAAATTGGCACCGTCCGCCAGGTGGATATTGACGAACAAATGCGGGGCGCGTATCTCGATTACGCCATGAGCGTGATCGTC
>JAJRUD010000138.1 GCA_024277995.1 Chloroflexota bacterium
ACGCCCTCCGGCCGAAGCAGCACCGCCCCGAGCCCATGCGCCAGGTTCCTGGCAACTTCTACGTATTCCACAGAATCGCTGAAGGCCCAGGGCCCCCAGCGCGTGGCGAAGCCCACCTCGACCGCGCCCACCATCGCCAGCAGCCCCAGGATCAGCCAGGGGATCCGGTCAGCCGAACCCCCTGCCAAGGCGATGCGCAGGCGGCGAACCCTGCCCCGAAGGTCACGAATATTCACGTGGGACTGCCCTCACGAGCCCTCATGGGCGGCACGCTCCTCGATCGCTGGCCCGGGCGGGCGATATGCGCAGCGAGCTGTGCAGCTCACCTGCGCCGCCCCGCGGCGAGATCAACATACAGCGTGTGGTAGGCCTGCACGAAGTCCTCGAGGCCGTAGTGTTCTTCCACCCGCGCCCGCGCCGCTGCGCCCAGTTGGCGGCGCGCCTGCGGGCTGAGCGCTAGGAGCGCACGAATGGCCCCGGCCAGGGCACGCGCATCCCCGGGCGGCACGACGCGCCCCGTCTCGCCCACCAACCGCGCCGAGTCCCCCACCTCCGTCACCACGCAGGGCACGCCGCTGGCCATGGCCTCGGCCACGGCGTTCGGGAAGCCCTCACTCAGGGAAGGCGAGACAAAGATGTCCAGCCCGACCAACCAGCGCTCCACATCTCCCCGCGGGCCCAAGAGGTGAACGCGGCCCGCCAGCCCCTCCGCCTCGATGCGCGCCGCAAGGCGCGGGTTGCCGGGGTCCAGGCCGCGTCCCAGGAGCGCCAGCGCGATCTCATCATGTTCCCCCGCCAGCAGGCCGAAGGCCGAGACCAGGTGGTCGTAGCCCTTCACCGGATGATCGCGCCCCACGGAGCCAATGAGCACAGTCTCCTGGGATACGCCCAGCGCTCGGCGCGCCTCCGCGCGGCGCGCGAGGTCCGGACGGAAGCGCTGCAGGTCCACACCGTTGGGGATCACCAGCCAGCGGCGCGGGCGGTAGCCCATGCGCGCGTGGCCCTCCCTGCCGGCCCAGGAATTCGCCACGGCGACGTCGGCGCGCGTCGAGAGCCGGGCGCAGGTCCGCGCTACAAGATAGGTGCGCCAGCCCAGTTCGCGCGGGCCCCGCCGGCTGCCGCGCAGGTTCCAGACCAGGGCCGCGCCGGGCGCCCTGCCGCGCAGCAGCGCGCCGAGCAGGTCGGCGTGGTACATCCAGGTCTGGATCACGTGGGGCTCGAAGGCCGCCAGGATTCGGCGAAGCCGGCCGAGGCCTTGCAGCAGGCTGCCCGGCCCGCTGATGCCCAGCGCCATCACTGGATAACCCGCCCCCTGCAACTGTTCCCCAATCTCTCCCAGGCCCGTGAGCGACACCACATGCTGCGACACGCCGCGCGCCGCGAGTCCCGCGACCAGGCGCTGCAGGGCCCGCTCGGCTCCCCCCACCCCCAACCCACTGATGAGGTGCAGCACGCGCAGGTCGCCCCCGGCCTTCAGAGCATCATCCATGCCAGCCTCATCCATGGGTCCGCCGCCCAGCCTGCGAGAGCGCGCCGTGCAGAGGTTCCATCGGCCCTATCTGGCGCCTCCCAGGCCCGGAAGGAGAAATCATCATGGCACCTGAAAGTACGTCGGATGGCCAAAGAGCACAATCCCCTGGTAGTCGCCCACGCGCGGCAGGCCATTCCAGGCCTCCCGCCCGCCGGCCACCGTGGAGATCACGGCGCAGGGCTTGAATGTGGGATCGGCGTAGCGCGCCAGGTAGGGCGCCTCCACCCCCACCGCCTCGATGCGAACGCCGCTTTGCGGCGCGTCCAGCAGCCACCAGAAGGGATACTCCAGGTCGTGCGAGTCGATCCACAGCCCCACCCGCTGACAGCCGGAGGCGCGCACTCTGTCGGTCACCTGCCAAAACGCGGCGCGGCGGTCGGTCCAGTTGGCGAGCAGCACCGACCGGGGAGGCTCGCGGAAGACGCTGTCCACGCTGGTGCGGGGTCGCCAATCGATGATCGGGCGTGTGCGATTGAAGAGCACCCACGGCAGCGAGGCGAGCAGCAGACCATAGGCAAGGCCCCAGGCCAGCTTGCGGGGCAGCCAGCGACCGAGGGCGAGCCCCACACCGGGAGCCAGGAGCAGGAAGAAGGGGAGCTGCAGGCGCAGGTTGAAGGGCTGCCAGATCAGAAGGAACGTGTAGCTGACGAAGGCCGCAAAGGCCAGCAATAGGTAGCGGCCGACCCTCCCGATGGATTCGCCGCGCCGCCAGAGCACGCCGAGCGCGATCAGGCTCCCCAGCGCCAGGGCCAGATGAAGGGGATAGCCGGCGAAATCCTCATGGTTCCACAGCCAGGTGAGTTGAAAATCCGCCTCGCCCCCAAGAGAGGAAGCGGCCCGTGAGACCAGGGCTTCGAGGCTACGGTTCACGGATTCCGAGGGCGTGGCCAGGTTCAGGCCTAACTCGCGGATCACATCGGCGGCGAAGGCTCCCGGCCCCGCCGGCAGGCGCGCGAAGGTGCCCACGGCCGGGCCCAGCGGGTGGCCGTAGGTTTGCAGATTCCGCGTCCAGAATCCCGCGTTGATCGTCAGGACAGCCAGCACGATGAGGGCCGCTTGCAGCCAGGCCTCGCCACGGCGGGCGCGGCGCAGCAGGCCGAAGGCCATCACCAGCACGAAGGGCAGGGCGTAGGCGTAGATGGTGCCTTTGGTGAGCATCCCCAGAGCGAGCGCCAGGCCAAAACCCAGCGCCGATGTGGTGGAATGGCTGGCGAACCAGCGCAGCGTGAAATAGGCCAGCGCCAGCAGCCAGAACCCGGCGACGTAGTCGTTCTGGGTGCTCGTCGCCTGCAGCAGCCCCATTGGCAGGCTCAAAGCAAAGGCTACAGCAAGCATCGCGGCGACCTTCGCCCCCCGCAGCAACCGGGCCAGCCCATAGACCGCGACCAGGGAGCCTGCGAGCGCGAGCCACTGCGGCAGCGCGGCCAGCCGGTCATCGCCAACCAGCAGGCGCAGATGCAGAATCAGGATTTCGGCCAGCGGGGGAAAGAAGAGCTGCGGCTCGTACTGCGTCGGGTAGTGGCGCAGGCTGCGGTTCTGCGCCCAATGCGCCACCCGGCTCATGTGGTAGAGCAGGGAATCGTTATTGTTGGGGGGCGAGGCCAGGGCCGCTGCGAGCAGCGAAGCGGCGATGGTGACTGTCCCCAGCAGGAAGAGGGTCTCCGTACGTCCCAACGTGAGCGGTGATGCCCGCAGGCGCTGCCGGATATGGGTCAGGCCTCTCCGTCGCCAGAGTGCGAACGCCACCCCGGCCAGGGCGACTCCCCAGAAGGTCGCCGCAGCTCCCGGGGTTAGGGCCTGG
>JAJRUD010000139.1 GCA_024277995.1 Chloroflexota bacterium
CCATATTTGGTTGGGATCATGGAATCGAGAACGGCCACCTTCTTTGAACTCGTCCGCCCTCTCATGCCGGAGGTCGAGGCGCGCATGCGCGCCAATCCCGGTGCTCACCATCCGGCTCTCAGCGCGGCCATCGAGCACCTGATCTCCTCCGGCGGCAAGCGCATACGCCCGACCGTGGTCCTGCTTACGGGAAGGATGCTGCAGGCCGACCAGGGGAGGACCATCATCCTGGCGGCGGCCATCGAAATGCTGCACACCGCCACGCTCGTCCACGACGACTTGATCGACGGGGCCACCCTGCGGCGCGGCATCCCCACCCTGAACGCGCGCTGGACCGCGGGGGCCACCGTGCTCACCGGCGACTACGTCTTCGCCCGCGCCGCGCACCTCGCCGCGCAAACGCAGTCCGTGCCCGTCATGGACAGCTTCGCCCGCACCCTGATGACCATCGTCAATGGCGAGCTGACCCAGCTTTTCGGCAGCACCCAGACGGACATGCGCGCCGACTATTACGAGCGCATCTACGCCAAGACGGCCTCGCTCTTCGAGCTCGCCGCGGAGGGCGCAGCCATCCTGAGCGACGCCACGCCCTCCACCATCGACGCCATGCGGACCTACGGATACAACGTCGGCATCGCCTTCCAGATCGTGGACGACGTGCTCGACTTCACGGGGGACCAGGCCGCGGTCGGGAAACCGGTCGCCAATGACCTGCGTCACGGCTTGATCACCCTCCCCACCCTGTGCTATCACGAGCTCAACCCCCAGGACAGCCGCATCGAGGAGATCATCTCCAGAGGCTCCCTGGAGGAAGGACAGCTCGAGGATCTGATTACCGCCATCCGCGAGTCCGACGCGGTCGAGCGCGCGCTGGACGAGGCGCGGCAGTTCATCAGCCGCGGCACGCAGGCCCTGAGCAAGGTCCCCGCCACGCAGGAGCGCCAGGCGCTCTACGATCTCGCGACATACGTAGTGCAACGGACGATCTGAAGTGGATAACGTCTTCCCCTCGCCGCACCCTCTCGTCGCCCACAAGCTCACCAAGCTGCGTGATGCGGACACGGACCCCAAGAAGTTCCGCGAGCTCATTCGCGAGATCTCGGCGCTGTTGGCCTATGAAGCGACGCGCGATCTACAGGTGCGGCCGATACGCGTCAAGACCCCGCTGGCTGAAGCGCAGGGCGCCGAACTGGTGGAGAAGATCGGGCTGGTCCCCATTCTGCGCGCCGGGCTGGGGATGGTCGAGGGGGTATGGGAGCTGATGCCCAGCGCCGAGGTCTGGCACATTGGCCTGTACCGCGATGAGCGCACGCTGCAGCCCGTCGAATACTACAACAAGCTGCCGGTCGAACCCACGGTTTCCGTTTGCCTCATCCTGGATCCCATGCTGGCCACCGGCGGGTCGGCGGTGGCCACCGTGGACGTCCTCAAGCGCTGGGGGGTGCGCCGCATCAAGTTCGTCGGATTGATCGCCGCGCCGGAGGGGATCGAAAACCTCAACCGGCATCACCCCGACGTTCCCATCTACATCGCAGCCGTGGACGACCACCTCAACGAGAAAGGTTACATCATCCCCGGCCTGGGGGACGCCGGCGACCGCCAGTTCGGGACGGCCTGAAGCCCTTAGCTCACGACCTCCAACCCCGTCAGCCACCCCAGTGACTTCTCGATCGCCCACAGCAGCGGCAGCATCAACAGGTCGAGCGCGATCGTGAAGCCGAAGACCGCCGTCAGCGCCTGCGCCACGCCGCTCAGCACGGGCTGCGCGATCTGGCCCGCCGTCGCGCCGTAGCCGAGCACTGCCACTACTGCCACCAGGAGCGCCGACAGCGCGGCGACCGGCAGCCAGGCATGACGATCTGCCGATGAAGGCAGCATGGTGTTGCTGATGGCCAGCGCCAGGTAGACCCACAGCCACAGGTTGGGCGTCTCGATGGCCGCCCGATATTGCGCCAGCAGCGGAGTCCAATCCCCCCTCGTCAGAGCATCCAGGGCTCCGGCCAGATCGAAATAGCCGAACGCCATCACCCCCAGGATGGCAGCTCCCACCACCAGCGGGGCACCTCCAATCATCGCCCCCCGAAACCAGTCGTGCCGGTCCATTTCGACGTACCCCATGCGCAGGAGGCCGCCCTCCTTGCGCCGCGGCCAAAGCGAAAAGGCCCGCACCCGCACGCCAAGCAGTCGGGCCACGAGCCAGTGGCTCGTTTCGTGGATCGCCACGCCTGGCAAGAAGAGCAGCGCATAGCAGGCGAAGGCAAGCCCCTGCTCGCGCAGGAGCAGCAGCAGCACGGCCTGCAGCCTGCGATGGAAGTTGCGCTGGACGATGACCAGGAGCAGGGTGGAGACCAGGAGTGCGAGATAGGGCTGTGCGGCGGCGCCCATCAGACCTTTCGCTGAGGTGAGGGCTGCTGCGGGCTGATCTCTACGAGAAGAGGCACGTCATCAGCGTAATGTGAGCCTTCCGGCTGCCCGACGGCGGGGTCGGCGCCCCAAATCAGGGAGCCGCTTCGATCTCGCCCTTCAGATTCCCTAGATGCTCGATCAGCCAGGGGTCGAAATCCGGCTTGGCCAGGAGGGCCTCGACGATCTCCAGGGCTCTCTCTGGCTCGCCATTGTGCAGATGCCACTCGGCGAGCACGGCGCGCGCCATAGGGTCCTCCGGGCGCCGCGTCAGCACGGCATCCAGGTGTTCCATTGAAGCCGCCATATCGCCTTGATACAAATAGGCGCGGGCGCTCACCACGTCCCACATCGGCACGTCGCGGAACTCCACCCGCAATTCATCGATCAACTCGAGGACGGCCGGGTCGATGGCGCCCAGAAACAGCGCCTGGTTTAGCTGGTTGAAGAGCCTGCGATCGACTTGCTCCCCTTCGCCCAGGTCGCGCATCGCCCCCACCAGCACATCGGCGGCCTCCAGATAGGCGCCGTCATCGAGCAAGATCTGCACCCCCCGGCTGAAGGCGCCCATCGCCGCTGACCGCTGGCCGTCGTCGTACAGCACGCTGGCCAGCTCGAAATACACCTGCGGGTTTCCCGGATCGGCCGCCACAGCAGCCCGCGCCTCCTCGATGGGCGAGAGCGGTGGTGCATCGCGCACGGCTGTCGGCGCCGGCGGCGGTGCACCCCCAACGGGCTGCTCTTGCGGGAAGAGATCGCCGGCCACGGCGGCGAAAGCGAAGAGACAGACGCAGGCGAGCGCGACGCCTGCGATCACCCAGGCCCAGCGGCGCCTGGGACGGCGCTCTGCGCCCCCCTGCGCCTCCACCGCTGTCTGGCCCTGAGGCAGCGCCGTCCCGGGACTTTCCGTCGCGGGCGGCTCCGTCGCGGGAGCATCTACGGGCAGCGTCTCCGCAGGAACGGGGGCGACCATGACCCCCACGTCGCCATCCATCGCCGCCCGACGGAAGGCTTCAACCAGGTCATCGATAGTCTCGAAGCGGTCGCTGCGCTCCTTGGCCAGGGCCTTGAGCAACACCCGCTCGATGGCCTGCGGGACCCTGGGGTTGACGGCGCGCGGCATGGGCAGCGGCGTGTAGATGTGATCATGGATGATGGAGAAGGGGGTATCGGCCGAAAAGGGCACGCGGCCCACGACCATCTCGTACAGCACGACGCCGAAGGAGTAGATGTCGGTGCCGGCGTCCAGCTCCTTCGCACCGCGCGCTTGCTCGGGCGAGATGTATTGAGGTGTACCCAAGAGCATGTCATTCGAGAGCGTGGACTCGCCCGCCTGCGCGATGCGCGCCAGGCCGAAATCCGCCAGGTAGATCATCCCGTCTTCGGCCAGCAGCACGTTGGATGGCTTGATGTCGCGATGGAGAACGCCGCGCTCATGGGCGTAGGACAGCGCTTGACCCACGGCCTCGACGATCTTCAATCCCTCTCCCTTGCCCAGCGGCCCGCGCTTCATGCGCGCCTTCAACGTCTCCCCCTCGATGAACTTCATCACCAGGTATGGCTGCCCTGCGTGCTCGGCGTAATCGTAGATGGGGACGATGTTCGGATGGTCGAGCCGGGCGACGACGCGCGCCTCGCGCTGGAAGCGTGCCAGGAAGTTGGGATCCTCCATGAAAGCCGGATGGAGTGCCTTGATGGCCACGTAGCGGTCCAGGGCAGCGTGGTAAGCTTTGAAAACCGTGGCCATTCCGCCCTGGCCGAGCTGGTGGATGATCCGGTAGGGTCCGACGTTCTCACCAATGACGAAGGGCATGTGCGCTCCTGACACTCCAGCGGTGCGCTTCAGTGGACGAGACCGTCCCGCCTTGGATGCCGGCCCCCTTCTCCCCTCGCTCAGCGCTCGCCGAAGACGGCCACATTATAGCCAAGGCAAGTCATACGGACAACAAAGGCCTGTGAATAGACTGTAAAATGAACCGCTCGCGGGCTGGTTCCTCCAGCCCGCGAGCCGATCCGCGTGTGGGATTTCCTCATTCCAAATCGGCGTCCTTGTCGAGCAAGGCGCGCACCCCCGGCAGTTCCTTCCCTTCCAGGAACTCCAGCGCCGCCCCACCACCTGTGGACACGTGGTCGATGCGTTCGGCCAGGCCGGCCTGGCGCACCGCGGCCGCCGAATCCCCGCCGCCCACAATGCTCGTCGCAGGGGAATCCGCCACCGCCTTGGCCAGTGCTACCGTGCCTTCAGCAAAAGGCGGCATTTCGAAAACGCCCATCGGGCCGTTCCACACGATCAGCCGGGCCGCAGCCACCACCTCGCGGAAGGCCTCCAGCGTCCGCGGGCCGATGTCCAGGATCCGCCATCCGACCGGTACGGCTTCCACGGCGACGACCTTGCGCTGAGCATCGGCCGAAAAGGCGTCCGCGATCACCGCGTCCTGCGGCAGCACCAGCTTCTTCCCGGCCCGCTGCAGCAAACCTCTGGCCGTATCGAGCGCTTCGGCCTCAACCAGCGAATCGCCCAGCTCGAGCCCCTGCGCAGCCAGGAAGGTATTGGCCATGCCGCCGCCAACGAGCAGGCGGTCAGCCCTGGCCAGCAAACTCTCCACCACACCGATCTTATCGGAGATCTTCGCTCCGCCGAGGATGGCGACGAAAGGATGTTCCGGCGCGCTGAGCACCTTGCCCAGATAGGTCAGCTCACGCTCCATGAGCAAGCCGGCCACCGCGGGTAGATAATGGGCGACGCCCTCCGTGGATGCATGGGCACGATGGGCGGAGCCGAAGGCATCGTTCACGTAGATGTCACCCAGTTCGGCCAGGGCGCGCGCGAATTCGGGATCATTGGCGCGCTCCTCAGGATGGAAGCGGGTGTTCTCCAGCAGCAGCACTCCACCCGGCTTCAACGCCTGCGCCGCGCTGCGGGCGGCCTCACCCACACAATCCTCCACAAAGCCTACGGGGCTGCCCAGCAATGCGGCCAGATGCTCGGCCACGGGGCGCAGCGAGAGCTCCGGAGCCACTTCCCCCTTCGGTCGCCCCAGGTGGGAACACAGCACAACGGAAGCTCCTTGTTCGAGCAGGTAGCGGATGGTGGGCAACGCAGCTCGAACACGCGTGTCGTCTGCGACACGCCCATCGCGTAAGGGCACGTTGAAGTCAACACGCACCAGCGCCCTGCGCCCCGCGAGGTCTACGTCACGAACGGTCTTCTTGTTGAACATGGAGCCCGCCTCTCGGCTGACGCGTGCGCTACAGAGCGCTGGCCATTTTCGCCGCCAGGTCCGCCGTGCGCACAGAGTATGCCCACTCGTTGTCGTACCAGGCGATGACTTTCACCATCGTCTCGCCCAGCACCATGGTCGAGAGCCCATCCACGATGGAGGACCTGGGGTCGCCTTTCAGGTCACTGGACACCAGAGGCTCTTCCGTGTAGCCGAGGATGCCCTTCAGCGCGCCCTGGGAGGCCTCGCGAAAGGCGGCGTTCAGTTCTTCGGCCGTGGTCGCCTTTTCCACTTCGGCGACGAAGTCCACGATGGAGACGGTGGGCGTGGGCACACGCAGGGCGAAGCCATCGAACTTGCCTTCCAGGTCCGGGATCACCTTCGCCAGGGCCCGTGCTGCGCCGGTGGTTGTGGGGATGATGTTCAGCGCGGCCGCTCTGGCCCTGCGCAGGTCCCTGTGCGCCAGGTCCAGGATGCGCTGGTCGTTGGTGTACGAGTGCACGGTGGTCAGCAGGCCGCGCTTGATGTGGAACCGGTCGTGCACGACCTTGGCGGGAGGCGCCAGGCAGTTGGTGGTGCAGGATGCGTTGGAGACGATGTGGTGCTTCGCCGGGTCGTAGGCATCGTCGTTCACGCCCAGCACCATGGTCAGGTCTTCGTTCTTCGCCGGCGCGGTAATGATGACCTTTTTCGCCCCGCCGGATTCGATGTGTGCGTTCGCGCCTGGCTTTTCCGCCGTGCCCTTGGCGTCTCGAAACACGCCTGTCGACTCGATCACAATCTCGACGCCCAGGTCCTTCCAGGGCAGCTTGCGCGGATCGCGCTCGGCGAAGACCTTGATGCGCCGGCCGTCGATCACCAGATCGCCCTCGACCACTTCCACCGATCCCTCATACTTGCCGTAATTCGAGTCGTACTTGAAGAGATGGGCGTTCGTCTTGGGGTCGAAAAGGTCATTGACGGCAACGACCTGCAATTCCTGTGGGTAGTGCTCCAGCATCGCCTTGAGCACCTGGCGGCCGATGCGCCCAAATCCGTTGATGCCGATACGCGTGCTCATGTTCGCTCCTCTCTATTAGCTCAGCCCCCGGATGCGATCCGCCTGGTCCGCGGGCTCAAGACTCAGGGGTCCCGTTCGTTCCTCCAACAGGGCGATCAGCGCGTCAGCCAGCTTGGCGGAGTCGTGTCGCCAGGGCCGTTCCCGGTCCACCAGATCTGCGCAGTGACACAGCGCCACCGCCTCCTCGCCGGGCGGCTGCACCCACCCGATGCCATCGGGCAGGTTGCCCTGCAGACAGTCGTTGGCCAGGACCAGGTCCACCAGATGCCCACCGACGTGCTCCAGCAGGGCAGCCACGTGCTGATCGCACGAATAGAAGTCCGTCTCCCCCGGCTGTGTGGCCACGTTGCAGACGTAAACCTTGAAGGCCTTGCTGGCGCGGATGGCTTCCAGCAGATCAGGCACCAGCAGGTTCGGCAGCACGCTGGTGTACAGGCTGCCCGGGCCGATGACGATCATATCGGCGTTCAACACCGCCCGAATGGCGCCGGGGTATGCAGGCGGGTCATTGGGTTCAAGCTGCACGCGGCGGATGCGTCCGGGAACCATGGGGATGCGGCTCTCCCCTTCAACGCGCACGGCCTGGACATCCGCCGTGGGAAGCTTGTCGGCCACGAGCGCGATGTCCTGCAGCGTGGCGGGCAACACCTTGCCCTGGATGGCCAGGACGCGCCCGGCTTCCAGCACCCCTTGCTCGAAAGACCCCGTCACGCCCGTCAGGGCGGCGATGAACAAGTTGCCGAAGGAGTGGCCGCCCAGCTCATCGCCATCGCGAAAGCGGTACTGGAAAAGCTGCGTGAGCAAATCCTCATCGTTGGAAAGCGCTGCCAGGCAGCTGCGCAGATCACCCGGCGGAGGCAGGCCGAGCGAGCGCCGCAAGCGCCCCGAGGAGCCGCCGTCATCGGCCACCGTCACGATGGCCGTCAGATTGTCGCTGTACTTCTTCAGGCCGCGCAGCAGCGTCGAGAGCCCCGTTCCGCCCCCGATGGCCACGATGTGCGGCCCACGCTTGCGCCGGCGGTGTGCCGCTACGGCCTCCACCAGCGGCTTTCCCGGGCGCAGATAGGGGGCCAGCAACGTACGGTTGAGCTGCCAGATGGAGAGCGCCACCAGCCCGAAGCCGATAGAGCCGAAAATCACAGCCCGCAGCCAGCGCGGCAGGGCGGCTAAGCTGACGATGGCCAGCCAGGGTGAACCGGGATGTGCGCGATAGATGTCAAGCAGAACCACGGCCACGCCCAACCCGATGGCGGTCGTCCCGATAACCATCAAGACGAACCAGCGTTTGACACCAAGACCGGGCTGAAACCACCGCCACAGCAGGCGCAGGCGCCCCGTGGACGAACCGTTCGCAGGGGATACCGAACCGTTGTCCGCCACGTCGCCCACTATACCAGAGGTAGATGGGAGCGTCAACGCGGCACACCTCTGCCGCGCGCGATCTTGCCTCACAGGCGCGCTCCAGTATAATCAGGGCACGATACCCGCATGAAAGGAGGACGGCCCCATGGCCAGCGTGACCTACGAACACGTCACGAAACGATTCGGAAACGTCGTCGCCGTGAACGACCTGAACATACATATTGAGGACAAGGAATTCCTTGTCCTGGTGGGGCCGTCCGGGTGTGGCAAGACCACCTCCCTGCGCCTCATCGCCGGCCTGGAGGAGATCACCGAGGGACGCATCCTTATCGGCGATCGGGTGGTGAACGACATACCCCCTAAAGATCGCGACATCGCCATGGTCTTCCAATCCTACGCCCTCTATCCCCACATGTCGGTCTTCGACAACATGGCCTTCGGTCTCAAACTGCGCAAGGTCCCCAAGGCGGAAATCAAACGCCGGGTCCAGGAAGCAGCGGAGATCCTGGGCATCGAGGAGTTGCTGGACCGCAAGCCGCGCCAGCTCTCCGGCGGGCAGCGGCAGCGCGTGGCCGTCGGTCGCGCCATCGTGCGCGAACCCAAGGTCTTCCTCTTCGATGAGCCGCTGTCTAACCTGGACGCCAAGCTGCGCGTGCAGACCCGGGCCGAGATCAGCAAGCTGCACCTGCGTCTGCAGACCACTTTCATCTACGTCACACACGACCAGGTGGAAGCCATGACGATGGCCACCAGGATCGCCGTGATGAAAGACGGCATCCTGCAGCAGTTGGACTCGCCACAAAGTCTCTACGATTATCCGGCGAATGTCTTCGTCGCCGGCTTCATCGGCTCACCGGCCATGAACTTCTTCAACGCCCGCCTGGTGCGGGGGGACGGTGGCCTGGTGGTCGACGCCGGGACGTTCCAGGTTCCCGTCCCCGCCTCTTTGCTCGAGAGATACGCCGCTTACGAGGGGAAGAACGTGATCTTCGGCATCCGTCCCGAAGACATACACGACCCGGCCTTCACCCCGCCGGACATCAGCGCCGCGACGGTGGAGGCCAACGTCGAGGTGCTGGAGCCCATGGGCAACGAGGTCATCCTGTACCTCTCGAGCGACAGCCACTCCTTCGGTGGGCGCGTAGACCCTCGCAGCCAGGCGCGGCCCGGCAGCAAGATGCAGGTCATCTTCAACATGGATAACATGCATCTGTTCGAGACGGACGGCGACCAGAAGGCGATCCGCTGAACCAGCGGCGCGCAATTCAAGCCCCTGCCCGGCACGGCGGGGGCTTTCTCACGTCAGGAGGAGGATATGCCTGAGTTCGACCTCATGCGCCGCCTGCACCGCGCCGGCCGCCAGAAGGTCATCCTGTTGATACTGGACGGCCTTGGCGGCCTGCCCATCGAGCCCGATGGTCCCACCGAGTTGGAAACGGCGCGCACGCCGAACATGGATCGCCTGGCCGCCGAAGGCATCCTGGGGCAAATCGTCCCCGTGCGGCTCGGCATCACGCCCGGTTCCGGCCCCGCCCATCTGGCTCTCTTCGGATACGATCCCCTTACCTTCGACGTAGGGCGCGGCGTCCTGGAGGCCACCGGCGTCGGTATGCACGTCGCGGCCGGAGACGTGGCAGCCAGGGGAAATTTCTGCACGCTCGATTCAGAGGGCAAGATCGTCGATCGCCGCGCCGGCCGCATCCCCAGCCAGGAAGCCCTCCCGCTGGTGGAACGCCTGGCCGGGATCAGCATCCCCGACGTGGAGATCGAGGTGCGCCACGTGCGCGAATACCGCTTCGCGGTCGTCCTGCGCGGCCAGGGCCTCGATCCATCCCTGGCCGACACCGACCCCCAACAGACCGGGCGCGCGCCGCTCCCCGTCGAGCCCACCGCGCCCGAAGCGACGCGCACGGCGCAGATCTTCAACACGTGGGTCGAGCAGGCTAGGTCCCTGCTGTCCGACCAGCCGAAGGCAAACGGCCTCACCCTGCGCGGCTTCTCAACCAACCCCTCCCTGCCGCAGTTCGACGAAATCTACGGCCTGAAGGCCGCCGCCGTAGCGGTCTACCCGATGTATCGCGGCGTGGCCAAACTGGTCGGGATGGAGATCCACCATTTCGAGGGCGAAAGCCCCCAGGATGAGTTCGCCGCCGTCGCCTCCGCCTGGAACGAGTACGACTTCTTCTTCATCCACATCAAGAAGACCGACAGCAAAGGCGAAGATGGGGACTTCCACGGCAAGGCGGCCATCATCGAAAGCGTCGACGGAGCCCTGCCCCAACTGCTGGACCTGGGTCCCGCCGCCCTGGCCATCACCGGCGACCACAGCACCCCGGCACGCATGAAGACCCATTCCTGGCATCCCGTTCCGCTGCTGCTCTGGGCACCGCAAACGGTGCGACCCGACAACCAACGCTCCTTCGGCGAGCGAGCTTGCGCCACCGGCGGCCTGGGCACCTTGCCGGCGACGGACCTGCTGCCGCTGCTGCTGGCCCACGCCGGGCGACTGAACAAATACGGAGCCTGAGCCGCCCGCCGCATGTTCAGTGCGTCACGAAGAGGGCAGCGGGGCTCGATGACGAGCCCCGCTGCCCTTCCCTCCTCCGCTCCTTCGCGCCACTGTGAGTGATATCTATGCGCAGCGGCGGCGCGACAAGGCAGGCCTCAACGGCCGCCGCCCCGCAGCCAGCGGACCAGACCGCGCACCAGCAGGGCGCCGAACAACGTACCAAGAGCGACGAATATGAAGGCGTCGCGCCAGAAACGTTCCGGGAAGAGCCGGATCAGCGTGTCGCTGTAGGCGAAGAGCCAGGTGTTCCCCTGAAAGAACACCCGGTGGAAGCCCACAAAGAAGATGGAGAAGCCCAGGAACAAAGCCAGACCCAGGGCCACCATGATGGCCAGCGTCAGTTCTGCACCGCGACGCAGGCCCTCCGCAGCCACAGCGCGCTCCCCCGATAGGCTCAGGCCTCCCGCCAGCAGCACCAGCGCCCCGAGCGAGAGCGCCCAAACCTTCAACGCCCCCTGCGTCAGCCTCTTCACGTCCACCATGTGGCGCAATTCGCGCGCGTTGTACACGGGCTCACCATTGTCGAATTCCAGATCGGCCAGAAACTCGATGCCTTCGTCGTTCATCAAGTAGTCCAGCGCGATGGGCGCCCATCGCAGGCGGTCCTCCAGGGTGAAACCATAGCCATCCTCAGGGAAACCCGGCATGCGATATTCGAGGCGGATGAAGGCATCCGTCATCAGCAGGCGAACCGAAGTGAGCACCAGCACGACGGGCACCATCAGGATCAGGAGCCATCGCGCCAGGCGCAGGACCAGGTCACGTGAACCAACAGCAGCCATTCCTAACCTCCAACCGATGGGACCATGTCAAAGCCACCGCCGAGCATGAAGCGCAGGACGATGGAGTTGACCAATTGCTCAACAGGGGCGTGATCGTCAGTGAAAACGATGTCGACGTCAGGCGTGGGTTGCAGATTGTCCGCCGCGCGGCGCGCGACGCTCAGCAAGAGCGGGTGGACGCCCGGCTCATCCTCCAGCGCCCGCAGGTTGAGGCGCAGATTGTCAGCGGTCGTCGGCGCCGCCGTGGCGTAGACCAGCGTGTTGAAGGTGTCCGGCACGTCGACCACGTGTACGCTGGGGAAGACGGCGCTGATCGTCCCGACCAGGGCTTCCACCAGGCGCCGGTCCTGCGGTGTGCGCCCGACGTTGATCACCAACACGCCTGCCTGGTCCAGGTGATCTTTGACCTCCTGGAAGAACTCTACCGTGGTCAACTGCCAGGGGATGTAGGGCGGGCGATAGGCATCGACGGCGATGACGCTGTAAGTGTAGGGGCTGTTGCGCAAACCCCACCTGCCGTCCATGACATAGGCCCGCAGGTTGGGCTCCGTCATGTCAAAGAAGCGCCTGCCCACTTCGATGATCCTGGGGTCGATCTCCCAGCCATCGATGGGTATGGACCCAAAGACGGCAGTGTATTGCTTGGGGATGGTTCCTGCCGCCAACCCCACGATCCCCACCCGCCGCACATCCTGCAGGTTGAGGGGGGGATCGCTGAACAACGGCGCCACCAGAAAGTAGTCCCACGTCCCGAAGGTCTCCAGCCTCTCCGGGTTGTAGACGGAGTGCACCGCCTGGCCCTCGTTGAGCATGAGCATGCGCGTGCCCTCGAGCTCGACCACCTGGATGTAGTTGTAGGCGGATTCGGTCTCGTAGATCTGGCCGCGGCTTTGCTTCAGCGGACCGGTCAGCGCCAGCCAGCTGAGCAAGATGAGCGCCAGCGGCATCAGGAAATAAGGCGCCGCCCGCCGCAAACCCATTGTGAGCACGACGCCTGCCAGAGCGACGCTCAGCAGCAAGAGGCTCAGCACGAGAAAGGTGCGGCTGGTCCCCAGGGTCGGGATCAACCAGAGCACCGGCAGGAAAGTCCCCAGGATCGATCCCAGGGTTGAGATGGCATAGACACGCCCCGAAATCCGTCCGGCTTGCGAGGCGTCGCGCAGCGCCAGGCGGATGGCGAAGGGCGAGACGCATCCCATCAGCGTGATCGGCACGCTGAAAAGAATGAGCACGCCCAGGAAGGATCCCACCATCACCGCCGCGTCCAGGTGCTCGACCGCCGCTGCGGCCTGGCGCAGGACCGGGCGCGCCGCCAGCGGCACCAGACCGGCGAAAAAGGAAGCCCACGCCAGCAGACGATAGAAAGTCCGCCCGTGGGGAGAACGGTCGGCCCAGCGACCGCCGATGAAGTATCCTGCCGTCAGATAGACCAGGATCAGGCCGATGATGTTGGCCCAGACGATGTTGCTGGTGCCGAAAACGTTCCCCAGCAGGCGCGAGGCGGAGAGCTCGACGCCCAGGGTCGTCATGCCGGCAAAGAATACTGCTACGTAAAGCCAAAGGCTGTTCATCCCATTCTCCAGGAATTGAAACCCGATTCATGCTGATCGCAGGATGCGGGGCTCTCGACCGCCTATGGCCGCCTCTTCCAGGCTTGCTCGCAATGAGGCGCCATAGCCGATCGTGCTCGTCGGATAACCCTCGCGGCGAGCCGCGGCGGCCAGCCGGGCCGGGTTCCCGCTTCCTCCGAAGGTCGATCGATCGAGCAGGATCAAGACCGGCCAGAGGCCAGCGCGATGCATTTCGCGTGCTTCCACCAGCAGCTCATCGTTGACCGCCGGGGTTATCAGATACACCGTCGATCCGCGCGGCAGGCGATCCCCCTCGATCCGCAGCGCATGGATCAGCGAGACGCTGCCAGCCGCCTGAAAGACGGCCAGCGATTCCAGGATGCGGTTCAACTGCGCTTCACCGCGGTCAGCCTGGAGCACCTGCCGCACCTGTCCATAGGCCACCAGCCCCACTGCTCGATCCCTCTGGTAGAAGTAGAAGGCCAGCGACGCCGCCAGAGTGACGGCATACTCTTCGGTGCTGGGGGGCAGCGGGAGCCGCGTCTCCGCCCATCTCTCCGCCAGCCCCAGGCTGAGCGATAGATCGTCAACGGCATGCTCGACGTGCACCGACCGCGCGCCGTCGAGGACGATCCATACCTCGGTCATCGGATCGCGCTCGAACTCCTTGACGATCAATCTTCCGCGGCGGGCGGTCGAGCGCCAGTGGATGCGGCTCATGCTGTCTCCCGGTGCGTAGTCGCGCACCCCGGCCGCGTTGGGCGTCACCTGATGCGTGCTTCCCCGTAGCGCCTCCCCCCCAGGAAGCCTTCCACCCGGGAGCGGCACCCGCGAGAGGGCGACGATGGTGGGCAGCACGACGACGTGATACGACTGCGGAAGGCCCACACAGCGCGTAAACAACCCGAAGGGGTCGCCGGAACATGCCTCGGCCGGGCCGATGCGGAAGCGCCCGCGGCGCGTGCACAGCGTACGCACCACCCACGAACGGGTCTCGTGCGCCGCCACGCCGCCGAGCACCGCCGATGCCCGGTGACCCGGTTTCGACATCGAGCCTGACGAAAGGATGCCCGCCAGAAAGGTCGGCGCCCAAGATCCTGGGAGCTCGGAGTGATCGCGAACGTCGAGCCATAATTTGGGCAGCCAACTGTCGTTGCGCAGCGAGAGGCGCTCCACGAAGAGGTGGCCCACCTGTGCCCTGAGCGCGCGCGGTTTCCGGTGCAGAGAGAGACCGGACACCGAAACGCGTGCCCACACCCAGGAGCCCGCCAGCAGCGCTCCCCAGAGGTAGGCTAGTGAGAAGAGCAGTGTCCGTCCCGAGGCCAGCGCCGCGAACAGGCTGACGGCGAAGAGGCCGAGCACGACGCGCGCCTGGGCGGACATCAAACGATCTCACCCCCCGGCGCTGGCACCATGCGCAGGAGACGCTTCAGGATTTCGCGCGCATCCACCTCGCGCACGCGCGCCGCAGAGCTCATGATCAGGCGGTGGGCCAAGGCCGCGACGGCCAGCGCCTTCACATCGTCCGGCAGCACGTACTCCCTGCCGTCCAGCGCCGCTCTCGCCTGAGCCATCCGGAAGAGGGCCAGGCTGCCGCGCGGACTGGCGCCGAGGTACAGGTCCTCGTGCTCCCGCGTCGCGTTGACCACGTCGACGATGTACTGCTTGATCTCCTGCGAGACCCCCACCCGCCGCACCGCCCGCTGCGCCTCGATCAGCTCCTCCACCCCGACGACCTGCTCCAGATTCTCGAGGGGATGCACCAGCTTCTGTTCCTCCAGCATGCGCATCTCATCCTCGGGAGCTGGATATCCAAGGCTGATGCGCATCAGGAAGCGGTCCATCTGCGCTTCAGGCAGGGGAAAGGTGCCTTCGTATTCGATGGGATTCTGAGTCGCCAGGACCATGAAGGGCTTCGGCAAAGGATGTGTGACGCCATCCACCGTGATCTGGCGCTCTTCCATGGCTTCCAGCAGAGCGGCCTGCGTCTTGGGCGTAGCGCGGTTGATCTCATCCGTGAGCACGATCTGGGCCATGACGGGCCCCGGCCGGAACTCGAACTCCTGTGTCTTCTGGTTGTAGATCGACACCCCGGTGACGTCGCTCGGCAGCATGTCCGGTGTGAACTGAATGCGGTTGAAGGAACACCCTAGAGAGCGCGCCAGGCTCTTGGCGAGCACGGTCTTTCCCGTGCCCGGCACGTCCTCGATCAGGATATGCCCCTGACAGAGCAGGCCGATGACCGTGAGGCGCACGGCCTCCGTCTTGCCGACGATCACTCGTCCCACGTTGTCGATAATCGCCTGGGCAAGCTGTCGCGTCTCAAGCATGTCCGCTCCTCGATTCCGGGAGCCCCTCGCCTGGGGGAGGCAGTGAGGGCATACGCGAGCTATTCTAACCGCTTTTCCTTCAGCCGTTGAGCAGAAGAGCGGATAGGGCGATCCAGAACCAACTGTAGGCCAGCGGACGTCGTGCGTTCCTGGCTGCGGCGTAGAAAAGCGTCGCCAGCACCAGGCCCGTGGCGAAGCGAAGCAGCCCCAACGGCTCCCTGAAGGTTGAGAAAGGCAGGAATATCACAGCACCTGCGTTGGCCAGCAGCGCCCACGAGACAGCATCCCCTTTGCCGCGCCAGAGGTCCCTGATGCCCACCGCTGTTCCCCACAGCGCGGGCAGGACCACCGTCGGCCCGAAGGCGGCCAGGAAGACGGCGAGCACCTTCGTGCTCACCTGGCCGATGCGCAGCAGCCCCATCAGCGGGATCCATTCGAAAGGCGTCGACATCGCGCCACCGCTGCCGATCCCCGGCCGGCCGAAGGTGCGCCACAGCCACAATTGCCAGAGAGCGAAAGCTATCCCGCCCGCCGCCAGCGCCGTTGCCCGACCCGATCGCCGATTGAACAGCGCCTCCAGCAGCAATGCGCCCCAAAAGAGGATGGTGGTCTCCTTGGCGAACAACGCCAAGCCGGCCAGGAGCGCGGCCGTCGCCGGCTTCTCGCGCACCCAGGCCAGCCAGGCACCCGCCACCAGCGCGTATGCCAGGGGCTCGTGCAGATCCACCCCCACGGCCGCCACAAGGCCCACCCACAACCCGTACACCAGCGCATGTCCCGGTCGCCGCCCGTAGCTGACCATGACTTCGCCGACGGCCAGCGTGCCCAGGAACAGCGAAGCCAGATTGAGCGCGATCAGGCTCCATCCGATCCGCTCCACCTGTCCCAGCGCCAGCGCCCGCGCCAGCATGGGGTAGAGCACGCGCTGGTAGCGATATGCAGGGACGTCCAATCGCGGGGCCACGCTCTCCGGCCTGGGATCGACGGCCATGTAGTAGGCGAACTGCCCGTCATATCCCTGGCTTCCGGCGATGTTGCCGCCGTCGTAGCGCTCTCCGAGCTCCGCCAGCGCAACCGGGTCCCACCCACCCACCGCCAGACGCCACAACACGTACGCCAGGGCCACGGCCAGGGAGAGGAAAGCCGGCCAGGTGCGTTTCAACTGCGTCGCCATCGCCAGATCAGGAAGACCAACACAGACCAGCCGGCCAGCCCCAGGCCGAGCCCCAGGAAGTATGAGGCCGGCTGATAGCGGAAGACGATCTCGTGCTCGCCAGCCGGCACATGTACGGCGCGGAACAGGAAATCCGCGGCGTAGATGGTCGCCTCGCGCCCATCTACGGCAGCCCGCCACCCCGGATAGAACGCGTCGGACAACACGACCCAGCCGCCCTGGGGGCTGCTGGCGTGCAGCACCACGCGCCGCGGCTCGTCCACCGTCAGTTCAACGTCCCCTGGCCGTCCCCCGGCCGGGATCTCCCCCTTTGCCGGCTTGCCCTCGATCACGGCCTGCCGCTCCGGATCGAACCCCTCATCAAAGACCGCCGCCAGCGCGGCCTCGGGGGTATCAACGTAATCCACCTGCGTCACAATGCGCACGCGAGCCGCCCCCTCAACGGGCGCGTAATCGACCCAGGGCGGTTCGTCTCCGCGCGCCACGGCGCGCCAGCCCACGTCCATCAGGCGCAGCCACGCCTCTCGCTTTTCGGTCGGCACTGCTTCAAGACGCGCCATCCATGACGCATAGCGCGACGGCAGGATGGGGTCGAAGTTGTTGGCGGAGGGCAGGCCGTCGAGCATGGTCGCGTTGGGCAGCCCGGCTGCCCGCACCTGGCGCCAATCGATGTCCGGGCTGAAGGTGTCGAAGCGGTGCGTGCGCTTGAACTTTATCTCCCTTTCAATGTCTGCCGGCATATAGAGCCGGTGTCCATCGTTCAGGCGGGCCGCCAGCGGGCTCTCGCCGCGGAAGAGATCAAGCGAGGTCGTCGGATTCAGCCCCCACCCTGCCACGACCAGGTCGGCCAGAACGATCAGCCCCACCACCGCCTGATAGGCGCCTGTGCGACGCTCATCCGGCACCAGATGACAGACGCCCGCGGCCGCCATCCAGAGCCCGGCCATGACCAGCGCCGCGGGCGCCGTCCGCACGACGCCGGGTACCAGCCGACTCCCGAGGGCGGCGAAGAACACGATCGACAGGCTCCCGGCGAAGGCCAGACGCGACCAATATAGCGCCCGACCCTGGGGCGACCGCCACGCCGCCGCCCCCAACCCCGCCAGCATCGAGAGCGCGAAGACCATCCAGATCGACCAGCGTGTGGGAGCCTGGAAGAGATCGAAGGTCGGGACAGTTCTGTAAAGCAAAGGGAAGAGCGGCGTGTTTCTCCCCAACGCCAGCAGCAGGGAGACGCCAGCCAGCAGGCTGAGGAAACGCGCCTCACGCCAGGTCGGGATGCTGCGCCGCCAGCCGCGCACCACGGCCGCCATCGCCAACAGCAGGGGCAGCACCCCCACGTACGCAGCGTCCTCCCAGTAATTCCCGTAGCCCCAGTAGTCGCCCATGGCGGGGTTGCCGAAGAGATTGGGCGCCAGCAGCCCCAGCAGCCGCCACGGCCAGAAGGAATAGGTCATGACGAACTGAGGGTCCAGCGCGCTGGCGCGCTGTGAGTTGGCCATGTACTCCAGCGTCGGCAGCAGTTGCGGCGCCGCCAGCAGGAAGGCCAGGCCCCCAGCGGCCGCCATCCACATCCCCACGCGCAGCAGCAGCGGTGCTCCTCCCCTTTGCCACGCTCGCCAGACCGCCCAGACCAGGGCGAGCAGCAGCGCGTACCAGGCCGTCTGTGCGTGCCCGGCCAGCCACTGCATGCCCAGGATCACGACCAGCCAGGGGAACGCCCTGGCGATTCGCCGCTCACGGCACTGCGCCACCAGGCGCTCCGCAGCCAGGATCAACCAGGGCAACCAGGCCGCCGTGGCGTTGATGCTCAGGAATCCGGAACGCGCCACCAGGTAGCCTGACAGACTGAAGGAAACACCCGCCAAGGCCTGACTCACCCTGGGCAGCCCCAGCTCCCTGGTCAATAGCACCATACCCCAGCCGGCCCAGGCCAAATGAATAAGCACCAGCAGCCCATGCCCCCAGGCCACGTCGACGATGGCCAACAGGAAGTTCGGCGGGTAAAGCAGCGCCGACTGGTAATTCGCCAGCAGGGGGGCGCCCATCCCCAAGAGCGGATTCCACAGAGGCAGATCCCCCCGGCGGAGCAGGTCCAGCGCGTAATCCCGCCAGGGGACGAACTGCAGCAGGGGCGTCCCCCAGAAGAGGGCCTCGCCGCGCGCCAGCATCGGGCCGAAGAGAGCCAGCGGTCCCAGCAGCACCAGCAAGGCCGGCCACTGGCGCCTCACCAGGGATCTCACCCCCCGCCTCCCAGGCGGGCTTCCTGCGGCACCGCGTACAGCATCACGTCTTCTCCGGCATATACCAGCCGCAGGAAACCGGGATCGGCCGGATCCCACGCCCCCATTTCGCGCTCATGCGGCCCCCAGAAGACGTAGGCTACGTCATGTTCGGCCAGGAAGCGTCGCCGCGACCACTCAGCGCCCTCCCCCGCGAAGAAGGATTCCACGCGCGGCATCAGCTTCGCGAGACCAACGGTTTCCGGTCCATGGCCCACCACCACGCGCACGGCCGCCCAGGCCGGCAGCGCGTTGCCGACGCCGAAGGATGAAAGCACGACCTGGCCAGGTTCCGCATTCTCGGCCAGCCACTGGAAAGCCTCCACCTCCGGCGCTGCGCGGTAGGCCGGTTCGCCAGGCCGGAGCGCGATGGTGATCCCGCTGCCCAGCAGGAGCGCCGTTGTGGGCAATGAGAGCGCCAAGATCGCCAACGGCACCCAGCGCCACTTCGCAGGCCGGGTCCGTACGCCGCTCAGCGCCATCGCCGCCAGAACGAGCAGAGCCACCCATATCCCCTCCGGCAGCCGGCGCTGCAAGTTGTGAGGAGCATAGGCCAGCAGGGGAAAGGCCAGCAGCCACGCCACGACCAGTAACGGGCGCACATCGCTCTTGCGCAGCGCCCTGAAGGCCCCCGCTACCGCCAGCGGCAGCACCAGTGCGAAGGCAACCAGGTAATGCCATATCGGCGGTGAGAGGATCCGATTCTGCAGGGTCCATTGCCGCAGAAAAGGGTCGCTGGAGAAAGCCGCTGCGTAGGCGAGCACCAGGGGCAAGACCGGCAAGGTCGTCCGCAACGCCGCACCCCACCAGGCCTTCAAACGGTCCCAACCGATCCGCCCCCAGAACCGCCCCAGCAGAGCAATCTGATGGGCGCCGATCACGGCATAGGCCGTGACCACGGAAAGGGGCTGGACCAGCAGGAGCGCCACCAGCGTCAGGCCCGCCCGCCGCGAGCGGCGCGCTTCATCGGCCGCCTGCAGGTAGTCGGCCAAAGCGAAGAGCAGCATCGCCCGCGCCAGTACCAGGTGCGGCATTCCGTAGATGGCGAGAAACCCGAAGGTCTCGGGAGAGTACAGCGAGAGGGGCGTGGTGGTCCCCGTACCTCCCAGGGCCAGCAGGAGCATGATCCAATCGACGCCGGCGCCGAGCGTCGCCATCACCGTCACCCAGCGCCTGGCCTTCGGCTTCTCCAGGAACAGGGCGGCGAAGCGATAGGTGGCGCCGACGACCAGTACGATGGATGCGACGCGAAACAGATGATAGAGGGCGACCAGCTGTTCATGCAGCCCCACTCCGCCGGCCAGCTTGCCGAGCAACATGAAGGGCAGAAAGGCGATCACTCCCGCCTGGGATGCCGTGCTGTAGGGCGTGCGGAAGAGCCAATTGCCATATGTGCCGAGCATCATCTTTGCGATGTACGAATTGCCATCCTCCACGGCGAAAAGGAAACCTGTGAAACGCCAGGCCTCCCCCGCCGTGCTGTAGGCGAGGACATAAGGCGCCGTCGTCAGGAGGATGAGCACCAGTGCATAGCGCCACTGCCACGTGCGCTCGTCTTTACTCATAGCCATCGTGAGCCTATCACAGCCAGGGCCAGGGTCATCAAGCTGATCCCCAACCCTACGAAAACGCGCCATGGACGGAAGATGAACCTCACCTCGTGCTCGCCCGTGCCCAGCCGCACACCTCGCAGCAATCCATGGACCGGCTCGATGGGGGTGCGCTGCCCGTCGACCTCAGCCTGCCATCCCGGGTACTCCACTTCGCTGAGCACCAGCAGGCCAGGCCCTTTCGCCCGTACCCGGATCGCGTTGGGCGTCCATTCGAGCAGACTGGCAGCCTCGGGTGCGTACCCCTGCCCGTCGCCGTGCTCGACCCACACCCTGGGACGCACCTGCGGATTGCGATAGAGGAGCACGCCCTCCGTGGTCCGCTCCAGTTGAAGGCCCGCCGCATGGAGCGGGAAATCGGAAAGGATCCATCCCACGTTCAATACCCCCAGCGCCTCCAGATCCAGGTGTGTTCTCCAGGGCGCGCGCGGATCGCCTGTCGGAAAGGGCGGCAGGGTGACGCTGTACTCTTCGCCGTCAAACCCCACCGCCCCGCTCATGTATTCGCGATATGCGCTGAGCTGCAGTGGGTTCACGCCATCGGCCAGTTCCAGTCCGAACCTGGCGGCGACGTGCTGGGGAACAGCATAGGAAGGCGAGAATATGCGCACCCGCCCCGCCGCCTGCATCGCCTCACCCAGCCTGGCGCGCTCTTGCATGGCCGGCCGCACGCCTTTCACAGTCAACAACGTCGCGTCGACGAACGCCAGATCGAACACCACCAGTGCCAGAATCGTGCCCAACACGAAGGCGGCTGGCCCCTTTCCAGCCAGCCCATAGGCCAACACCACGAAGCCGCCCAGTGCCAGTGCCCCGACCAGCAGGCCCGCGCGCGCCACTCCGGCATTGGAGGCGCCGGCCACGATGGACAGGCAGAATCCGAGCCCGCTGATCGCCAGGGCGACGCCGAAAAGCACCATCCTGGAGCGAGCGGCGGTCGTAACCCCGCGCCATATATCGCTCAAGCGTTCCAAGCCCCGCGCGGCGAGCATCGCGACGGCCAGCCCGGCGATGAAGACCATGCGCGCCGGCACCCTCAGCAATCTCATGCCCGGGATCACGGATGAGACTGCGTCATAGAACCACGCCGGTCTGGCCGTGGCCAGCAGCAGGGCCAGCACACCAGCAGCCAGCCAGAACCACGAGCGGCGCTTCGCCTGCATCAGCCCCAGGGTCGCCAACATGAGCGGCAGCAGGCCCATGTAGGTCTGCCACTCTCCCCACCCCCCCAGATCGGGGATCACGATGCCGAGCAGTCTGCCCACGGGCAGGGCCATGGCCGTCCGCTGTGCCGCGCCCAGGTCAGCGCGCGTGCTCAGGCGGGCGAACTCTTCCAGCGGCAACCAGAGCGCGGCAGCGGCTCCCGCGGCAATCGCCCCTGCGACCGCTATCACTGCAGCCCATCGTGCGGCGAGGCGAGGGGACATCCAGGTCCGCATATTGTGGCTATGCGCAGCCTGGCGCAAAGAATAGGCCACCGCCAGGATCCCCGCCGGCACCGCCCAGCGCGGGTCGGCCAGGAATAGCGCGCCCAGCGTCAGCCCGGCCGCAAAGACCCTGCGTGACAACCAATCCCCCTCCCCGGCCGCCCCCTCACCCAACCGACCCCACGCCGCCACCACCCAGGGCGTCCAGCTCACGGCGTATACCAGCGTGACGTGGCCCAGCGCCACGTGCGCCACCAGTTTGGGGCTGCCGCTGAAGACCGCTCCGGCCAGGAACGCGGCGGCCCTTCCCAGCCCTTCGCCCCGCGCCAACCGATAGGCGCCCACCCCGCCCCAGACCAGGTGCAGCCAGAGCAACAGGTTGAAAGTCAGGGGCGAGGGCCATATGGCCGTTGGCCAGTTCGGCGGGTACCAGAGACTCGCCAGCGGGTCGGCGGCCAAGGGCTGGCCGCTCAGAATGAGAGGGTTCCACAAAGGGACTTGCTGCCACAGGGCAAGGCCGCGCTGAATCAAATAGGCGTTCGGCAGGTGGGCGATGAGCAGGTCTGTGAACTGGGCCCCCGGCTGATAAGGCACGCCCGTCGGATCGCGCGCCAACGGCGAGAGCCACAGCAGGCCGAGCAGTAAGAACCCTGCGCCCACGAGCAGGCGCCGTCGCCCGCTCATAGACCAGGCACCTCGTACACTGCCACCTCGCCGAACCGGGCACGCTCCACTACCAGGGACAACCACGCCGGCTCGCCCGAGGTCAACTCCTCCGGTCCGAGCAGGACCCAACTCACACCCAATCCCCGCAATCGCTCCAGGCCCTGGCGGGCATCCCCATTCCAGGTCAGCAGCGACCTCATTAATGCTTCCGCCTCTGCGGCGTTCGGCGTCTCGAAGGGGTGGCCGTAGACCACGCGCACGTCGGCGAAGGCCGGCAGACGGTTGCCGTTGTCGGTTCCGGTGAGGACCAGCGCGTCCGTCGGCAGATGGCTGTCCATCCAGGAATAGGCCGCCCGCTCCTGGGCGGAATAGGTCACCGGCGACCTCCCCTGGCGCACACCCAACAGGCCGAGGCCCACCACCAATGCATTCGACGGCACCGACAGGAGCAGCACGAAGATCAGCATCCGCCGCACGTCGCGGCCCCGTCGGCGCAGCTCTTCCAGCCCCTCCACTGCCAGCACAGCCAGCGGGAAATACAGGCCCAACGCCAAGCGGCGTTGAAGGGGAAAAGGAGCGTAGAGCAGCGCAGCCTGGATCACGATCCAGACCACCATCAAGCGCCCACGTGGGGTCGGCCACGCCCTGCGCGCTCCCAACGCTGCCAGCGGCAGCAACAACCCGAAGCCCAGCATGTACGCCCACGGGGAGGGCGAAGGGGTCTGGTTCTGCTGGGCCCAACCAGCGATGGCGGGGTGCACGACCGTCAGCCAGGCGTCGTAGGCCGCCCACGGCATCACGCCCAGGACGAAGGCCCCCAGGGTGAGCAGCGAATGAAGGACGGAGGGTTCTCGCACCCACGCCGAGAGGCTGAGCGGGCGGCGTTTCAGATACTCGACGCACAGCCACGCCGGCACCACGGCAGCGGGAATGGCAGCCGCAAAGGGCTGGACGGCGCCGACGACCGTCCCGGCCAGGAGCGCCAACGCAGCTAGCCGCGCCAGGCGGCCCTCCGCCACCACGATGCTCAACAAGCCCCCCAGCAATGCAGCCGCCGCCACGCCGAAGTGGGCGTTCACGTACACCGTCAGGAAGGGGATCGATTCCGGCACGGTGAGATCCGATCCCAGGAAGCCAAAGGGCACGCCCAGCCACCCGAGTCCCCCGCCAACCATGATGAGCAAGACGGCACCGGCCCACTGTGCGGGTTCGTCCAACGCCCAGCGACAGAAGCGAACAACCAGCAAGAACAGCGCCATACCCCCCAGCAGCCTGGCCCCATGGTAGACGGCGAGCGGAGCAAGACCTGAGGCGCGCGCCACGTGGCCCAGGAAAAGGTGATAGACGAAGAGGAAGGCCGGCTCGCCCGGCCGGATGGTGTACGGCAGGCGAAATGCCCACGCGCCCTGATAACCCTGTCTCATCTTCGCCAGATAGGTGAACCCATCAGCCGGGTTGAGCAGGAATCCGCTGAAGACCTTGTCCCGCGGCGTCAGCCCGGGCGCGAGCAGATAAGGCGCGAGGGTCAAGAAGAGCACACCGAGGCCGAAAAGCAAGAGAGGGATGGCAACCTGCCCGGATCCGCGCCGCTTATCCATAGTTGACCATTTTACGTCGGAGTGGCCGGGGAGGCCATCGCGCTTGCGCCCTCCAGCCACCCCACTCTATAATCTCAGCATGAGCCGCGTCTCGAGCCTTCACCGCCTGCAGCAATTCGACCTGAAGATCGACCGGGCCACCGCGCGTCTGGAAGAGATCAGGGCCATACTGGAGGGATCCGAAGCCCTGGCGCGATCACGCCAGAAACTGGCCGAAGCGGAGAATCACCTGCGCGCGGCACGATCGGCCCACAAGGACGCCGAACTGGCCGTTGAAGGCCAACGCACGAAGATCGAACAGACGGAGCAAAAGCTCTACGGCGGGACGGTCAAGAACCCCAAGGAACTCCAGGACCTGCAGCAGGAGGCGGAAGCCCTCATGCGCTATCTGTCCACCCTTGAGGATCGCCTGCTCGAGGCGATGGTGAAGCTGGAAGAAGCGGAAGAAGAGGAACGCGCGGCGCGTGATGAACTCGAGCGCACCGAACAAGAACTGGCAAGGGAGCACAATGCCTTGAAGGCGGAACAGCAGGAACTCGAGGCCGAGGTCGCCCGCCTGAGCGAGGAGCGCGCCGTCGCTGCAGCCAGCACGCAGAGCGACGACCTCCAGACCTATGAGGAGCTGCGCCGACGCCTGGGAGGCCTGGCGGTAGCCATGGTCGAATCCGGAAGTTGCAGCGCCTGCGGCTTGACCATATCGGCCTCCTTGCTTCAAGTCATCCGAAGGGCGGATGACCTCTCGCGCTGCACGCAGTGCGGCCGGATTCTCTACGCGGGGTGACAAAGCATGTTGGTAAACCTCTTCGGTTGGCGCTTCGACTGGCCTGAGTTCTTCGTCGGCCTGATCGTTGGTATCATTGCCACATGGGCTCTGGGACGCATTCGCGTCGCCTTCAAGCTGCCCACCGCGCTTCTGCAACAGCAGCTCCAATCTTTCCGCCACAGCATCAACGTCACCGCCCGGGACCGCTACCGGACCGAACTCATCAAGCGGGCCGAGACCCTTCACGTGGCGCGCGCCATCTTCGCCCTGGACGAGATCCTGGTCGAGCCGCGTCTGTTAGTCCACCCCCAACCCGTGGACCCACAGGGCTCAGAAGCGATCCCAGAGCACGCCCTGGCGTTGTTGCCTAACCTGCCGGATTGGTCAACGCTCTCCGCCGTCTATCGAGCCCCAACCATCAGTCTCGCGGATGCGCTGGCCAAATGCAGCAGCATTCTGATCACCGGTGAGCTGGGCAGCGGCAAATCCACGGCCCTGGCCTATCTGGCGATCCGCGTGGCGCAGCGCGACCCCAGCATGGGCGAGACGGCCCAGCTGCTGCCCGTGCTCATCCACGCCGCCGATCTGGACCTGGACAAGGATCCGGCCCGCGACCCGATCGAGCCCCTCATCCGCGCCGCTCAGCACACGGCCTCCGGCGGCCTGGCCTCCCGCATCCCCGCCTATCTGCGCCTGCAATTCCGCCAGCGCAAAGCTCTCCTGCTGCTGGACGGCCTGGACGAACTCAACTTGCAGGAGTTGGAACGGATCACGGCCTGGCTGCGCGCCCTGTTGGACGCCTATTCCGGCAACCGCATCGTTGCCGCAGGGCCGCCTGACGGATACGACGGCCTGGTCTCCGCCGGCCTCTCCCCCATGAGCATGGCGCCATGGACCGAGCATGACCAACGCCTCTTCCTCACCCGGTGGGGAGGCGCATGGCAACAACACGTCATCCCCACGCTCCCCAAGAACCGCGTCGGTGACCCCGACCCCGCGCTCATCACCGGCTGGCTGACGGGGACCATTCGCGGGCTGAGCCCGCTTGAGCTCACCTTGCGAGCCTGGTCAGCTTTCGCCGGCGACGTGCGATCCAACAAGCCCATTGATGATCTGCAGGCTCACGTATCGCGTTTCCTGTCCCCCGAGGAGCGCCAACAGGCCGAAGCCGTCGCCCTTTCGTGGATACGGGCCGGCAGCAGCTCATTGGAAGAACGCAAGCTCACACGCGGCACACCAGTCAGCGACCTCGTCGATGCCGGTTTCATGATACGCCGCGCCCGCGGCCGCGTTGGCTTCTTCCAGCCCGCCATCGGCGCATACCTGGCAGCCACGGCCGCCGCCTCCATGGAGCTGCCGGAGGGCCTCGACGACAAGCTCTGGCTTCCTGCCCAGGCCACTTTGCGCTACTTCGCCGCCCTCGGAGATGCGTCGCCGCAGGCGAGTCGCGCCCTGGCCGAGATAGAAGACCCGATCCACGCACGGTTGCTGCGCAGCGCACGCTGGCTGCGTGATGCCCCACCCAAAGCAACCTGGCGCGGCGAGCTTCTGCGCGCCGTTGCGACCATCGCCCAGGACGCCAATAAACCATACGGCCTCCGCCTGCGAGCGATCCACGCGCTGGTCGCGGCCCAGGAACCTTCCATCAGCATCCTGTTCCGGCGCATGCGCCAGGCCGAGGCCGCCAGCAGCCGCATCCTGGGCTGCCTGGGCCTGGGCGGAATGGCGGATGAAGAGGCCGTGCAGTCATTGATCGATACCGCCAACGGCGATCCGGAGATCCTGGTGCGACAGGCAGCCTGCCTGGCACTGGCGGCGATCGGCACAGAGGACGCATTGCAGGGCCTGGGACAGGCCCTGCTGGCGGGCGAGGAACCTGTACGCATCGCCGCCGCTGAGGCCCTGGCCATCCACCCCGACGAAGGCTACGCCATGCTGCGCGAGGCCGCAGAGATCGACGACCTGCTCACCAGGCGCGCCGCCATGTTCGGGCTCGCTCGCATACCCGAGGATTGGGCACTGCAGTTGCTCGAGAAAGTCCAGGTTGAGGACGACCAATGGGTCGTGCGCGGCGCGGCGGCCGAAGCCGCCGATCGGCGCCGCAATCCGCCCTGGCGCATCCCGGCGCCCATTGAAGATCCGTCCCAGCTGGGATGGCTGGTCGCCTTCGCGGCGCGCGAGGGGCTCGGCGTCGCGCCAGGGCCTGCCGGGTTGGAAATGGTCCGCCGCGCTCTCACCGCCGGCACCGAAGATGAGCAACTTGCGGCCCTCGAGGCCATCGGCTGGCTGGGAGCGGAGGATCTGGCGATGGAACTCTATCAGGCGCTGCGCAGCCCCCAACCGCACGTTCGCGACACGGCCTTCGAGGCGCTCTGGCGCCTGCGTGCTTCGGGCGCAAGCATCCCCTCACCCGCCTCATTCGGTCTATCCTGACCTGGGTCACCCCGCAGAGACGAGCAAACCATCTGCCTTGCGGCACCCTCGCAGAAGACGCGCCGCGTCCTTGCGCGTGCCATCACCTAGAAACAACCGCCTGTCCCCGCCGGTGATAGCCGGGCGCTCACGCCACAGTGGCCATCCCGAACGCGCGGATGCCGCAATATTGCGTGTAGCAGTCAGCATGCAATTGATATGGATCACCCCGGCCCTGAAGCGAGGAGGGTGACCGCGGCATGGGAGCCTGGGGGCCGAGGACGGAAACGTCTCTCATCGCGTCCCCCTGGGATGCCGCTCTAGTCCGGGGGCTTGTCGCTCTTTTGAGCGTCCATCCATCGCTCGATGCGGCCCTGTACGTCCTCGGCCGACATGTCCAGGATTGAAACGATCTTGTCCAGGCCGCGCTCACCGGCGACGATCTCCACGCGATTCTTGCGCACCCCCAACACCTTGGCCAGGAAGGCCAGCAGCGCCTTGTTCGCCTTGCCCTCCACGGGAGGCTGTGCAACCCGCACGCGCAGTGTCCCATCCTCCAGCACGCCGGCCAGCTCCGTCCGCCGCGCCCGGGGCGTAACCCGGATTGTTAGCGCAGCCCCCCGCTTTCCATCGTGCAGCTTGAACTTGCGCATGGGCATCCTCATTAGAACAAGGCCACCAGGACCTGCACCAGGACCTGCTCGGCGACCTGGATCAACACCAGCAGCACTATGGGGCTGAAATCGAATCCACCTAGCGGCGGCACCAGCCTCCGTATGGGGGCCAGCATGGGCTCGACGATCTGATCCAATGATCGGCGCACCGGGTGATACGGGCTCATGAAGTAGCTCACGATCACCTGCGCGATCACGATCAGGTTCAGCACGAATGCCAGCGCGCGGATGGCAGCAATCAGACTGTACACAGTTCAACCTCGATCATCTTCGTGGCAATCGCCCTTCTGCGGTCTACGTCTCAGCGGGTCGCGGCCCGAAAATGGCGCGCCCGATCCGCACCATCGTTGCCCCCTCCTCCACGGCTATCTCAAAATCGTCGGTCATCCCCATGGATAGCTCGTCCCAATTACCGGGAAGCCTCTCCCGCAGGAAATCGCGCAGCTCCCGCAGGCGCTTGAAGACACCGCGCACCAGCTCCTCGTCATCCGAAAGCGGCGCGATGGTCATCAGGCCACGCACTTCCAGGTTCGGCAGGCTGACGACCTGGCGGAAGTCATCTAATGTCGCTTCCCACGATTCGCGCTCCGTCAGGATCCAGCCGGCCTTGGTCGGCTCACCGGAGACGTTGCACTCGAGCAACACCGGCAACCTGCGCCCGGCCTCGCCGGCGAATCGATCCAGCCGACGCGCGATTTTCATGCGGTCCACAGAGTGAACCATGTCGAAATCAGGGACCACCCAGCGCGCTTTGCGGCTCTGGATGTGGCCGATCATATGCCACTTCAGATCACGCAGATCGCGCAGCGCTTCCAACTTGGGCAGCGCCTCCTCAACCCGGTTCTCACCGATCTCCCTTATGCCGGCCTCGTAGGCAACGCGGATGGCGGCGACGGGATGCCCCTTCGTAACCGCCACCAGGCGCACCTCCTGCCCGGAACGGCCGGCACGTTCGGCAGCATCGGCGATCCTGCTCCAGACCTTCTCTACCTTCTCTGCGACGACCTCGACGCTCAGCATCTGCACTTGCGCTACTCACTCCCGCAATCCTATGAGCGCTCCGAAACGGCCGGTCCGCCCTCCCTCTCCGCGATGCGAGTACCAGTCCTCCAGATGACAGGCCGTGCAAATCCCGGCCAGCTCTATCCGTTTCACCCCGGCCTCTTCCAACAACCACCGATTCGCACCCCAGAGGTCCAGGTGTTCGCTTCCATTCGTTGATGTCAGGAACTCCGGTGCCGCATCCCCGAATGCGGCCTGAAATCGCTCGACCACTTCCGGCCCGACGGGGTAGTGATGTGCATCAATGGAAGGCCCGATGCCGGCGTGAAGGTCCTCCGGTCGGCTGCCAAAGGCCTCACCCATGGCGCGTACCGTTTCCAGGACCGTCTTGCGCACCGTCCCCTTCCAGCCGGCGTGCGCCATGCCCGCGGCACGCCGCACCGGGTCCACCAGCAAGATGGGCACACAATCGGCGAAGCGCATGAAAAGGGTCACCTGCGGGTTATCCGTGATGATGGCATCCGCTTTGGGAGGAACCTCCGCCGCACGCGGCGCCCGAGCGCGGATGACTTCCGCCGAGTGCACCTGCCAGACATCGAAGGCCGATTCCGGCCTGCGGCCCAAGGCAGCGAAAGCCCGCCGCCGATTCTCTGCAACCCGCCGCACATCATCGCCCACGGTCCCGCCGACGTTCAACGACTCCCATGGCGCCGGGCTGACGCCACCCCGGCGGGTGAGGAACCCATGCACGACAGGGAGCTCCGAGAAAGAAGTGAATCTGTAGAGTCGCGTGGAGGTGACATCCTGGCAGAGCATAGAGTCAGTTTATCACGGTCGCTGGGATGGGGCCAGGGATGATGCCGCCGTACTAGGGAGCAGATGGCAGCGCCGGCTCCCGGCGCGCAGCCTCCTCCAACTTGGCCGCCAGCAGCGCCCGGGTCTCGGCCATCGTCTCCTCGACGTAGGGATATGCCAGCCAGACATTCATCACGCCGAAGAGCCCGCCGGTGAGCGTGCGCAAGAAGGGTGTGCTCTCACGCGCCGGCAGGAAATCCAGGAAGGGAAGCCGCAGGCTCGAGACCAACTGCGTTCCGCCATCGAGCGCGATGGGAACGATACCCAGCAAGACCCAAAGTACAATGGGGAGCGGCTTGAGCCGCCTGCGCAGCAGGCCGAAGATCAGCCCGGCAACCAGCATGCTCCCGTAGATGGCCACATCCCGTTCACAAAGGGCCACCTTGTAGCCGAGCCGCTCGTCACCCACGTACGCGCGCGCCGCCCAGAGATCGGATGCGTCGATCCCCGTAGCCTCGCTGAAGCTGGTCAGATCCGTTCCGGCCGTGGCCAGCGGATACGCCGGCTGCTCGCCGAAGAGGAACCAGGATCGGAAGGCAAGCTGGTGACAGAGCGGCGAGTAGGCCTTGTAGATCCAGCTCGCGGGCCGCGTCGCACCCGCTTTCATCAAGGCCGGTGCAGCGAAAGGCAGCCCGACGTAGAGCAGCACCATCAGGTTGAAGAGCGCCAGCCAGTGCTTGGCCAGGAAGAGCACCGCCCTGTTGAGCCGCGCCGCCCAGAGGCCGTTCGCCTGCCTGCCGCCCTGCGCATGGACACGATCGCGCGCGGCGGCCAGCGCGACTGCCAAGTCGCGGCGGTCGAAGGGCGCCTCGAGGATGTAGGGCCCCACTTGAACCACGGGGATCTTTTCCATGTACTTCGTCAAGAGCGTCGGCTCGCTCTCGATGTCCACCAGGACCAGCCGGTGCGGGATCTCCTCCCTCAGCGATTCCAGATGGTCCAGGGCTCGCTCGCAAAGCGAGCATCCATCCCTGGTATAGACAGTGACGCGTATCATCCCGCTCCCATTCCCGCCTGTGCCAGATAATCATCAATCTGCGATTCCGTCATCAGGCCGATGTGAACGACGCGTATCACACCCTCGCGGTCGACGAAGAAACTGGAGGGATAGCCGCGCACGCGATACAGCTCCTGCACGCGGGCGTCGGGGTCCAGCAACATGGGGAAAGTCAGGCCCAGTTCGTCTCGGAAGGCGCGCACGTCATCCTCGGGCTCGTCAAAATCCACCGCCAATATGGAGAACCCCGCATCCTGCAACGCGTCGTAGCGGGCCTGCAGGGCAGGCATCTCGATCCGGCAAGGGCCGCACCACGTGGCCCAGAAATTGATCAGAACCACCTGCCCCCGCAGATCGCTGAGGCTGACCGTCCGGCCTTCGAGGTCCTTCAGCGTGAAATCCGGAGCCGGCGCACCCTGCACGGGCGCCACAGCGATGGCCGGTTGCACCATCGCGTCGCCCACCGACGCAAGGGACACGCCACTGCGCAGGGAGGCCGTGAAATAGACTACGCCCAACCCCAGCCCCAGGAGAACACCCCCAAGCACGATCCACCAACCCATTGTCCGACTTGATCCTGCCGCCATCGTCCACCGCCAGAAGAGAAACCAGCTACAAACCGGGGGAGCGCCCCGGAGGGGCGCTCCCCACACCCTGCAGGGCTAGAGTCCCAGATCTATAAAGAAGCCGAAGCGGGCCAACTGCTGCATGGTGCCGGTCAGGAGCATCACTCCCACGATGACGAGCACCACACCCGTCGCCACCGACAGCCCTTTCACGAGCCGCCCATGGCGACGCATCAACTCCGCCGCACGGCCGATGCCCAGGGCCGCCAGCAAGAAGGGCACCGCCAGACCGACCGAGTAGGCGCTGAGCAGCACCACACCGCGATTGATGTCCGCTGAGCTGAGCGCCAGGGTGAGAACGGCCCCCAGGACCGGGCCAACGCAGGGTGCCCACCCCGCCGAAAAGAAAACTCCCATGAGCGCCGACGAAAGGTAGCCGGCATCCGGCTTCGCCTGCGCCTGTCGCCGCGTATCGTAATCCAGGAATGGGATGTTGATGACGCCCATCGTGTGAAGCCCGAAGATGATCACCACCACTCCGCCAATGCGAGCGAGCCACGTCCGCAGATCGTAGAGCACCGCGCCCAGTGCCGAAGCCGCTGCGCCCAGGATCACGAAAACCACACTGAACCCCAAGACGAAAGCGACCCCATGGCTGAAGGTCACCCAGCGGTTCTCCACCACGTGCCCGGAGGGGGTCACCGACCGGCCTCCCAGATAACCGACGTACGCCGGTACCAGTGCCAGCACACACGGCGAAAGGAAGGAGGCCAATCCGGCCAGAACGGCCAATCCAACGGTCACGTTGTTCGGATCCATCATTCCTCCCGGGAACTTCCCTTCCTACCAGCCTTCTGATTGCCGCGCGGCATATACCAGCTTGGTCTCCCACTAATGGACAGTGCCTCGGCAAATCGTCATCGAGAAGGATAACGGATGCTCAAGGCCGCGACAAGTGCAGCAGCTTACGGTGGGAGAAAGTCGTTCATCTGAGGGGCGTAGCCGATTTCATTGAGCAGGGCGATGATCTTCTCTTCGCTGGCCGGAGCCCCGAATTCTATGGTGACCCGCTTGCCGGCCGCCTCAGCCTTCACGGCCACGACGCCCTCCAACGCTGCCAGCGCCTTCTCGATGCTCTGGACGCAGTGCCCACAGGAGATATTGGGCACGCCGTAGGTCACGATCTTCATCGCAGCCTCCCGGTGGCATGGCTCCCAATCCTTAGATGCTGCCGCCGTCCTGAAGTTACCCCATCCGCCGATAGCCCCTACATGCCTGCATGCCGATGCTCTCCATACCCCCTCCCCGAGGGGGCTCAGGCCATCGGCAGGATAAAGCGCCGCGCTGATGCTGTCAAGGTCCGGCTCCACTGCATCAAAGGCCTTCCGGCTCGAATCCACCGCATTGCCGCCTTTCATGGAGCTGACAGACCTTTTCTTGCTGAATTCTCCGATATTTGCGATACTGGCATAACATCCTTGCAATCCTCGGGGGGCTTCGCTCTTATCGCGCCAGGCCCTCCTGCGCTCCACAACCGCGCAGCATAGGCCGATGGCGGCCTGTCACATCACGCGCTGGAAGTTCGTTACAGGATCAGCACGGCCTCGAAGGTGATCCCATCGTCAGGCCGCTTCTCGCATCCATCGCGCGGATGCTGGTCATGGGATCATCGCGATCAAGCCGACCGGCCCAGGCCATGAATGGCCCGATGGAGTATCGCCGTGAGACCTCCCTTCGCTCGCCTGATGTTAGGCGTTTTCGGCCTCCTGCTCGTCGCCTGGAACAAGGACGCTCCTCCACCCCTACGTCCGACTCCCCCACCCATCCAGACCTGGTGGGACGCACCGCTCGATGGCTCACAGCTCCCGCTCGGGCCGGTGGATCTGACCTTCCACGGCGCCAGCCCGGCCGGTATCCAATCCTTCGACCTGCGCATCAACAGCACGACCTTCAAGACGGTCCCCCCCTCCGGCACCGGTTCGGGCGGATCGCAATACGGCACGCTCTTCTGGGGCGAAACCAGTTGGGAGCCCACCGCGCCAGGCTCCTACCTGCTCGAGGTGCGCTCAAAGGAGAGCGGCGGCCAGTTCGGACCCTTCGTTCAGGTGCAGGTGGTCATCGGCGAGGGCCTGCATGCTCAGATGAGCACGCCGCCTTCCCTGCAGCCCTCTCCTACCAGCACGCTGCCATCAGTCGAACTGACCCCCATCCCCTCCGCGACCGCCACTCCCGAAGCGCCGCAGGCGGGATTCTCCCCTCCATCCTTCTCCGCTGACACGATCTACTATCGCCTCGCCAGCTGCGGGCCGAAGGAGATCACGATCGAGATCACAGCCAACGACCCCCGGTCCTACAGCGTGGTGCTCTTCTACCGCCTGAAGGCGAAGGACGGCAGCGACCAGACGGCATGGTCCTCCGTGGCGATGAACCCGCAGGGCGGGGCTGCCTTCAGCCGGGCGCTGAACTCCGAAGCCGATTTTCCCGGCTTCGCCGCCTTCCCGGACGCTCTGCTTCAGGTGCAGTTCGTGGCCACCGACACACATGGCAACGAGGTGGCCCGCACGCCGGTTTTCTCCGAGGTGGAGTTCAAGGTCTGTTCTGCAGCTTCAGGATGAGGCTTTGAGGGACGATCGAATAGAGGTTCACTGACAAGAGAAGATCCCTATCGATCTCGGGCTGCGCAGAGAGAACCGCGAGGCCGGGATCGCCGCGTGATGACATCCTGTTGGGTGGATATAACCCCGAATGCCCTGTTTCTCTTGCCGCCCCCAGCAATCCAATTGGCACCTCCCCGCCGCGGCGCCCGGCAGGTACGCGCATCAAGCCCATGCGTCAGTGCCTTGGCTCTCTCTACATGCCTGGGGATGGATCAGCTATCCGCGCGCAGCTCGCCGGCCAGCCGCTGCAGGTCGTCGACCTCCAGGCGCGGGACGGTCTCCCCCTCGTCGAGAGGCCCCATCGCCCGCCGCAGCCACTCCTGCCAGCGCCACAGGGCGACCAGGTCGGCTGGATAGCGGTTCGCTCGCGCGCCGACGTTCACCCAGGGGAGCCCCTCCAGCGCGGCCTGCCAACGCTCCCAGGGCACCATGTCCGGCGGTCTGGAAAAAGTGACCAGCGGGCAGAAGAACACCGGGCGGCCATCCGGGAAATGCGGGCGCATCGCCTGCAGAAAGGCCAGGCTGTCCAGCGTGTTGAAGACCAGCCACAGGGGCAGCAGCCGTCCTCGCTCCACCAGATAGGGATCGTACTGGCTGAAAGTCTCCACCAGGACGCCGCGCGGCGCCCTTCCGGCTCGCTCCCAGAGCCTCTGGTAGGCCCGAAAGGCCAGACGCGAGAAATCGTGCGGCTCGGGAAAACTCAGCCGCACGAAGCGAAAGCCAGTCTCTCTAGTAAAGCCCTCCAGGGCGTCGGCGAAGGCCGGCTCGCTCCCCCACTCCGACTCGGGGAAGATCTGCGGCCGTATCCCCTTAACATGCCATCCGCCGCGATGAGGCGACTTGCGGGCCGCCAGCGCGGCGTCGATGCGTTCGCTGCCGCGCAGAAACTCTTCGGCAGGGATGCCTCCCCACCCGCCGATCTGATAGCGATGTAGGGGATTCAAGGCGTACTGCAGCCAGCGCGCGCCGCAATCCAGGTAGAGGATGGTCCCGCCGGGAGCCAGGCGCTGGAGCAAGAAGGACCGATAGAAGCGCGGCAGCTCCAGCAGTTTGAGGCGAAGATGGTTGATGTGCGGGGTCAGCCAGCCGTCGTGCAGCGGGTCGAAGTGGCTGATGGCTAGCACCCCCGGGTTGCGCTCCAGGATCGGGGTCGCCAACCGCTGCGCGTTGACCAGGTGGCTTTCGAGGCTGTCATACGGCGAGCCGCCCCTGAAGGACAGCACGAAAGCCTGGGGCAAGAAGGGCGCTCCCAGGGCCACCGACAGGTGCGCCGCGGCGCCGCCCAGGGCTGCCCCGACGACCACGGCGGAGAACGGGCCGGGCAGCGCGCGGTAATCTGCGAGCCGCTCATGGATCAGGTCCGCCAGGCGCAATCCATCGGCGAGCGAGGGCGGAAGGCCGGCACGCGTCGTGTCCCAGGCGATGGCACGTGCCGCGAGCCCCGGCGGCATGCCGCTCATCAGGGTCAGCAGGGCCTTTTGCCACCATGTGAGGCGGTAGGTTTCGAAGGGCCGCCCGGCCAGGGCGGCGGCCACGGCGCGCGTCAGGAGCGGTGATGCGCTGTCGCGGCTCTCAAGGCGCCCGCGCTTCATCCAGGAGCTCTCCCGGCGATTGCCATGAAGTGTGCGTATGCCACACCGGCCTCTGAGCCTGATAGGCGTGTATCACATCCCCGGCCATCCTTCGACAGGCTCAGGATGGCGGCGTATGGCCGGCGGCTGCAAAGGCTCCCTAGTCGGAGATGGCCTGCGCCAGGCGCTCATGCTCGGCACGCTGACGCATCTGCTCTCGCAGGGTCTGAATGTCGCGCGGTACCAGATAAGCCGCGAAGCCCAATATCACCGACCCCAGCAGCCACGCCACGACGCAGATGACCAGGATCGCCACGTGCAGCGAAGAGCGCACGGCGATGATGCCCGCCAGCAGTGGTGCCAGCGCCGCGCCGCCGTTCTCGATGAAGTACTGGATCGACAGCGCCGTGCTGCGCACCTCTGGCAGCGTGATGTCGTAAACCGTCGAGACCACGTTGGGAGAAGCGAAGGGAATGAAGAGCGCCGTCGCGCTCAACAGCACCAGGAAAAGCGTCTGATTGCCCTTGGGCACCGCCATGGTGGCGCTGAGCAATACCGCCCCCAGCAGCACAGCCGCCATGGATACCAGCAGCCTGCCGCGCGGCGTGCGCTTGAAAAAGAAATCCCCCGCCAGCCCGCCGATGAAATAGCCGGAGGCCAGCACCATCACCGCCACGCCCATGGTCAGCAGCACGGAGCCCTCGTCGTAGCCCCGTTCGGTCTCGAGGTAGCGGAAGAACCAGTACGTGATCACATTCCAGGGAAAGACCCCCACGAAGCCCTGGGCGAAGAGCAGCAGGAGTGAGCGCTTGCGAAAGAGTCCCATCGCCACCTTGCGGTCGAAGCGATAGACGCCGATCTGTTCCAGGTCCGCCAGCTCCGGTTCGCTGCGCCCGCGCGGCGCCTCGCGCACGCCGAAGAAGATCACCACCGCTAGCACCAGGCCCAGCGATCCGGTGACGTAGAACACACCCCGCCACCCCAGGACTCCGCTCAGCACGGTGGCTGCGATCAGGCCCAACATGTATCCCAGCGGCTGTGTGAGCTGCAGCAGGCCGTAGATCTTGCCCCGCACGCCCGGCTCGAAGTAATCGGCGATCAGGCTGTACAGGCCAGGGTAGCTGGAATCGTCGACGCCCGTCGAGGCGCGCGTCCCCAGGAAGGCAGGATACGTGGGGGCGATCGCCGAGAGCCAGGTCGTCGACCCCCATATGAAGGAGGCCAGCGCCAGCAGCTTGGCGCGCGCGTATCGATCGTAGAGATATCCCCACAGGGGATACATGACCGCCCCAACCAACAGCGCGCCCGTGAAGACCGCACCCATCTGGACCTCATTGATGCCGAAGGTCTCCATAATGGATGTGGTCAGGGGGCCTATGAGCAACTTGTCGGCCTGGTGGAGCAGCATGAAAGCGAAGAAGACTCCCACGACGAACCAGCGGTATCTCGGGCCAGTTCTCACAGGTCCCTCCTGTTCTTCACGCGTGCGAATGAGGTGGCTGCCAGCGGTGGCCGGCTTCTGAATCGGGGGCTTCCTTGAGCAATGCGACGGCATGGGGCAGCGCCGGGAGGATCACCTCGAGGTTCTCCGTCGCGGCGCGTGGGCTTCCGGGCAGGTTCACGATCAGGGTGCGGCCGCGGATACCGGCCACGGCCCGACTGAGCATGGCGTGCGGGGTCACGCGCAGGCTGGCGGAGCGCATGGCCTCGGCCAAGCCCGGCGCCAGGCGATCCACCACGGCCAGCGTGGCCTCCGGGGTGCGATCGCGCGCCGCGAACCCCGTGCCGCCGGTGGTCAGGATCAGGTCCATCTCCGCCGAATCGGCCCACGCCATGAGCGTCGCCTCGACTCGCTCCTGGTCGTCGGAGACCACCGCCCGGCGCACCACCTGCCAGCCCTGGGCGATGAGCATAGCCTCCAGCGCCGGCCCCGAGCGATCCTCGCGTTCCCCGCGCGCGCTGCGGTCGGAAACCGTCAGGATCCCCACTCTCACCGCAGCCGCTTCCCCAACACGTACAGGTCCATCATTTCGACACCCATATGTTCATAGAACTGAATGGCCTGCTGGTTGTCCCTGGTGACCAGCAGGTAGTACTTGTAGCAGCCCTTGCTCAGCAGGCAGCGCTCCAGTTCCTCCATCAGGCGGCGGGCGATGCCCTGCCCCCGGCGCGCCGGCGTCACAGCCAGGTGATAGACCATGCCGCGCCGGCCGTCATAGCCCCCCATCACCGCTCCGATGACGGTCCCATCACTTTCGGCCACCAGAAAGAGATCGGGGTCACGCTCCAGCTTGCGCCGGATCTCCTCCGGGCGATCCGAGAAGGAGAGCTGGATGCCCGGGCCGGCGTTCGACCAGAGGTCGAGCACACCCTGCAGGTCGCGGTCGAAGTCGAAGGTCCTTATGGTGATGCTCAGCGTCGGCCTCCAAAGGACGGCGCGGCCGATGCAACAGCCGCGTCGCGTACTGTGTATGCCGCTGTGGCTGCCTCGCGCCAGACGGGCTCATTCCCCGTCGGCGCCGACCACCAGCTTCCAATCCCCGTGCACGCCGTCTTCGGTGACGCCGAAGTACAGCCGAATCCCCTCCGGGCTGCGCTGCGCCAGATCGAAGCGCTTGCGCTTGCCGTGGCGGCGGGCCTTGAGCAGGCCCAGGTCCCCATGCCAGGTGATCGGGGCGAGCTTCAAATCCGCGGGGAGGTTCTTGTATTCCGAGATGGCGTAGTGCCACAGACGCCGGGCCGAGGATTCGGTCACGTTCTTGACCACGTTGCCGTTGCGCAGATCGCGCATGGTGTAGTAGCGGACGCCGTCCCGCTCATCGACCCGAACGATTTCAACGCCCGTGCGCGGCGGCGGCGTGCCGGCTTCGGCCGTCTCGACAGGTTCAGGCGCAGCCTCCGCCACGGGGGGAGCTTCGGCCAGCGCGGCGGCGACGGCCTCTTTGCGCCCGCGCAGGACAAGCTGTACGATCTCGTCCCGCACCGCCAGACCCGTCTCGGCCTCGTCGCGAACGTAGATCTTGTTGTCGTCGACGGCGTAGGGAGGGTCCTCGCCCCTGGGGACGAGTACGCGTATGATGGTCTTCCCCTGCGTCTCCTGTGTGTCCACCTGGCACTGCAGGGGCGGGCTGATGCGGTTGCTGATCTCGCGCTGCAGGCGCTTGACCGCCTCCTTGGGGTTGGGAACTCCGGCGGGCGGCTTCTTGGGGTCGGCGCTCGCCCCGACGTACAGCGTCCCGCCATTGGTGTTGGCGAAGGCGCACACATCGGCGATGATGGCGTACAGCCGTCCGCCGCGCACCGTCATGCTCTCGTGAAAATCCTGGACGATGCTGGGGCCTTCCTCGCGCGCCTGGCGGATGAAATCGTACTCCTGCTCTGGCGCCTGATCCTTCGTCGGCCGCTGCGGCCGCGTGCGGGCGAAGTCGTTGCTCAAGAAGAGCGCCTTGAGAGCCTCAAAGCTCACCTCAGGCAACAACACCTCCGTCGCCCGATCCCCCACACCCAGGTTCTTCTTGTTCTTCGGATCCGTCCGCAGTCGATGGGCGTCCGATCCCTGGATGCAGTGCATGCGCCGCGGGTACTCGGGCTTGGTGCCATTGAAGAAAGCCGCCGTCGAGCGACGCCCCTTCTGGCCCAGGTCCGTGACCTCCAGGGCGTGCAGGTGAGGATCCTGGGTGTAGGCGATCTTCGTCTGCCCGCCGAAGGGGAAACCACGCATGGCCACCCCATTGGTCGAATTGGCATGAGCCGCGATGGCGAGCCCTCCAGCCTCGTCGATCAGCCGGTAGGCCGTCAAGACGTCGCTCGTCGCCCCTACCGTCGAGGAGCCGTCGTCCAACTGATCGGGCGGGATGTTCAGGCTCAGCAGCAGGTGCTCGATCTCGCGCACCGTCTTCTCCGGCGAGAATATGCCCAGGATGTGGAAACCGAAGGTGGCGGTGAATTCGAAACCGGGCAGCACCAGGATCTTCTTCAACAGGCGTCGGTATTCTTTGAGACGGCCTTTCTCCTCCTCCGTCAGGCGGCCAAGGCCCTCCAACAGCTCGAGCTGCTGGATCTCCTCCTGCATGCGGCGGTAGCCGGCTACGGTATTGTGGTCGGCGATGGCGATGATCTCCAGGCCGCGGGCTTCTGCCCGATGTAAGACGTCCAGGCATGAAACGTTCGCTTCCTGGTAATCACTGGATGCTGGCGTGTGGATATGAAGATCCATCAAGTGCCAGTGTCTCGATGCGTTGCGTCCTTTGCGTCTTGCCACGAAGTCCTTGCTCCCTTGGGAAAGCGACCTTTATCTCGGGCCGCCTTCGCCGAGGTTCTCTTGGATGAGCGATACCAATTGATCGGGCGTATAGGGTTTCAGCAGGAAGCCATCCGCGCCGGCTTCCTTGCATCGGTCTTCCAGATCCATGCCGGAGGTCATGATCACACGCACGTGCTTCAGCTCTGGGCTGGATCGCAATCGGCGCAGCAGATCGACGCCGTCGACGTCCGCCAGGAAAATGTCCATCAGGACCACCTCGGGGCGCTCGCGTTCGATGGCGGGCAGGATGGCGTCCTTGTGTGCGACGTGAGACACCTGGTATCCATCCATCTCGAGCAGCGTCTTCAACAGGGACACCATGTTGCCGTCGTCGTCGACGATCATGACTCTGGCCATCAGGCGCCCTCCCCCGTCAGGCGGCTCTCACGCATCGGCAGCCCTCTTCTTGTTCCCAGCCCCGCGGGCTACCTTTGGCATCGCGTCCTGCTCACCCTTGGCGGGGCCGGACCGCTCGCCTTTCGCCCTGCGGGTCGTCTTCTTGGCCGGCCGCTTCCTCTTTTTCGGTTCCAGGGCGGCGTTCAGGACGTCGAACACTGTGTCCGCAAAGATGAATTTCATCTCGCTGCGGACCTCCTCCGGCACGTCCTCCAGGTCGACCTCGTTGCGCCGGGGCAGGATGATGGCCTTCAAACCTGCCCGATGGGCGGCGAGCACCTTTTCCTTGATCCCGCCCACAGGCAGCACCTTGCCGCGCAGCGTGATCTCACCCGTCATGCCCACGTCGTGACGCACCGGACGCCCGGTGGCCAACGAGGCCAGGGTCACGGCCATGGTCACGCCTGCCGAGGGACCGTCCTTGGGCACCGCTCCGGCGGGGATGTGCAGGTGAATGTCGTGCTTCTTCCAGTATTCATCGGACACCCCCAGCTCCTTCGATATGGAGCGCACGTAGGAGAGGGCGGCGCGTGCAGATTCCTGCATCACCTGACCCAGCGACCCCGTGAGCTGGAAGTCGTGGCCGCCGGGCATGGCGGTGGCCTCGATGTAAAGGATCTCGCCCCCGGTGGGCGTCCACGCCAACCCCGCCGCCACGCCGGGCAGCGAAACGCGTTCGGCGACATCCTCCATGCGCCGGAAGCGCTGCTTCCCCAGATGCTCCGTCACCAGGTCGGGGGTCACCGTGACGCGCTCGACCTTCCCGCTGGCGATCTGGACGGCTACCTTGCGGCAGACGCGGCCGATCTCGCGCTCCAGGTTGCGCACGCCAGCCTCGCGCGTGTAGCCGCGGATGATGTGCATGAGCGCTTCGTCGCTGAATTCGATCTCCTCTTGCCGCAGGCCGTTCTCGCGTATCTGCCGCGGGATCAGATACCCCTTGGCGATGGCCACCTTTTCGCGGTCGGTGTATCCCGAGAGCTGGATGACCTCCATCCGGTCCAGCAGCGGCGGCGGGATGGTTTCCAGCCAGTTGGCGGTGGCGATGAACATCACCTGCGAGAGGTCGAAGGCCACCTCCAGGTAATGATCGCGGAACTCCCGGTTCTGCTCCGGGTCCAGCACCTCCAACAGGGCCGAGGCCGGATCGCCGCGGAAATCGCGCCCCAGTTTGTCCACCTCGTCCAACATGAAGACCGGGTTACGGGTCTCCACGCGACGCAGAGCCTGCAGCACACGCCCGGGCATGGCGCCGATGTAGGTGCGCCGATGGCCGCGGATCTCGGCTTCATCGTGCACGCCGCCCAGGGAAATGCGCACGAACTTGCGCCCGGTGGCGCGGGCGATGGAGCGACCGAGGGAGGTCTTGCCGACGCCGGGCGGGCCGACGAAGCACAGGATCACGCCCTCACGCTCGCGCCGGATTTCGTCCACCGGCTGCTGCTCCATCTCCACCCCGCGCTCCAACCGCAGCTTGCGCACGGCCAGGAATTCCAGGATGCGCTCCTTCACGTCCTCCAGACCGTAATGGTCCTCATCCAGCACGCGACGCGCGTTCTCCAGGTCCAGGTTGTCCTCGGTGATGCTGGACCATGGCAGCGAGACCAGCCAATCGAGGTAGGTGCGGATGACGCCGTACTCCGCCGCCGCGGTCGGCAGGGTGGCCAGTCGATCCAGCTCGCGGCGGGCCTGCTTCTCGGCCTCTTCCGGCATGTGGGCGGCCTCGATCCGCTTGCGGAACTCATCCACCTCGGCCGCCTGCTCGTCCGTCTCCCCCAGTTCGCGCTTGATGGCCTTCAGCTGCTCACGCAGGAAGTACTCGCGCTGCACCTTCTCGATCTCGGTGCGGGCCTCCTGCTGGATCTGCTGCCCCAGCGTGAGCACCTACACCTCGCGGCTCAATATGGTGTTCAGGCGCTTGAGCTTGGCCAGCGTGGAGTCTTCCTCCAGGATCGCCTCGGCCTCCTCCAGATCCATGCGCTGGTAGTTGGCGATGGTATAGGCGACTTCCAGAGGGTCATCCAGGACCAACACGCTGCCCAGGATCTCGCGCGGGATGGAGGGGGCCATCTCCACAATGCGCTGGAACTGGTCCTTGGCGGCGCGCATCTGCGCCTCGATCTCCACCCCCTGCTCGACGCTCTCCGGCCGCAGCTCGATGCGCGCCTTGAGGTAGGGCTCCAGGGCGACGAAGTCCTTGAGTTCAAAGCGCGCCAGCCCCTGGACGATCAGGCGTATGGTGCCGTCGGGGGCTCGGAAGAGACGATGGATGGCCGCCACGGTCCCGTAGCGGTAGACGTCCTGCGGCCCGGGCACTTCCAGTTCCGGGTCCTTCGAGGCCACCAGGCCGATGAGCCGATCCTGGGCCACCACGTCGTCCACCAGCTTGATGGAGCGCGGCTGGCCGATGGTCAGGGGAAGCGGGGTGTGCGGATAGACCACGACGCCGCGCAGCGGCAGGATGGGCAGGACCTCAGGGATGTGTTGCGGCTCACTCCGTCCGTCCGAGCCCACCTGCTCGCTCGTGCTCTTGACGTCAACTTGTGCCGGCCCCGAAGAGGGATCCTCTTCCACCGCCTGCTTGTCGCTGTGTCGTTTCTCTTCTTCCGTCATCGCTCGGATATATCTGTTTCTATGGATTCAATCGCCTTTTTCGGCATGATCACCCGCAGGAAGCCGTCCTGATACAGCGCCTCGATGCCATCCGGATCTATCGCACCGGGCAAGGCTACCTCCGAGAGGAACTCACCGTAAGCGATTTCCATCTGGTGATATGCCCCCAAATCCCGGCGCTCACGCCGGTTGCCGCGGATGGTGAGCTTGCCTCGCTCAAAGGTGACGTCGAACTCATCCGCTTGCATGCCCGGGATCTCAACCAACACGACATAAGCGTGCTCGGTCTCGAACAGATCCGTGGGCGGATGCCAGCCATGAGCGTAGCGCCTGATGCGCCACGCGTACTCCACTGAAACCCAGCCTCTCGGCATGTCAGCAGGATCCTGTTGGTCGCTCATCGCAATCGCCCATGGGGTACGCGATTCCTAAGGCACAGGCCATTCTACCATAGCGCAACGCTACATAAGTGCCGTCGCAGACCCCTCAACCGACCCGTCCAGGGCCCCCAATCCCACCCGCCGAACCGGCGAAATCAGAATTCAATCTCCATCAGATCCGTCGCCAATGCCACTTCCCCCGCATAGGTCTGAGAGGCCTCCTCGACGAGGCTTTCTGCCGGAAAGGAACCCGTCGGATAGTGGATCAGGAGCAGCCGCTCCACCTGGGCCTGCCGGGCGATGCCACCCGCTTGCGAGGCCGAGGAATGGCCCACTCCACGCCCCGTGGCCTCATGGATCAGCACCTGCCCGCCGGCAGCCAGATTGACAACCGTAGGACACGGCTCAGTGTCGCACGAATAGGCCACGGCTTGGCCGGAACGCGGAGACTCGAAGCGCAGCCCGATGGTGGGGATCAAGTGACGCACGGGCGAAGCCAGGATGCGCAGGTCCGGCTTTTCCAGCACCAGCACATTCTCCTGCTCCGGCAGGCGATGGAAGGCGACCTGGAAGAAACTCGGCCAATTCTCCCAGTGGTAGAAGGCCATCATGTCTTCCAGACGCTCGAGGCAGTGGTGCAGGCCATAGATGCGCAGGGGCTTTCGACGCCCCAGCAGCCACATGTTCATCAAGAGCAGCGGCACGCCGGAGACGTGATCGGGGTGGAAATGCGTGATGATGAGGTCGCTGATGTCCTCCAGCGACAGCCCGGCCTTGGCCAGGCGGACGATGGGCGTGCCCACGCAGTCGACGAGCACCGCCCCCTCCTGCCCGACCACAGCCAGATGGCTGTTCTCGTGATTCTCATCCGGTATCGCGCTCGCTGACCCCAGGATGATGACTTTCGGCATATCATGACCCCGTCAGCAACGCCAAGGCGACGCGCGGTGTGACGAAAACTTCCAGCAGGGCCGCGAGGACCAGCAGGGGCAGAACCAGTCCCACGGACAGCCGGGCCCATTCGCCCAGCGCCGCCAGCCAATTCTGGCTCAACGTCTTGCCGTGCGACAGACCCAGCACCGCCAACCCCAGTTGCAGTATAGCAGCCCCCGCGATAAGCATGGCGGGGACCTCGGCCACGGCGTGTGGGATGACCAGGGCCAACAGGAAACGAATTGTATCGTGACCGGCGAGCGCCATGTTTCCGCTGAAGTAGCCGATGATCGCCATGGGCGTCATAAGCAGGATGAGGGAGACTACGCCGAAGGAAAACACGCCGAGCAGCGTGGCCAACAGCAAGGCCCGTATGTTGTTGACGAGAATGAAGGCCCACCCTCGGCCGCTCATCAGGCCGAAGCGCAGCATCTCCTTCAGCAGGCCCGAGCCGAGTCGATCCAGATCGAGCAGGTCGGCCGGCAACGTGAAGCGCTGCGCCATGAACCAGCCGATGGCAAAGCCCGCCGCCAGAGTCCCTGCGACAATGGCGACAGGAACCCACGCCCGGGGCAGCGATCGGGTGATAACAGCCCTAAACCATGCCGCAGGGCTGCGCGCCTCGCCCCGGAAGGCGGTCCAGAATTCCCCCCAAACCCAACGCGGATTGAGCGCGTCGATCTCTCGCCCCAGCAGCTCTTCACGATTGAAGAGCCGAATCCCCATGCGGCCCAACACACCGGCGATGAGGAACAATCCAAAGACGATCCACCAAAGGACGCTGTATCGCCCCCAGAACATGATCACGCTCTCGCCGATGATCAGTTGGGAGATGGGGATGATGAGGAAGGATGCCAGCAGATTGGCGGCACGCACCGAGGTCGTCTGGGACGAGATCACCACCGCCCCCGTCACCATCACCACCGCCTGGGCAGTGGTCAGCAACAACACCTGCATGAGCAATTGGAAAGAGGGGTACCATTGCATGCGCAGGGCCAGCCCCAGCAGGTAGACGAAGATGCCCAGATAGGCTGCGAAAAGGGGCATCGCGAGGGAGGCGATCAACTTGCCCGCATAGAGCTGCAGATCGCTGAGCGGTGTGGCCAGCAAGGGCTCGATGGACAGCCGCTCTCTCTCACCAGCGAAGCTCTCGAGCGCGATGACGAGCGAGATGGAGATGGGGAAGAACCCCACAACCATGAGCAGGAAAGGGACCAGCCGCTCGCCGATCAGCGCCGCCCCATAGCGGCTCACGAAATCCACCGCCTGCTGGGCGGTGAAATTCATCAAGACGGGAAAGAAGAGCGTCAGCAGGATGATCGGCGTGAGAATGCGCCAATCACGCAGTTGATCGCGGATCTCTCGCCGGGCGACGATCCAGGTCCCCTGGAAGCCGCCCAAGGCACTCTCACGCATCAACGGCCCCCTCGTCCCCCTCGACGACCTGCAGGTAGACCTCCTCCAAAGTGCGATCGACCTCGGAGAGCGTCACGACCGGCAGCCGGGCACGTGCCATGGCGGCCAGCACTCGCGGATTGTCCTCTTCAGGGGCATCCGTTCGATAGCGCAGCCAGTCATTGCCCGTCTCGACAAGCTCGATCCCGGGGGGCATGTGTTGCAGCACGCCGTTCAATGGGCAGGCCAGGCGCAGCTCCATGATCGGCTCTCCCAGCATGGCCCGCTTCAGCGCGTTCGGCGACCCTTCGGCCACCAGCCGCCCGCGCCGGATGATGGCGATCCGATCCGCGATGGCCTCGGCTTCGGTCAGGTTGTGGGTGCAGACGATGATGGCACGCTTCGCCGAACGCAGGGATCGAATGCTCTCGCGCACGACCTTGGCGCTGGCCGGGTCCATGGCCGAGGTGGGCTCGTCCAGCAGCAGGACGGGCGGGTCATGCAGGAGCGCCCGCGCCAGGGCCAGTTTCTGGCGCATTCCACGCGAAAACTCGCCCAACCTGCGGCGTTCCTCCCCCTGCAGGCCATAGCGCAACATGAGCATTCGCGCTCGCCGGCGCGTCTCCGCCTCAGTCAGGCCATAGGCTCTGCCGAAGAAGAGCAGGTATTCCTCCGCCTGCATACGCGTGTATAGGCCATGATGCTCGGTGAGCAGGCCGATGGAGCGGCGCACCTCACGCGGCTGGCGCACCACGTCATAGCCAGCCACGCGCGCCTCGCCGCGCGTCGGCTGCAGTATCGACGCCAACATGCGGATGGTCGTGGTCTTCCCCGCACCGTTGGGCCCCAGCAGGGCCAGCACTTCACCCGGCTGAACGGCAAAGGTCAACCCCTCGACAGCCTGCAGCTGGTCGAAGTGCTTGCTCAGATCGCGGGTTTCTATCAGAGGCTTCATGCTCAATGGCAGGCATTATAGCAGCAGGGGAGGAGGCCCACAACAAGCCTGGCTTCCTCCGACAGAAGGGCCAACGCGCCCAGCATCCGCATATGGACAACACCGGCAGGGGTGGCGCGGCATGGTGGCTGCAGAGGGAGAATGGGACCCGCGGGCCACCCGGTGTCTCGCGTCCCGGCAGGCGCACCCTTGGTGGAACGAAAGAGGCCGGCGGGTCGCCGGCCTCTTCGCGATCGCGTTCGGTGATCTTGCCCGACTCAGGCCGTACGGCGATGCCGCAAGAACAGCGCCAGGCCGCTCAATGCCGCAACCACAAGCATGGCGTACTGGTTGAAGTTGATCCCCAGCATGGGGACGTAATCCAGCCGCAGGAACTCCAGCAGGAAGCGCCCCAAGGGATACACGACCAGGTACACGAGAAACAGATCGCTCTTGTGCAGGCGCTTTCCAACGCGCCGCCACAGCCACCACAAGAGAATGAAATTGGCCAGGTTCCAGAGCGATTCGTACAGGAACAGCGGGTGGAAGCGCTCGAAGGCTTCATAACCCGGCAGCCGGTTCTGCGGGCTGATGTAGATCCCCCAGGGCAGGTTCGTCGGAGGGCCGTACAGCTCCTGGTTGACGAAGTTGCCCCAGCGCCCGATGGCCTGAGCCAGCGCCAGGCCGGGTGCCGCCATGTCCAGCAGCTCGCTGAAGTCCAACTTGCGCCGTTTGGCGAAGATGTACAAGCCCAGCGCGCCGCCGGCCACGGCCCCCGGAATGCCCAGCCCACCCTGCCAGACCGCAATCAGGTCCAAGGGATGGGTAAGGTAGTAGCGGGTGTCGATTCCCTGTGCCAGCAGGCTCTGGCTCGGTGTGAACACGTGATAGAGCCGCGCGCCGATCACGCCGAAGATCAACGCCCAGATCAAGGCATCCCAGACGATGTCGGGGTCGCGGCCCATGCGACGGGCCATGCGCTGCGCGAAGAAGGCGGCAGCCACAGCGCCCGCCATCAAGATAAGGCCGTAGAAACGGAAATACAGGAAACCGATATGGATACCGTAACCATCTACACTCATGCTGCTCCTACCCTCGACGCGCCTGGCGTCGAACCTGAATGATCCGTTGCAGAGCCGTAATGTTGGCCAGGACGGCCACGATGACCACGCCCACTGCCGGAATGCCAAAAACCAGGGCCGGCGCCAGCACCAAGTAACGCTCGAGGCGAGTGAGGATGCCGCGCTTGGCATCGAAGCCCAGGGCTTCGGCGCGCGCCCGGACATAAGAGACCAGCACCGAGCCCGCCGAGGCGGCAAAGGTCAGCCCGGCCATCGTCGCGTTGGAGGTGAGCAAGTAATGGGTCAGCAGACCGCCGAAGATGATCAACTCCGAATAGCGGTCGGTCACCGAATCTACGAAAGCACCGAAATCCGACCGTTCACCCCGCAGGCGGGCCATGGTGCCATCCAGAGCGTCGATGGGCCCCATCGCCAAAACAAGGATGCCTCCGACGAGAAAGTTGCCCTCGGCGATGAAAAGCGCCCCGACGGTATTGCCCGCCAGCCCCATCAGGGTGACGGTATTGGGAGCCAGTCCCAGCCTGTTGAGGAAAGCTCCTATTGGGTCAAGCACCCCCTTGAAGCGCAGACGCAGAAGGTCGGTGAGGGTGGGACGCGTCTCGTGAACGGTTTCTTTTGCCGGCATCTTGTGCTCCTGGTTGGAATCAGGCAATGCTATCGCGCCCTTCTGGGGCCGTCAAGGCGCATTCTGGCGTGTATCACCCGTCCTCAAAGGGATCATCGTCGCGCCCGATGAGCACCTCGCGGGTGCGCCCGCCCGACTGGGCCCGGCCGATGATCCCCAATTCCTCCAGCTCGTCCATCAGGCGCGCCGCGCGCGGGTAGCCGATGCGCAGGCGTCGCTGCAGCATGGAGGCGCTGGCGTGGCGCGTGCGCTTGACCAGTTCGATGGCCTGCTCCAGGATCTCATCGTGCTCCTCCAGAGCCTCCTGCCGCACGAGCATGGTTTCCCACGGGGACTCGCCGGATCCTTCCGGCGTTCCCATTGTCTGCCGCCAATAGTGAATCAGGCGCTCGATCTCGGCATCGTCCACAAAGACACCCTGCAGGCGCTGCGGAGCGCCGGCTTCCGGAGCCAGATAGAGCATGTCGCCCTTGCCCACCAACGTCTCCGCGCCCGGCGCATCCAGGATCACCCGTGAATCCACGCCGGAGGCCACCGCGAAGGATATGCGCGCCGGAAAGTTGGCCTTGATCAGGCCGGTCACCACGTCCGTGCTGGGGCGTTGCGTGGCGACGACCAGGTGGATCCCTGTGGCGCGCGCCATCTGGGCCAGCCGCACCAGGGTCTGCTCCGTCTGATCGGGGGCCATCATCATCAGGTCGGCCAGTTCGTCGATGAAGATCACGATGCGCGGCAGCGGCTCGGCACCTTTTCGCCGTCTCGCTTTGCGGTTATACACCTCCACGTCGCGCGCCTTGGCCTCTTCGAGCAGCTTGTAGCGGCGGTCCATCTCGGCCGTGCACCAGCGCAGCACACCCACGATGCGCTTCAGGTCCGTCTCGACCTTTCCCAGCAGATGGGGCAGCCCATTGAATCGCAGCAGCTCCACCATTTTAGGGTCGATCATCACCAGCCGCAGGTCATCGGGCGTGTTGTTGAATGCCAGACACGTCGCCAGCGCGGCGATGCACACCGATTTCCCCGATCCCGTCGTTCCGGCCATCAACAGGTGGGGCATGGCCACCAGATCGGCCGTCACCGGTTCGCCGGCCACATCCCTGCCCAACGCGATGGCCAGCTGCGAACCCACCCGCTGAAAGGCCTCGCTCTCCAGGATCGTGCGCAAGCGGACGATGGAGGAGCGCTGGTTGGGCACCTCGATCCCAACGTAGGAGTGGCCAGGCACCGGCGCTTCAATCCGCAGGCGAGGCGCCGAGAGCGCCAGGGCGAGATCGTTGGCCAGGGCCGATATCTGCGCCACGCGCACTTTATGGCGCCTGACCTCTCCCTCCAGCCCCTGCTGCTCGATGTAGCCAGGCTCCACCTGATATTGGGTGACGGTCGGGCCGGTGCGGAAGCCCACCACATGCGCCGGAATGCCGAAATCGGCCAGCGTCTTCTCGATGATGCCCGCCGTCTGGTTGATCTCGCGCGCCGTGACGCGAACGCCCTTATCACGCGCCAGCAAATCAAAGGGGGGCAGGCGCTCATCGCGCGTCAGCGGTCGATCGATCTTCTCTGTCGGCTGATCGGGCAGGCGAAAGTTCTTGCGAAACTCGCGCGGCAGGCGCCTGGAGGGCGACCTGCGATCCGCAGGCGGCGCCGGTCCTGCTGGGGGTGCCTGCGGCGCCTCTGAGCCGGCCGCCAGGGGCGGCGTCGACAGGTGCGCCAGGCCGGAGGGCGCACGGCGCCAGGGCACCAAGCGCAGGTTGCGCAGCGCCAGGTAGCCGAACAGCGCCAGCGTCGCCAACAGCAGCGGCACGCGACCGAAATTGCCGGCCCGTCCCAGAAAGGTTGCGATACCCCACCCGATGAGACCGCCCCCATGACCGGCCTCCGCCCTGGACAAAGACATGCCGTCGAGGATTGACAGCAGCGCCAGCATGGCCACAATAGCCAGCTCGGCGAAGACCACCCGGTGCCACGGCACGTCGCCGGGACCTCCCTGGGCCCGTTTCCAGAAAATATAGGCCGCCGCGGCCAGCGAGACCGGCATCACGGGCGCGCCCCACCCCATCCAGCGCCAGAGCAGGGAGGACCAGGCATCGACCCATCGTCCCTGGGTGAAGCCGAAGAGGCCCAGCATCGTGAGCAGCGCAGCTGCGCCGAACACGATGACGCCCATATCGTCGGCGTATTCGAGGCCGCGCAGGAAGGCCCCGGCCGCGCGATCGATTATGGCCTGTTCCCAGGGATCTTTTCCCTCGCTTCGTCCAGCCATCAGGTACTTACTCTCGCGCGCTTCACCCCAAAAAGGCAAGGCCGGGCGCAAGTCGCGACGGCGCCCGGCACATCGAATCCACGATGAACAATCTAGAATGACGAGACGCGCTCACGCTCGTCCGAGGAAGGCTCGGCATCGCCTTCCAGGTCGCTCTGGGGCACATCACGCAACGTCAGACCCAACCGGCGGGCGGCCGCATCCAGATGCAGGATGCGCACACGCACACGATCCCCCTCCCGCACTGCGGAGCGCGGGTGCAGCAGATGGCCGTCGCCGAGCTCGGAGACATGCACCAGTCCTTCCAGGCCCTCCTCCAACCCCACGAAGGCCCCGAATTTGACCACGTTGGTGACTACGCCCTCGACGATGTCGCCGACATTGTAGCGTTCTTCCACGTCTCGCCATGGGTCGGGCATCAGTTCCTTGAGGCTGAGCGCCACGCGACACTGCTCGCTGTCGATGGAGAGCACGTGCACCTCGATTTCCTCGCCCCAGGTGACCACGTCCGACGGATGGCGCACGCGGCCCCACGAGAGCTCGGAGACATGGATCAGGCCCTCGACCCCTCCCAGGTCAACGAAAACCCCGAAACGTGTGATGTTGGTCACGCGACCGCGCACACGATCGCCCGGCTGCAGGCTGCTGAGTAGTTCCAGCCGTCGACCGGGCCCCGCCTGGGCGGCGCGCTCGGAAAGCACCAACCGTCCGCGCTCGGGATCGTACTCTATGACCTTAAGGCAGATCGTGCGCCCGACGTGTTCCGCCAGCGCCGATTCGCGCGTGCTCTCGTCCAGCGTCGGATCCACGTCAACCAGGTGTGAGACCGGTACGAATCCGCGCAGGGTGCGGGCTTCGACCAGCAAGCCCCCGCGGTTATAGCCGACGACGGGCAATTCTACGGTTTCATCGTCCCTGTAGAGCTGTCGCGCCCAGATCCAATCCCGCGGCGATCCCGAACTGTTCTCGCGCCCCCCGCCAGAACCACGGCCTGGGCGGCGGACCGGCGGAGCACAACGCTCCTCATCCCGCAACACCGCCTCCCACCAGGCCTCATCGATCGGCGGCGGCCCCCCGCGCGTCCATTGCTCCGATCCATCTTCGTACATCATCGACCACCTCAGAAAATGACCCTTTTTGCGTCGACGCCCATGGCTAGGATACCCTAATCCCCGGAAAGTGCAAGCGGTCACATACGCTCAGCTCTCCTGCGTCGCGGCCCGTTCCGCGGCCTCACGCTCCATCTCGGCGATGGCGTTGGCCACAGCCTCGATGGCTACACGCTGCTTGCGGTACAGATCGGCCTCGGACATGGCCAGGCGCATGGCCACGTCCCGCACCTTGCGACCCTCGAGGAATTTCAGCTCGAGGATGTTGTACAGCATCCATTCGGCCGTAAAGCGCCTTTCCCCCTCCGGTCGCATGCGATCGATCCCCCTGCGCAGGATGGCGCGCAGCGCGTTCACCGGATTGCCGTCGTGCTCCTGCATGGCCTCCCGCACCACGCGCAAGCGCAACAGCGGGCTTTGCGTCAGGCGCGGCCCGCCCCAGTAATGCCCCAGCGCCTCACGCACCATCTGCGCCAGATCGGCATCGCCGGGCAATTCATCCAGCGAGCCAGTGAGCGCCGGAGACCCCACATAGCGCGCCATGGCTCGCATGCGCTGGATGGCTTCCACCTTCGGCACCAGGCGGTCCACCACTGCAAAAACATCGCGCTGCAGCAGCCGATCGGCCAGGGCCACCGCCGCGCGATCGGCCAGGGCGCTCACACCCTCTGCCTGCTCATCTCCGAGAGCAGGTCGGCTGTCGGTGCGGCGCAGCCCAAGCAGCCCGATCACCTAGTCCGAATCCGGCGAACGCAGCGGCAGCAGCCAGTAGGCATCCCACGCGAAGAGCGTGCCGAGCGCATCCACGTTGAGTTTCTCATCGGTCACGAGCAAGGGAGGCAACTCCTCCCCGCCGCGCAAGGGGTCGTCCGGGCCTACGCTGACCTCGAGCTCGAGGCCCTGGTCTCCCAACGCCGCCACGAAGGCCGACGGCGCTTCTGTGATGTCGCAGACGGCGTTCAGCACCGCCTCCAGGAACTGTTTCAGGTCGCCGGTGGTGAGCAGGCGCTCCTCCAGGAGGTGCAGGCGGGCCATGTCTTCCCGGTCTTCTCCGTAGAAAAGCCAGCGCTCGATGGGCGGGCGGATTAGCGTGATCACGTATTGCAGCAGGAGGATGGTCGTCACCATGGCGAAGGGAACGGCCCGGCTGCGTTCCAACCCCAGCAGCAGGCCGACGCGGTTGACAACCACCGTGACGGCCAAGGTAGAGGAGGCCACGACCGGCCCGCGCAACAACCACTGGAAGAGCCTGCTCTTGATCACGCGATCCGGGATGCCGACGCCGAAGTAGGCCACGGCATAGGCCATCATCACCAACAGGATGGCCACCAGCGTGTTCACAGCCGTCAGTGTGAACCAGAAGAGCAGCGAGGCTCTCGCGAGCGGGGTGTTGCCCAGGGCCATGAGAAAGGGGAAGGTACCCAGGACGGGGCCGAGCGATCCCAGCATCAGGTAGGCCATACGACGACGGCTGGTTCGGGTCAGGCAGCGGCGGTAGGCGCGCCCGTAATTGAGCGCTGCGAAGCCCAGGGTGAAGGTGAAATAAAGCAGGAAAAGCGGGAAGAGGCGCCCCGGCTGCAGGTAGGCCGCCGCATCGGCCTGGGCCAGCGGGCCAGCCAGTTCGTCGCTCAGCGCCGCGACGAGCGCGCCGGCCCCGGCCACGACGTAGGCTATCCGCACCGCCAGGCGCCGCCGACCGCGCGATGGCCGCCCGGTGGCCGCCATCAAGGCATCGGAAAGCTGCAGGTATGCCGCGGGGAGAAAACTGATCCCCAGCCATTGCAGCCGCAGCCAGAGTTCAACCTCGTGTGGGTCATCCGTGGTCCCGCCCAACACGTCAAAGAAATAGGTGGCGGCGACGCACAGCAATACCAGGGCCAGCGCGCGCGCCACCCGTTCGCGCAGGTTGAAGGTCAACGCATAGAGCAGCAGCGAGAAGGCCGTGATGGCATTGCCCGCATTGAGGATCTGATTCAGCACCAGCAGGGTGCTCATCATTGCCTGAGAGAAGTCCATGGCTGTCAGTCAGGTCAGGCTCAACGCGAAGAACAGCGCGATGTCCTGGTCGAGATAGTACTCGTCACTGAAGCCCACAAAGCGAAAGCCCAGCTTGCGGGCCAATGCGATGGCCGGGTAATTCTTGTGCTGCATTTCCATGAACACCCGCCCGTAGCCGCGCTCGCTGGCCCAGCCGCAGGCGGCGTGGATCAGGCGGCTGGCGATGCCCTGCCTTCTGAATCTGAGGGCCACCACCACGTCCGTGACCCAGGCGCTGCCTGGCGCAAGTCCGGCGCTCAGGCGCAGGTAACCGAGAGGGTCCTCGCCCCGCTCGGCGATCAGCAGCGCCTGCGCCTGCGTCCATTCGTCCGCCAGCCGCTCGGGGTCGCGCGGGTACGCGACGCGCATCGGTCGCGGCAGACGCACCTCGCGGAAAGTCACTGCCTTCTGGCGCCGCTCTTCCTGGAAGGCCATCTGCCACACGTGGTCCGTGCTGTAGCCGTGGTCGAGGGCGATGAGCCCAGGAACGTCACTGGAGATGGCCTGTCGAACGACGATCTCTTCCAGTTGCGACAATTCACGCCTCTCAATCGGATAGGGGACCCGCCGGGCGCTTCAGGCGCCCCCCTCTCATGGAGTTGGAAGGACGCGCACGCTGATCATGCACGGTTGCGGTGCATTGCCCACGGTATCGGTTACGACGAGACGGACATCGTACTCACCGGGATTGACGAGCGTCGTATCCCATGAGCCAAGCTCATCATCGATCTTGGGCTCTATGTCGGCGAAAACTGCCCTCCAGGGCGCGTCCGGGCTGCGGTCCCGGTACTCGAACTTGTAGAAGGCGAAGCTCTCGATGTTCGCCGTGCCGCGCACCGTCACGACGCCCTCCAGGGTATCACCATCCGCGGGTTCGATGAGGGTAGCCAGCGGGTTGAGACAGCCATCAAGCCCCCCCTCGGAGAGCGGCATGGGCGTCGCCAGGGTCGACTCCCCCACCGGCGTGGACTGCGAGGGTGTGGTCAGCAGCGAGGCCGTCGGCACCGGCGTCGGTCGGCTGGAGGTCGGCAGTGCGGGACTGACGAAGGTTGTGAGCACGAACAATGTCACGATGCCGCTCAGGACGAGCACCAACATCGCCCCTGAGCGAGTCAGGCGCGCCATGGCCCGCTCGCGCTCCAGGCCGAAGAGCGCGGCGCGATATTCCCCCAGCCACCTGACGCTCGTGCGGAGGTAAACCAGCCCTAAGAGAAACAGCCCCCCATAAATCCAACTCTGGTTTTCCTCGAGGAATAGCAGAATCTCTTCCATGTGCCCACCAGCTTACAGCCGGCGCAGCACCCCCTTGATCAATGCCGACAGCTTTGGAACGATCACTTTGCCCGCTTCCAGGACTTCCTCATGCGTGGTGACGGTATCTCCATCCAGATTGGCCTTGTTGCTGATGCCGGACAATCCCAGGACGCGCATCCCGCCGTGGCGGGCGACGATCACCTCCGGCACCGTGGACATCCCGACGGCGTCCACGCCGATGGCTCGCAGGAAGCGCAGGTCGGCCGGGGATTCGAAATTGGGGCCTCCCAGACAGATGTATACGCCTTCGCGCAGCGTAATCCCTTCTTCGCGGGCGACCTGCCGCACCAGCCTGAGCAACTCGCGATCGTAGGCCTGGCTCATATCCGGAAAACGTGGACCGAAGGCGTCAAGGTTCGGCCCGCGCAGTGGACTGTGCCCGGCCATGCCCATCAGGTTGACGTGGTCGGTGATGAGCATGACATCGCCAGGTACGAACTCGGGGTTCACGCCGCCTGCGGCGTTCGTGACGATCAAAGTTTCCACGCCCAGGCGCTGCATCACCCGCACGGGCAAGCCGACGCGCGGCATGGAATAGCCTTCATAATAGTGCACCCGGCCCTGCACGACGAAGACCGGTTGCCCTTCCAGCCGACCGAAAACCAGCACGCCGGCGTGGCCCTCCACCGTCGATGTGGGCCATCCCTCGACCTCCGAAGCCTGAATGCGCGTCGCCTCTGCAACGGCCTCCGCCAGCGGCCCAAGCCCGGATCCCAGGATGAGCCCAACGCGCGGCTGGACGGTTATTCGCCGCCGCAGGTCGCTGGCGACACGCTCGATTTCCTCCAGCGTCAAGAAAGCTTCGTTTCCGTTTGGCATGTAGGCGACCTCACCTCCCACTGCGATGACTGCGGATGGAGTTTGGGCTCGACAGCCCCAGCAGCCTCTGCACTTCGCGACGGCTGCGGCCTTCTTCCAGCAAATGGTGTGCCAGACTATGGCGCAACGTATGGGGTGACACCTCTGACCCCAGGCCAGCGGCCTCGGACCAGCGTTTGACGACCAGCCACAGGCCCTGTCGGCTGAGCGCCCCGCCGCGCGGGTTCAGGAAGAGCGCCGTCGCGCGCGGCTGTTTGACGAGCTGCGGCCGCCCCTCGTCGAGATACCTCTTGAGCGGGCCCGCCGCCAGCCCCAGCGGAAGCGATCGCGGCTCCGTGCCGCTCACGTGCACCATCGCGTGCTGCAGGTCCACGTCGGCGACGGTCAGCCCGACGACTTCCGTTGCCCGCACCCCCGTGGCATAGAGCATCGCCAACAAGGCCGCATCGCGCAGCCCTCTGGCATTGGCCCGCACCATGGGAGCCGCCAGCAGCCGGGCCACCTCGGTCTGGCTCAAGATGAGCGGCGCGGCTTTGGGCGCCCGGGGGGGCCGCAGCGCCTCACCGACCTCCGGAATCGCTCGCCCTTCCACCTCTCTCAGATAGCCCAGAAATGCCCTCACAGCGGCGACCTTGCGTGAGACGGTCGAGGGGCGGAACTCCTGATCCCCGAGCCAATCGCGAAAGTCCTGCAGCACCTGCTCCGTCAGTTCGCCAGGACCATCGACCCCCAGAACGCGCGCCCTGGCGGCGAATTGCTTCAGGTCGGTGCGATATGCCGAGACGGTGTTCTCCGCACCGTCGCGCGCGAAACGCAGGTGCGCGAGAAATCGCCTCATGGCTGCTTGCATGGAGGTCATCGCTCCTGGATCCACGAAACGGGGGCATTATACCATCGGCGCCCATTAACTTACCATAACTGCCATTGGCACCGGCGGGCCGCAGGGCGATCGATGGGCTCATCAGGCCTCCCGCCAGGCCCCGGCCTCGGAAAGCCTTTCCCGCTCCGCGGCACTCAACGCGAGGTCAACGGCGCCCAGGTTGTCCCGCAGCTGCTCCAGATTGCGCGGGCCGATGATGGGACTGGTGATGGACTCCCGCTGCAAGAGCCACGCCAAAGCGATCTGAGAGGTCGTCGCGCCGCGTGACCGAGCGACCTCCTGCAGGACGTCCAGGACCTGCCAGCTGCGCGAGGCCTGCATGTACGCTTTCAGGCGGCCGCTGCTCTCGCCGCGGCTCCCCGCGGGAGGGGCCTCGCCCCGTCTGTACTTCCCGCTCAGGAAGCCTCCCGCAAGCGGGCTGTAGGGGATGACCCCCAGGCCATATTCCAGGCAAACCGCTTCCAATTCGCGCTCGTATTCCGCTCGATGGATCAGGTTGTAATGAGGCTGCAGGCTCACAAATGCGGTAAGGCCCCGGCGGTCTGCCGTCCACAACGCCTGCATCAGGCGCCATGCCGGGAAGTTCGAACAGCCCACGTAGCGCACTTTCCCCTGGTGGACCAGGTCGTCCAGAGCCCGCAGGGTCTCCTCGATGGGCGTCTCGTCGTCCGGCCAGTGCAGTTGGTACAGGTCGATGTAATCCGTGCCCAACCTGCGCAGCGAGGCTTCCACAGCCAGGAGGATGCGGCGCCGCGAGAGACCCTGATCGTTGACCGCCTCCCCCATGGGGCCGCGCACCTTGGTGGCGATCACCACCTGTTCCCTCCTGGCCACCCCTTTCTTGAGCCAGTTGCCGATGATGCGCTCCGCCACTCCGCCGGCGTTCCCCTCCACCCAACGCGAGTAGATGTCGGCGGTGTCGATGAACTGAATTCCGGCTTCGAAGGCTGCCGTGAGCACATCGTGCGAGGTCGCCTCATCCGCGGTCCAACCGAACTGCATGCTGCCCAAGCACAGCGCGGACACTTTGAGGCCGCAGCTTCCCAGATTGCGGTATTCCATGAATGACCCTCCACGTCGTCCACCCGGACTTTACCACGCGACCCAAAGGACGGTGCAGATCGTATCGCCATACTGCAATTCAGGAGCGGTGCTCACACGCGCCGCCCTCCCGGAGAGCGACATGGTGCATGAGGGGTTTCGTGATCGCCCCCGACATGCGCTATCGGTGATACCATTGGTATCTGCCTGCAGGTTGTCCAGGCGCGGGAGGTAGCCCGACATGTTCCGACCCAGAACCCTCGGCATGCTGATCCTGACAGCGCTGATCGCCGTCGCGAGCGGCTGCTCCCGGGGCCCGGCCGCGAAGGATGAGGCGCCGGAGATCACGCTGGACCTGCGCGTGAGTTCCACCGAGGTTGGCGGCAAGGCAATGCTCGCGTTTTCGCTCGCAGATGCCCAGGGTGAACCTGTCGAAGGCGCCAAACTGACGGTCACTGGACAGGCGGAAACCGAAGGGACTGAACCCGTCATCCGTCAGGGATACGCACAAGGGGCGGGCGTCTACCTCGTCCCTTTCACCTGGACCGAGGGGGGCAATTGGGCCCTGGACATCACGGCCGAACTCCCCGACGGCAGAACCCTCCGGCGGACCATCAAGGTACGCGTACTTAGCCTGGAAAAGGTGCCGTAGGGGGACATGAAAGCAGGGGGTGCCCGGCGGGCGCCCCCCATCGGAGACAGAGCAGCCGCAGAGCTACGCCTTCCTCTCCCTCGGATCGAGCAGCACCAGTAGCCCCAGGGTCCCCATATCCGCGAAGAGCAGCGGAGCCAGCACCGGAGCACCGCGCAAGAACCGCTCGCCGACCAGCGTGCCACGGGAGGTGAGGTTGACGTCGATGTGCAATACCGCGCCCACCACACCCACAAACACCAGCAAGACCATGCTCAGGGCATAGAGCGTCAGGTCGCTGCGCGTCGGCCGATCGAGCGCGCCCAGAGCCACCGCCGCCACGGTTCCGATCACCCCCGCCAGCGTGGGTATCCAGAGCCAGGGGTTCTGGAACTGGACTCGCGCGTGATCCAGTACGCTGCTGATGAGCGTGGCGAGCGTGCCCATGCCCACCATGAAGAAGTAAGCGCGCGTCTTGCTGTAGGGCAGCTGCAGGCGACGGTCCCCGAAGAGGATCAGCGTGCCGCTGTCAGGCGGATCTTCGACCCAGGCTGCGCTGATCCCCAACAGGCCGATCAGCGAAAAGGTGAGCGGCCCCAGGATGGGCGGTGCCCAGACCAGCAGGTCGATGGAGACACGCTGGCCCGGCAGCGCATAGGGAAGGATGGCGCGCAGCAAATGAAAATAGGCACCCAACAGTCCTACGGCGATGCTGGCCAGGAAGGCCGTCGTGGCCAGGACCGTGGCCAGCGGCCGATTGCGCAGCGCGATCAGCCCGGCGATCAGCAGAACGGCTCCCGCGAGCGGGCCGAAGATGATCGGGATCCACTCGTTGGGGACGATGGTGCCGCTGATGCTGTGGGCCAGGTAGATGTCCAGCCCCAGAAAGATCTCGTTGACGGCGGCCATGAGCAGCATCCACTGATCCCGGCTGAGCGGCAGGCGGCCCTCCAGTCGGCCCGCCGCGGGCCAGACGGCGGAGAGATACGAGGTGCTCACTTACCCACCCCCGCTGCTTCCAGTTTCTCCTGCACGACCTCACGCAGTTCGGCCAGGTCGGCGAGGATCTCATAGGCGCCGTGCCACTGGACGTAATCCGCGCCCTGCATCCAGACGCCGAATTTGGCCGTCCGCCCCCAGTGATGCCAGAGCTCGAAGTACAGGAAGTCGATGGGTTCATCGAAGGGCTCGGAAGTTAGCAGGCCGCGCTCCTTGAGCGGTGCCACGATCTCGTCGCTTTCCTTCACCCAGGCGTTCACCTTCTCCGTGGCCTTGTCGGCTGCGGTGTAGAAGTCCTCGATGAAATCCTTGTTGTGGCACTCCATGCACACGCTCTGCATGCGCGTGCGGTTGTCCTGCCAACCCGGCCGGCGCGTGCTGATGGGGGGGAAGAGGAACCAGGTCAGCCGTTCACCCACGTCGTGCGTGGTCGAGGCGCCCCCAAAGCCGCTCATATGGCAGATGGCGCAGGTCGCGGCCGGGAAGTCCTGCACGTCGAGCGTACCCGCCTCCGCCTCCCAATTCCAGCGCTGTCCGCCCGTCGCATAGGCAATGCCATGGGACGACTCCTGGTAGATCTCCCACTGCGGGTGATCCGGGCCGATGTGACACGCGTTGCACGTTTCGGGCTTGCGGACCTGCTCCAGGCTGAACTCATGGCGCAGGTGGCATTTGGTGCAATCCCCCACCGATCCGTCCTGTGCTGGTTTGCCGATGTTGTGGCAGCTTTCGCAGGCGAAGCGCGTGATCTCCGGACCTTCGATGGCGTACAGCGCGTTGCGCATGCGGTCGGGGTTGTAACCGCCCTCCGGGATGACCTCATACGTGGCGAGCAGGTCATCGCGCAGCCCTTCGGCGCCGGCATAGGCCACATAGGCCGGAAGGGCGTGCCGGCTCTGATTGAATTGAGCCACCTCGGTGGCATGACACCGCTCGCACATGGCCGCCGTCGGTTGCCCCAGGACGAAAGTCCCCTCATGCTCCACGGCGCCCGGGTAGTTGCGGGCCACTTCGTGGCAGTCGCGACAGGCGACCTCGGCCGCGGCCATGCTGCTGTAGGCAAACTGCTCGACGATGCCCGGGGTATTGCGCCGGTGGCAGACCACACATTCATCGCTGCTGCCGGCCAGCGCGTCGACGCGCGCTTCAGGGGTCTCGGTGGCGGAGCGACCGATGACCACCCCCACCAACGCAATCCCCAACACTACGATCACGGCCACCAGGGCGATGACCAGGATGCGACCGGCCTCCAGAGGCGATGTACTTCCTTCTTCCGCCATGACGTATCCTCCTCATAAGGTACGCAAGACGCTGGGGGTTGTGCCTCCGCACACTCTCAATTCTACATCACTATAGATTACGCCGTTATTTGGGCCGGCGCAAGCGCCCAAAGACCCAGGGTCGGCCGTTGGCATGCACGCCTCCCGCAGAAGCGCCAGGCGACGCGCGGCATCGCCCGCAGATCAAAGCTCCGGGCGACTCCGACGACCTTCAATACCACCTGCAGAGGGTTGCCCAGTGCTGCTTAGGGAAACCGCGGCGCGTGCGGCGCTTCCGGCCTTCCGCCTTTTGGGTCTAGAGACCGGCGCAGTAGGCGATGCCGACGGTGCCTGGCCCAACATGCACACCGACGACAGGGCTGACCGTGGTGATGTACGTCTCCTGCGGATCGCAGCGTCCAACGGCCTCGCTGAGCAGCTCGCGCGCCTCTTCCTCCGCAGCGATATGCAGGGCGGCAAGCCGCACGGGGCTGCGGCCCTCCACACGCTCCTCGACCAACTGCAGCAAGCGCTTCTTGGCTTTGGCCTTGGTGCGCACGCGCTCGATGGGCTCCACGCGTCCGCCGGTCACCTCCAGCAGCGGTTTGATGTTGAGCGCAGACCCCAACAGGCGCGAAGCACCCCCAATACGACCGCCGCGATGCAGGTAATCAAGGGTGTCGACGACGAAGATCACCCCCGTGTGATCTCGCGCCTGCCTAGCCAGCGCCACGACTTCCTCGAAGGGCTTCCCCTCCGCAGCGGCGCGCGCCGCGAGCAGAACCTGAAAACCGAGCGACATGGCAATGGTGTTGGAGTTGACGATTTCGATCGTCGCTTGCGGAAACATCGCCTTGGCCTGCTCCGCAGACTGGATGGTCCCCGACAGCTTGTCGGAGAGCAGGATGGCCAGCACATGGTCGCCAGCCCGCACATGGGGCTCGAACAATTCCTTGAAAGCTCCGACTGTCGCCTGCGATGTGGTGGGGATGACATCCGAGCGGACCAGGCGGTCGTAGAACTCCGCCGGCGTGATGTCGACCCCGTCCCTCAGGCTCTCTTCTCCCCAAATGAGCACCTGCGGTGCCACTTCGATGCCGTACTGTGCAACCAGCTCGTCAGGTATGGTTGCCGTGCTATCTGTGATGATGGCGATCTTTGGCATGAGGCCTCTCCCGATAACAGAAAGAATGCGAGGTTCCCCCGTTAGGGAAACCCCGCTAGAGGCCCTGCGTTGCGCCCGCGCGCCGGGGCCCCAGGTCCAAGGCCAGCAGGCCGGACACCCTTTCACCCCCGGCTCTGCAGCCAGTCCATCACACGATCGAAGTCCCAGGTGTTGATCACACGCTCCGCAGGGGCCCAGGCACGGCGAGCCACCCCCACCCCATACCGCCGATAGGCGAGGTGCTCCGGCCGGTGAGCGTCGCTGTTGATCGCCAACAGACAGCCCAACGCGATCGCCCGCCGTGCATGCACGTCGCTCAGGTCCAGCCGCTCCGGATGGGCGTTGATCTCGAGCACTACACCCGCCTCGGCGGCCGCCTTCAGCACAACCTCCATGTCCAGATTCGCCCCTTCGCGTGAACTGATCATGCGACCCGTCGGATGCGCGATCATGTCCACGTGTGGGTTGTGGATGGCGGCCAACAACCGCTCGGTCACCCTGGCCTGCGTCTGGCGCAGCGAGCTGTGCAGCGCCGCGATGACCAGGTCCAACTCGGCCAGGATCTCGTCCGGGTAGTCCAGGCTCCCGTCAGCCAGGATCTCCACTTCGGCGCCGTGCAGCAGGCGCAGGCGCGTGCCCAATTCCTCCTGAAGCGCCTCGACGGCTCGGCGCTGCTCCTGCAGGCGCTCGATCGTCAGCCCGTTGGCCACACCCAGGCTCCGCGAGTGGTCCGTGATCGCCAGGTACTGCAGGCCGGCTCGGCATGCGCCTTCGGCCATTTCGCGCAGCGAGCACGCTCCATCCGTCCAATCAGAATGGGCATGGAACTCGCCTTTGAGATCCCCCATCCTTACGAGCCGCGGCAGCCTTCCCGCCAGCGCCGTCCGGATCTCGCCCTGGTCCTCGCGCAGCTCGGGTGGGATCCAGGGCAGCCCCAGCTCGGCATACACGGCTTCTTCCTCCTTGCAGAGGATCTCGCTGCCATCCTCGCGCCTGAACCCATGCTCCGAGAGTGAGAGACCCCTATCGAGCGCCAATTCGCGCAGACGCACGTTGTGCGCCTTGGACCCTGTGGCGTATTGCAGCGCCGACCCGAAGCGTTCCGGAGGATGGATCCACAGCTGCACCCGCAGGCCATCTTCCATCTCCACGCTGACCTTGGTCTCACCTCGACTGCGAACCCTGCGAATACCGGGCGTCGCCAGGAAGGCCTCGATGGCCGGCGGCGGATCGTTCGAGCCGGCGATGAGATCCAGGTCCCCCACCGTCTCGCGCCAGCGTCGCAGGCTGCCGGCGGCCTCCGCCGCCGTCACGCCAGGAACCGCGCGCAGCCGCTCCAGGAAGCTCTCTGCCACGGGCCAGGCACGTCCAATAGGCACGCGCTCCGTCTGCCGCCGCCGGAGCGCCGCGATGCTCTCCAGGATGCGAGCTTCGGATCGCTCGCCCATGCCGGGGAGTTCGCGCAGCTTTCCAGCTCGCGCCGCAGCCTCGAGCTCGTCCACCGTGGTGATGCCGAGCTCCTTCCAGAAATGAGCCGCCCTCTTCGGCCCCACGTCCTCCACCCGCAGCACCTCGAGCAGGGTCTCGGGGACCTGGCGCGTGAGCTTCTCGTAGAATTCCAGCTTCCCGGTGCGCAGCAACTCGTCGATCTTGCCCGCGATCGCTTCACCGACCCCGGGAATCTGGCGCAGCTTCCCCTCGCGCCACAGATCTTCCACGTCCTGCCCCAATTCGTTCAAGGCACCCGCGGCGCGACGATAGGCATTGATGCGGTACACGGATTCGCCCTTGATAGCCAGCAAGTCCGCAATCTTCTCGAATACCTGTGCCATTTCGCGATTATCCATGGACACACTCCAGCGCGACGCCCGGCCGATGGCGATTATACTCCCGCGGTGTCGGTCGGGATCGGCTGCGCACCGCGTCCGCCAATCAATCTGAGGCGCCGGATTGCCCAGCGGCATCGCTTTATGCTATCCTTGTGCCATCGATCCGCGGCAGATGAGAGGCAGGATGGAGCACCCAGCGGATTTGCAGCCCATCGTGGTCTACATGATCGAACGCCACCCGCTCGACATCCCGCACCTGGGCCCGGTGTTCCGCTGGCTACACGCCGACAACGACTTCTACCGCGAACTTGAAGCGCTCATCGGCCCATTCGACCCAGAAGACCTCACGCTGCTGATCGACAAGCATCCGGCCGGCCCTGCCTGGCGCCAGTTGCTCCAGGCACTGATGGAGGAGCGGGTCAGGATGGTCATCACGCACCTCGCCCCGCTTTCCGCCGCACAACGCCAACAGCTCATCGGCGTCTGTGCGCAGACGGGCGCCCAGCTCATCACCCCGGGCGACGCCGGGCGCAGTTCCCAGCAGGAATTGCCGCCCGCTCCCGACTCCTGAAAGCACGCACACCATCGGAGGCATCGATTGTTCTACGAATACGCAGGCAACCTGCATGCGCATACGATCTATTCCGATGGACACGGCCTGCACGCGGATCTGGCGCGCGCCGCGATCCACGCCGGTCTGGATTTCCTGGTGGTCACGGACCATAACGTGTACGTCTCAGGCGTTGACGGCTACTACACCCTGGGGGAACGCAAGGTACTGCTCCTGGCGGGCGAGGAGGTACACGACCAGATCCGCGAGCCGCAGAAGAATCACCTGCTGGTCTTCGAGGCCGGACGCGAGCTCGCCCCGCTGGCGCCCGAGCCGCAGCGCCTGCTGGACGCCGTGCGCGAGGCCGAGGGGCTGTCTTTCATCGCGCATCCGGTCGACCCCGCCGCGCCCACTTTCAACGAGGACGACCTTTCCTGGGTCGACTGGGAGGTGGACGGCTACGTCGGGCTGGAGATCTGGAACTTCATGTCGGAATTCAAGGGGTTGTTTGCGCGATTCCGATCCCTGCTGCGCGCACTGCCAGTCGTGCTCTTCTACGCCTACAACCCCTCCTTCATCGCCCGCGGCCCCTTCCCCGAAGCCCTGCAGCGCTGGGACGCCCTGCTGGCATCGGGCAAGCGCGTCGTGGCCATCGGGGGCGCCGATGCCCACGCCACGCCGGCCAGCCTGGGACCGCTGCGCCGGGTCATCTTCCCTTACGACTTTCTATTCCGCGCCGTCAACACGCACGTGCTCACCTCCGAGCCCCTCACCGGCGAGGCGGCAACCGACCGCAAGCGCATCTTCCACAGCCTGCGCTGCGGGCACTGCTTCGTGGGCTACGACCTGCCCGCCTCGACGCGCGGTTTCCGCTTCAGCGCCCAAGGCGATCACGGCCAGGCTATCATGGGCGACAGCATCCAGTCCCGCTTCGGTGTGACCCTGCAAATGCACCTGCCCCGCCGGGCGGAACTGCGTCTGCTGCGGGACGGCGAGGTGATCGCCTCTTGGGCCAGCAGCGAGGCCGCCGTCTACGTGGCCGATGCGCCGGGCGCATACCGCGTCGAGGCCTATCTGGACTATCGCGGTCGGCGCCGGGCCTGGATCTTCAGCAACCCCATCTACGTGCACGGATGATCCCCCGCAGGGGGCATCATCCCCTCTGCGGCCCCTGGCGCACCATTCCCCCCACTGCTTTAGGATCCCGACCCCCGTCCGCTGCGCAGGCCGAACGATCAGCCCGAGCCCCCTTTTCTTGACTTCCAAAACGTTTTGGTCTATAGTGGCTGCGGGCCCAAAACGTTTGGGCAAAGCGATTAAGAAGGCTATTGCAGCGATCTCCCGTGGCTGTCACACTTAAGGACATAGCATCCAGGGTGGGAAAATCCGTCACCACGGTATCACGCGCCTTGAACGACTACGACGATGTAAGCGCGGATACCAAGGCGTTGATCCGGCACGTGGCCGAGGAGATGGGTTACACACCCAACATCCTGGCCCAACGACTGCGCAAGCGCCGCGCCGACACCATCGGCCTCATCCTGCCCACCTTCGGCCCCCGCTTCTCCGATCCATTCTTCAGTGAATTCATCGCCGGCATCGGCAATCAGGCCGCTGAATTGGGCTTCGACCTGCTGGTTTCCACCCGTCCACCCGGTGACAAGGAAATGCTGGCCTATCAGGCCAACATCCGCGGTCAGCGGGTAGATGGTTTCATCCTGGTTCGCACGCGCAGACGCGACGCCCGCATCGCATACATGCTGGAAGCAGGATTCCCCTTCGTCGCCTTCGGCCGGACGGAGAACCATCAGGCTTTCCCCTTCGTCGATGAGGACGGCGAATACGGCATGCGCATGATCGTGCGCCACCTGACCCAGGAGGGCCACGGCCGGCTGGCTTTCATCGCCGCGCCGGACGACCTCATGTTCGCCCACCATCGCCTGCAAGGATTCCGCGCCGGCCTGCGGGAAGCCGGGATCCCCATCGAGGAAGCCCTCGTCGTCCAGGGAGACCTGAGCGAAAAGGGGGGATACGAGCAGGCCCGCCGCCTGCTGGACCGCCCCTCGCCGCCGACGGCTATCGCCGCCTGCAACGACTTGATGGCCCTGGGGGCGATCTCCGCCGCGCGCGAGCGCGGCCTGGTCGTGGGCAGAGACATCGCCATCACCGGTTTCGATGACATCCCCATGGCAGAGCACTCCAGCCCCCCGCTGACCACGGTCCACCAGCCCATCTACCAGATCGGCCAGATGGTCTGCCAGATGCTCGTCGGCCTGCTCCAGGGGGGAGAGATAGAGCAGGACCACATCATCTTGAAACCCTCTCTCGTCATCCGCCAGTCGTCCATCGCGGAGCCACGCTGAGCCGCGAGCATGGAACAAGGAGGTGCCAGTCACAACAATCGCACGTTGGTTTTCGCAAACGCCGCAGTCCTATGATCGCACCATGTACGCGGAGTAGGAGAAGAGGAGGATCACCGTGAAGAAGTTATCACTGACGTTGTTGATCGCCCTGTTGGGAGCCACGATTCTCGGCGCCTGCAAGCCCGAGACCGTGATCGAGACCCGCGAGGTAATCGTCACCCAGGAAGTCGAGAAGGAAGTCATCGTCACCCAGGAGGTCGAAGTCCCGGTCGCCGGGGAGACCATCGTCTTCTGGAGCACCGAGAACCAGCCGGCGCGCGCCGAGCGCACCCTGCAGATCATCGATCGCTTCACCGAGCAGACCGGCATCGCCGTCGAACTGGTGCTGGTGGACGAGAACGCCATCGACAGCCTGATGGCGGCCAATCAGGCCGCCGGGACCATGCCTGACGTGGTCTTCCACCCGCTGGAATTCGCCGCCACCTGGTACGCCCAGGGCGTGCTGGACGCGGCTGCCGCCACGGACGTCGTTAAGGCGCTCGATGAGACCACTTTCTCCGAAGGCGCCCTCTCGCTGGTGACCACCGATGACGGCAAATACATGAGCGTGCCCTCGGACGGTTGGGGACAGCTCCTGATCTACCGCCAGGACCTCTTTGACCAGCTCGGTCTCGAGGCGCCGACGGACTTCGACAAGATCATGACCGCCGCCAAGGCGCTCACCGCGGCCGGCTACACCGGCATCCTGGCGGGCACCGACCCCGGCCAGGTCTTCACCCAGCAAACCTTCGAGCAGTTCGCGCTGGCCAACGGCGTGCAGCTCACCGACGACCAGGGCAACGTGACGCTCGATACGCCGCAGATGGTCGAGGTGCTGGACTACTACGCCACGCTGATGCGCGACTACGGCCCGGGCGACACCGCCACCTACTGGCTGCAGGCCCGCGCCAACTACTTCGCCGGTGAGGCCGGCATGGTCGTCTGGTCGCCCTTCATCCTGGACGAGATGGCCGGC
>JAJRUD010000140.1 GCA_024277995.1 Chloroflexota bacterium
ACGGGCAGTCCCTGCTCGAGACAGGTCAGGCGGCAAATGTCGGCGATGTCGCCCGTCCCCTTGATTTGGACGGCACTGTATCCATGCTCGCGAGCGGTCGCCAGCGCGCGCCGCGCCTGTTGCCGCGTCTGGCGATAGAGGGCCAGGGAATTCTCGACGTATGCCACAGTCAGCCGGGCGCGCAGAGCGATGCCTTCCGGCGTGATGATGTAGCGCAGCTTGCGCCGCTCGGCGCGCTTGACCTTGACGTACCCTTTGGCGATGAGGCGCTTGATGTGCCAGTTCACCGTCCCCACCGCCACGCCCAGCCTGGCGGCCAGGGTGGCCTGGGTCGTGTCTGGGTCGCGCTCGATCTCTTCCAGCAGGCTCAATTCGCGCAGTATATCGCCATCCATAATGAGCTCCAAAATTCAAGTGCTGAATTATAACCCAACATCCATTCAGGTCAACCCATTTCGGCGATCAATCAACACCGCAGATTGGAGGCCCACTGTGAGGCGCTGCCTTCCGAGGCCGCGCCCCAGGAAAGGCGTGCGAGCATTCATTCGCTCTCCCGCCTTGCGCACCAGGAGCAGTCTGGGGCACCGGACACCAGAAACTGCAAGAAGCTATCCTTGACAAGGGGACTGCTTTCCACTCACAATGGGTAAGCTGCATATCAAAAGGGGGCAACGTAGCAAATGAGCACCGTAGGAGAGCCCGTCAGCTCAGCAGGATGGCACAAGAATTGGTCCAACACTGCACTTGCCCTCCTGATCCTCCTCGCCGTCGCCATTCGCCTGTCAGCCTACGGAGACCTTCGCCTATCTGTCGCCACGGCTGACACCTCCAAGTTCATCCGCTCATCCAGCCTCCCTCTCCTCTCGCTGGAGTATTGGACCTCCAACCGCCCACCCGTTCCGGCTCTCCTCTACAAGCTTTTCCTGGATAAAGAAACCTACTCCCTGACAGCGATCAGCGAGCCCGCAGTCTCGGGAACCAGACAACCGGAAGTTCAACCGGGATTCTCGTCCCTTATCCTCGCGCAGAAGGCCTTTAGCATCGCCGCTTGGACGATCCTGGCTATCACCATGGGCACGAGCATGCGCCACCCCTTCCCCAGAATCATGGGGCCTGCGCTCGTTCTCGCCTTCGCTTTCAGCCCTCCGCTCGTCGAGTGGGACTCGGTGTTGATGTCGGAATCGCTCTCCTTCTCCCTCTTCGCCCTGCTCCTTGCCCTCACTCTCCTTCTCGCCAGGCGGATCGCTCGAAATGAGCTGCGGAAGAAGCCTGCGGCCATCGCGCCGTGGTCCGCCTGGGTGAGCATCTTTGCCCTGTGGGTATTCACGCGGGACGCCAACGCATACGCCTTGCCGGTTACCACAGCGTTGCTCATTGCCGCTCTCCCCGCACTCCGGACTCGCTATCGAACATTGAGACGCGCCCTGCTCATTGCGATTGGGATCACGCTCGCCCTGTTCTGGATCTACAGCGCCACACTACAACGAAGCGACCGGTGGATGAATCCTTTTTTCAACAACCTCATCTATCGTGTGTTTCCCTACCCCGATCGGGTGACATTTTTCGAGGATCATGGCATGCCCATATCCGAATCGCTGCTCGCTCTTAGAGAAAGCCGGGGGAACGAGCGCCGTTTCTACACCCATCACGAGTTCATGCGGTGGGTCCGCACCGCCGGGATCAAGACTTACATGCGCTTCATCGCACGGCATCCGGTCTGGGCGCTCGGCAGCTTCTTCCAGGATCTCGAATTCCTCTTCTCCGAGAACCGACAGCCTTACTTCCGCTCAACGCCGAAGGCCAGCGCTCCGCGCTTGCTTCCCCTGGGCGATCTCCTCCACGCCAAATCCAGCACCGTTGTGGCTGTAGACCTCCTGCTGCTGATGATCCTGCTGTGCATTGCCCGGCGAAACCGCAACCCGCATTCCATCGCAGACGCATGGGTCGGCGCATGGACGACCTGTATCGCCCTGATCGTCCTCTTCGTAAGTTATCACGGGGACTCGCTGGGGATGATACGCCACGCGCTGGCTGGGGTGCTGCCCCTGCGTCTTGCGCTGTGGATCCTCACGATACTCATTATCGATAACGTGCTCATGAGATCGCCTCTTTCCTCGGCTTCGGTTCAGGGAGAAGGCTGACCTCCCTCTTGGGAATGGAATAATCTCCCTCGCGGCACCTGACGGGAATCATGCGCCGGCCTGATCTACCAGGCGTGGAGGAGAATGCGCGTGGCGGCATCGACCGTCTCATCCCCGCGCAGAAACTCCGGGCGGATCCTCGAGAGCGCCCGCCGGAAAGCGTCCACGTCGCGTTCAATCACCTCACACAACACCTCGGAGAAATAGCGGCGGAACAGCGCCTCATATTCCCACATGCGCCATCGGTTGAGGTTGCTGGGGGGATTGAGGTACCGCCTCCACGTGCTCTCCGAGAATGTCAACATCTCGAAGGGGTACCTGAAGAAGTGATCCCGCAGGTCAATGTAGTGGAGATTATAGCCCTCAGGCCTCGTTATGCTCGCCAATGCAGATGTGACCGTTTCGGGGTCCTCCAGGTGCTCAAGAACCGACGATGAGAGCACCAGGTCAACCGGGGAACCACCGCGCTCCGCGTAACGTTCGACCCCTTCATGGACGAGCGTGATCCAGCGCGGATCCGGTTCTGCTCGACCGCCGCGAATCTCTAGGTAAGGCTCACCGCGGGAGCGCAGGGCGCGGTTGGCGACGTGGTCAGGGACGGCGTAAGGATCCAGCAGGACGACGTGACGCGCACCATGCCTTAAGAGCTCAAGGGCCAAGCCGAAGCGCCCCCCATATCCCAGGATCAGGACATCCAACCCCTCAAGCGAGCGCCCCTTGGCGCGCAGTGCTTCCAGGTATCGTCGAGCAGCAGCCCCAGGCTCGCGCGTCTCGAGACCAGGGCGAATGCCCACTCCCGATTTGAGCACGCCCCGAAGGACACGGGCCGGGAGCAGTCTCCGGATCAGGCGCAACGATATGTAATCCAAAGCGGCCATGTTCGTCACTCTCGCGGGAGAAGGACCCAAACGCCTTGATCTTCCAACTGGAGGGCCGGCGCATACCACTCCAGAAGGGGCTCAGAGACATACCTGACCCAGGCATCGTTCTCCTCACCAAATGC
>JAJRUD010000141.1 GCA_024277995.1 Chloroflexota bacterium
CAGAAACGCCAGCGTTACCAGGAAGACGAAGAGCGTGTCGGAGAGGACAGCAAGCGCCCAGAGCACCGGGTTCAGCGAGACCGCGTACAGGATACCGGATACGAAACCCGCGCCCTCAGACCCAATCCGTCTCCCCAACGCCAGCAGCATCAGCCCTACACCCGCCGACAACAGCAGTTGGACCGCCACAACCCACGCCATGCTCTCACCGAAGGCCAGGAAAATGGATGCCAGGAAGACCGGGTATCCCGGTGTGCGTACGAGGTCCCAGGCGGTATCCTGCGCATCGTGGTAGCCCTCTCCTTCAACCAGGCTATGGGCGAGGGAGAGATAGCCTGCAGAATCCGGCCAGAGGGTGCGCTCAGGATAGCGGGAGGCCGCGAGAGCCGCCGGGAGGCGCAGAGCCAGCACCAGGAGCAGGATCAGGACCATTTTGCTGCGCAGCGACGCCATTCCCCTGTCTTCTCTTTGCCCGGCATTAATCCCGCGATGCATGATGCTCATTCCCGCTGCCCTGGCATGTGAGCCTCGTGCTCCGCGTTCGGACGCCCTCTCATGCCGATTCCATCAGGTGTCGGGCTCCAAGTGTGCGGAGAAAGCACCTCAGCGCTGCTGCCTGTCACGCCGGCCATGCGCCAGCGCGAGGACAGCACCAACCCCCAGGAGGATAATCCCGGAAAAGATCGCGTTCGCGATGAACACCGAAGTGCGTAAAGCCATGAACGCGATCAGGCCGAGCAGGATCGCTGCCATTTGCATCGAGAGCACAGACCGCGTGGGGTCGAGCCCGAGAGCGACGAGGCGGTGATAGGTGTGGTCTGTGCCCGCCTGATAGACGGGCCGCCCTGAGCGTACCCTGGAGTAAACCACGAGAGCCGTATCAAAGATCGGCACGCCCAGCACGAGAATAGGGGTAAACCAGGAAACACCCTGAGGCAAGCCCACCGGGTTATAGGCCAATGCGATTCCTGCAAGCAGGAACCCCAGTGATTGCGATCCCGAATCCCCCAGGAACAGCCGCGCAGGCGCGGCGTTGTGATAATAGAGCCCGATGGTGGCGCCGAGCAACGATGCCGAGAGCCATGCCAGCGATGACTGATTCGAGTCGATGGTCACCAGCAGGAAGAAGGCTGCCGCGATCGCCCCGACCCCCAGCGCCAGGCCGTCCATGCTGTCCACAAAGTTGAAGGCGTTCGTCAACCCCACCAGCCAGATGAAGGTCAGGCCCCAATTCACCCACGGCAACAGACTCAAGCGCACGTGCACGCCCAAGGCGACGACGATGGCCGCGGCGAGGAACTGACCTGCCAGTTTCCAGGAGGGGGAGATCCCGAATCGATCATCCCACAGGCCCCACCCGACGAGCAGGAGCGCACCAAGACTGATGGGCCCAACGGGGCCTTGCAAGACCTTGCTGCTAAACATCGCCAGGGCTATCGCCATGGCGCCGGCCAGGGCTATTCCTCCCCCCATCACAGTGGGGGAATGGTGCCGTTTGTGCGCCGCCGATCCAGGCACGTCGATCAGCCCCAGACGCTTTGCCACCGCCGCGGCCGGGATCGCGAGGAGCAGCGAGGTCAGAGCCGCCACCAGAATAATGGAGAATAGATCACTGAATAGAACCACGACTCTCCGCCTCCCCACACTCGTCCTCGATCCTCTGTCCATCCCGCTTCGCCTGCAAATGGCCGAGTCCCCCGCTGCCGGCGAGGAGGTCCGCATAGACCTGGATCGTGGCACCCAGGATCTGTTCATTGGAGTAGACACGCACGGCCAGCTCCCGGTTCCGCATGCCCATTTTTTGACGAAGGTCCCGATTCGAAAACAACCGGGCCAGGGCCTCTGCCAGGGCGGCCGGGTCCCGCGGCGGCACCAGCAGCCCGGTCTCGCCGGGGATAACCACATCCCGACAACCGGGGACATCCGTCGCCACTACGGGCCTGCCCGCAGCCGCCGCCTCGATCAGGCCCTTGGGGAGGCCCTCCCGATAACTGGGCAGCACGACCACGCAGGCCCTTGCGTACACCGAATGCATGTCCTCCTGGTGACCCAGCCAACGCACGATCCCCTCTCTGTCCCACGCCTCCAGGGTCTCTGCCGGGATGGATGCCGGGTTGCCCGGGTCCGGCGCGCCAACGAGCACTATCTGTCCCTGAACCCCGCGCGCCTTGAGAATCCGGGCCGCCTCCACCAGCTCGCCCACCCCCTTATCCCACAACAGTCGCGAGGCCAGCACTGCCACAGGGGATCCCTCGGGCTCGGGTGTCGGACGGAAGCGCTGCACATCCACGCCCGATCCGGGGATGAGGACCGTTCGCTTCTCGTCGAGAAGGTGCGTCGAAAGAAAGGCCTGTCGATCCGTCTCATTTTGAAACAGGACCCGAGTGTTCTCTCCAGCCAGGGCGAAACGGTACATCAGCCACACGAGAGGTCGAAGGATCCCTCCCTGCCACCCCCCTGCGAGGTAGACATATCCCAGGCCGGTGACCGAATTCACGACGGCAGGGACGCGAGCCAGCCTGGCAGCCAGGGAACCGTAAATCACGGGTTTGATCGTGAAGTGATGGACGAGGTCCGGTCCGGCAGAGCGGTAGAGGTGCCGCAATGCACGCAGACTCCGCAGGTCTTCAACAGGATTGAGGCCGCGACGGCTGATGTCGACGCCAAACCAGGTGAACCCTTCCCGTTGCAGGACCTGTGCATAGGGATCCGGGGGGGAGGCCAGCATGACCTCACAGCCTCGATCCCGAAGCGCTCGCGCCAGAGCAGAGCGATGGTTGTAGAGATACCAACCGGTGTTGGCTACGAGCAGGATTCTTGCCTGCCGATCGGTTCGGGACACCATGTACAGACTTTGTCCTTGTCAGAGCGGCTCGCGGATGACCTACAGCCCGCGGAGGGCGCGACGGCGCTTGCGCCTGATCCAGGCCCTCAGCCGGCGCGTGCGCTCGCGCCCGGCGACGAGCCCCAAGAGGCTCACCAGGAGCGTCGAGGGGAACTCGGGCCTGCGCACGACGACCGGGTGCCGTAATGCGCCCTTCGCCAGCTCCACAATGGCCTGGGGAAACATCCCGGCTTTCATGAAGGCCCTCGCGCACTGCAGGTGTTGGTTTGCCCACGCACGCCTGCTCGACCGCCGAACCCGGGGAGGCAGGGCAGGATGTTCCAGCGCCCACGCGAGGACACGATAGCGCTCTTCGACAGCGCGCGCATCGGCCGATTGCGTCTTCGCCTGTTCGTGGATCCTGAACAAGGCAAGG
>JAJRUD010000142.1 GCA_024277995.1 Chloroflexota bacterium
CAGGATGGCCTTCACCATTTGCGGGTTGGCCTTGCCGCGCGTCTTGCGCATCACCTGGCCCACGAACCAGCCGATGACCGTGGTCTTGCCGCCGCGGTAGACGGCCACCTGCTCCGGGTTCTCCGCCAGCACCTCCTGCACGACGCCGCGCAGCGCGGCCTCATCGGAGACCTGGGCCAGGCCCTCGGCCTGCACGATCTCCGCTGGCGCCCGCCCGCTCTCCTGCACTCTCTCCAGCAGTTCCTTGGCCGTATTGGTGGTGACCGTCTTCTGCGCCACCATGCGCACGATCTGCGCCAGGTGCTCGGGGCGCAGGCGCAGCTCGCCCGCCGTCAGCCCGCGCTCGCGCAGCAGGCGCAGCACGTCGTTCATCAGCCAATTGGAGATCGCTTTGGGTTCGCCCTCGTAGGCTTTCACGGCGGCCTCGAAGTAGTCGGAGAGGCTGCGCTCCTCGGTCAGGATCTCGGCGTCGTACTCGGGCAGGCCGTACTGCGCCACAAAGCGCGCCTTCCGTTCCAGCGGCAGCTCCGGAAGTTGGACCAGGATCCGCTCCCGCCAGGCCTCGTCCAGGCGAATGGGCAGCAGGTCCGGCTCGCGGAAATAGCGGTAGTCGGCCTCGGTCTCCTTGCTGCGCATCTTGCGCAGGGTCTCGCTGTCCTCGTCCCAGGTGAGCGTCCAGGCCTGAATGCGGCCGCCGCCCTCCACCTCGCGCACCTGGCGTTCGATCTCGGCCTGCACGGCGGCGCGCACGGCCTCGATGGAGTTCAGGTTCTTGATCTCCGTCTTGGGGTTCAGGCCCTGGTAGCCCACAGGCCGGATGGAGACGTTGGCGTCGCAGCGCAGGTGACCCTTCTCCATATTGCCCTCGGAGATCCCCAGCCAGCGCACCAACTGCCGCAGCCTGATCAGGTACTGGGCCGCCTCGTCCGCCGAGCGCAGGTCCGGCCCGGTGACCATTTCCACCAGCGGGACGCCGCAGCGGTTGAAGTCGATCAGCCGGCGTCCATCCTGGTAAACCGTCTTGCCGGCGTCTTCCTCGACGTGCAGCTTCTCGATGCTCACGTGACGCACCGTCCCGTCCGGCATGGGCAGATCGAGGTATCCGCCCAACGCCAGGGGCTCGTCGTACTGGCTGATCTGGTAGCCCTTGGGGAGGTCCGGGTAGAAATAATTCTTGCGCGCGAAGTAGGAGACCGGCCGGATGGAGTCAGCATGCATGGCAGCCGCCAGCAGGACGGCCTTCTCCACCACAACCCGGTTCAGCGTGGGGAGCACGCCCGGCAGCCCGGTGCACACCGGGCAGATGTTGCTGTTGGGTGGATCATCCCAGGAATCAGCTTTGCAGGCGCAGAAGATCTTGGACTGGGTGTTGAGTTGAATGTGCGTCTCCAGGCCGATCACGGCCTCGTACTCAGCCATAAGACACCTTGCCCCAGGCAAAGGCCATTCTCGACGATGCCCCAGGATGCGCCATGGTTCTCATATCCCCTGCAGCACTTTCGGCTTCGCCTGCCGCCACGCTTCACCCTCGGTGGCCCGTTCGAAGGCCCGGCCGACGCGCAGCAGCGTGGCCTCCGAGAAATCCGGGCCCAGCAGCTGGATGCCGATGGGCAGCCCGTTGGAATCCAGCCCGGCCGGGATGGATAGACCGGGGACGCCGGCGTGATCGGCAGGGACCGTCAACAGATCGGCGTACTGCATGAGCACCGAATCGCCGTACACGGCGCCGATCTCGAAGGCGGTGTCGGGCGTGGTGGCCGTCAGCAGACAATCCAGACGGTAGGGCCCCGCGCGGTCGAAAGCGCGCTCGAAGTCGTGCCGGATGAGCGTGCGCACGCGCAGCGCTCGCTCGTAGTATCCCTTCTCATACTGCTCGGCCGAGACGTACATCCCCATCAGGATGCGCAGCTTGGGCTGCAGGCCGAAGCCGCGGCCGCGCGTCTTTCGATACAGATCGCGCAGGTCCTGCACCGGCCCATCGAAGCGGTAGCCGTACTTGACGCCGTCGTAGCGGTGCAGATTGGAGGCGGCCTCGACGCGCGAGATCACGAAGTAGACCGGGATGCCGTAGCGCGTGTTGGGCATGGGCACGTCGTCGACGATCTCGGCGCCAGCGTCGGCCAGCAGATCGGCGGCCCGCCGCACGGCGGCCTCGACCTCGGGGTTGATGGGCTGCTCGCGCAGTTCACCGCTCTCGGGGTCGGGGTACTTGAGGTGGAAGTAATCGGGCGAAAGCCCGATGCGCAGGCCCTTCACGCCCTTTTCCAGCGCCGCCAGGTAATCGGGCACCGGTACCCGCGCTGCCGTGGCGTCGCGCGCGTCGGACCCGGCGACGACCTGCAGCATCAAGGCCGCGTCTTCCACGTCGCGCGCGATGGGCCCCGGGCAGTCCAACGAGGAGGCGAAAGCGATCAGACCATAGCGGGAAACGCGGCCGTAGGTGGGCTTGAGTCCCACCACGCCGCAGAAGGCCGCTGGCTGGCGGATGGAGCCCGCCGTGTCGGTGCCCAGGGAGAGCGTCGCCTCGCCGGCCGCCACGGCCGCCGCGCTGCCGCCCGAGGAACCGCCGGGCACGCGCCGCGGGTCCCAGGGATTGCCCGGCGGCGGCAGGAAGGCCGAGGATTCGTTGGAGGAGCCGAAGGTGAACTCGTCCAGGTTCACCTTGCCGACCACGATCGCGCCGGCGGCTTCCAGGCGCTCCACGGGGGTGGCGGTATAGGGCGCGATGAAGTTCTCCAGGATGCGCGAGCCGGCCGTCGATGGCGTGCCCTGCACACAAAAGATGTCCTTCACCGCCAGGGGCACCCCGGCCAGCGGGCCAGGGTCCTCGCCGGCCGCCAGCGCCCGGTCCACCGCCTCGGCCTGCGCCCGGGCGCGATCGCGCGTGAGCGTGATGTAGGCGTGGATCTTCTCCAGGTCGGCCGGCTCCTGCCGGTAGGGGGCACTGCTCGGCGCCCGGCCCTCCACCGCCTCGATGCGCTGCAGGGTGGACTCCAGGACCTCCACCGCCGAGACCTGGCCGGCCTTCAAAAGCCGCACCAATTCGCGGGCCGGCAGGTCGCACAGCGCCTCGCTCATGACAGATCCTCGTGCGGGATATCGGGCACCACCACGTAGCGCCCTTCCACCTGCGGCGCACCGGCCAGGATATCGTCGGCGCCCGGCCAGGGTTCGCTCCTGTCCTCGCGCAAGGGGGCGCTGATCTCGGGTGTGTAGGTCACGCCATGCGATGTGATGGGCACATCATCTGCGATCTGAATGGCCTCCAGCTCGCGGATGGCTTTCATCTGGCCGTTCAGTTCGCGCCGCAGGTATTCGGCTTCCTCCTCGCTCAACTCCAGCGAGGCCAGCTCTACCAGGTGGTTAAAGATGTGCGACGTGATCGCTTCAGACACAAAACCCTCCTGCAGATCCCTTGAGGCTCAGACAAGCCTGCGGACTCCACCCTCGCAGCCCGGCGCTCATTGTACCCGCGGCGCGAGGCGCGGTCAAAGCCCCGTGCTATAATCGCCCCGACGACACGATCCCACCTCGGAGGAGGCCCCCATGGTCACATCCGACACCGCTCACGCCGGTCCCAGCCTGGATTTGCTGCCGGAACACGAGATGATCCGCCAGACAGCGCGCGAGTTCGCTCAGAAGGAAATCGCACCCGTGGCCGCCGAGTTCGACGAGACGGGCGCCTTCCCGGCGGACACCATCGCCAAGATGGGGGCGATGGGCTTCATGGGCATCGAGATCCCCGAGGAGTACGGCGGCGCGGGCCTGGACACCCTCTCCTACGTGCTGGCGCTGGAGGAGATCTGCAAGGTCGACGCGTCCCACGGCACCATCATGTCCGTCAACAATTCCCTCTTCTGCCACGCCATCTACCGCTTCGGCAGCGAAGAACAAAAGCGCAAGTACCTGGCCCCGGTGGCCTCGGGCAAAGCCGTGGGCGCCTATTCGCTCACCGAGCCGATGTCCGGCTCCGACGCCGCCACCATGCGCTCGCGCGGCGTGCGCGAGGGTGACGAGTACGTCATCAACGGCCGCAAGTCCTGGGTCACCAGCGGGCCAGTGGCCAATTACATCGTGCTCTTCACCATGACCGCCCCCGAGAAGGGCCACAAGGGCATCAGCGCTTTCATCATCGAGACCGACCGGCCGGGCTTCGTGCGCGGCAAGAAGGAACCCAAGCTGGGCATCCGCGCCTCGGCCACCAGCGAGATCCTCTTCGAGGACTACCGCTGCCCGGCTGAGAACATGCTGGGCGAGGAAGGCCAGGGCTTCAAGATCGCCATGGCCGTGCTCGACGCGGGGCGCATCGGCGTCGCCGCGCAGGCGCTGGGCATCGCCGAGGCCGCCTACGAGGCCAGCCTGGGGTACGCCCGCGAGCGGGAAGCCTTCGGCCGGAAAATCGGCCAGTTCCAGGGCATCTCCTTCAAGCTGGCCGACATGAAGACACACATCGAGGCCAGCCGCCTGCTCATCTATCAGGCCGCGCTGGCCAAGGAGCGCTGCAAGGAGACCGGAGGGCGCTATTCCCTGGAGGCCTCCATGGCCAAGCTCTTCGCCTCCGAGACGGCCATGTTCTGCGCCCACGCCGCGGTGCAGATCCACGGCGGCATCGGCTACTCCAAGGAGCTTCCCGTCGAACGCTATTTCCGGGACGCCAAGATCACCGAAATCTACGAGGGTACCAGCGAGATCCAGCGCCTGGTGATTTCGCGACTGGAACTGGGGCTGCGCTGAGCCGCCCCTCGACTCGCAGGGGGAGCACCCCATGAGTGCAGGTCGGGAACGGCCGCAGCCGGACCCTGGCGGCTCGCCGGATGAGAAGCCGACGCGGCCCAGCCAGGCAGTGGACCTGTCCTTCGATCTCGCAGCCGGCGAGCGGGTCCACATCACCATCGAAGCCTCCCAGGCGGCCGATCCGAGCCCCTCCCCGGGCCGCTACCACGTGCGCATCGAGCACGGCCCCGGAACGCCGCCTCCGTTGATCCAACTGGGCGGACGATCGCCGCAGCTCGGCCGCCTCCCACTGCCCAGGCCACGCCTCCCCGAGCCGCTGCATCGCCTGTGGACGCGCCTGACCGCCTGGGAGCGCCCCCTGCCCCTGGTCCTCTTCCTGCTCTCCGTCGCGCTGTACACCTTCACCCACCTGTATCGGTTGGCCGATTTCCCCATCTACTTCTTCAGCGACGAGGCGGTGCAGACCGTCCTCGCCGCCGACCTGGTGCGCGATGGCTTACATGACCCCCAGGGCCATCTCTTTCCCACCTACTTCGAAAACGAATATCTGTACAATCTGAGCGTCTCCGTCTACCTGCAGGTGCTCCCCTACCTGATCTTCGGCCGTTCCGTCGTGGCCACGCGCGCCGTGCCGGCGCTGGTCACGCTCACCGGTGCCATCGCCCTGGCGCTCATCCTGCGCGATATCTTCCGCACGCGTCTCTGGTGGAGCGCGGTGCTCTTCCTGGGCGTGGCTCCGGCCTGGTTCCTGCATTCGCGCACCGCCTTCGAAACCACCTTGATGGTGTCCTTCTTCGCCTGGTTCCTGTATTTCTACCTGCGCTACCGGGCCGGTGAAGCGCGCTATCTGTACTACGCCGTTGTCGCCGCAGGTCTGGCCTTCTACAGCTACAGCGCAGGGCAGATCCCCCTGGTGGTCGCCATCCTGCTGCTGGGCCTATCCGACCTGCGCTACCACCTTCAGCAACGACGGACGGTCGCGCGGGCTGCGGCGCTGGCCCTGGCCATCATCGGGCTGCCCTACCTGCGCTTCCAGCTCCAGCACCCAGGGGAGACCTCATACCACCTGCGCATGCTGGACAGCTATTGGCTGCGGGAACTGCCGCTTGCGGAGAAAATGCGCACCTTCGCCGGTCTCTACGCGCGCGGGCTCAGCCCCGGCTACTGGTTCTTCCCCAACGAGCACGATCTGCCGCGGCACATAATGAAGGGCTACGGCCACCTCATGGCCTGGACCCTGCCCCTGGCAGCCTTGGGCCTGCTGGTGGCGCTGCGTCGCGTGCGCTCCAGCCCCCACCGCTCCCTGCTGCTCGGCCTGGCCGCCGCGCCGCTGGGCGGCACGGTGGTGGGCGTGGGGATCACACGCGTGCTGCTGGTCCTCGTCCCGCTCACCTTGCTCATCGTCCTGGGCGCGGAGGCGCTTGCGCGTTGGGCCGCGGCGCGCGTCGGTCGCCCCCCCGTCGCCGTGGGCCTCTTCATCGTGCTGGCCGCTCTCAACCTGGGCATGCTGCGCGACGCGCTCTCCAACGGCCCGCTCTGGTATCGCGACTACGGCCTCGGCGGCATGCAGTACGGCGCGCGACAGGTCTTCACCGCCGTCGAGGCGCACCTGCAGCAGAACCCGCAGGACACGGTGCTCGTCTCTCCCACATGGGCCAACGGCACCGACCTGCTGCTGCGATTCTTTCTGCCCCAGGAGCCGCGCGTTCGCCTGGCCAACGCCGCCGCCTACAGCGAGCACATGCAGGATCTGAACGAAGATTTGCTTTTCGTGCTCACGCCCGAAGAATACGCCGACCTGCAGCAGGACCCCAAGTTCAGCGATGTGCGCGTCGAGCGCACCATCCCCTATCCCGACGGCCGCCCCGGCTTCTACTTCCTGCGCATGCGCTACTCCCCCCAGGCGGCGGCCCTCTTCGCCGCCGAGGAGGCCGAGCGGCGCAAGCCGGTGGTGGAATCCTTCACCCTGGACGGCCAGCAGGTGATCGTCGAACATTCCGCTTTCGACATGGGCGCCCTGGAGCACCTCTTCGACGGCGACCCCTTCACCCTGGCCCGCACCCACGACCTGAACCCCGCCTTCCTGGCCATCACCTTCCCCTCCCCCCAACCGCTGCGCGCGCTGAACCTCACCACCGGCAGTATGGACTTCTCGCTGCGCGTGCGCCTCTTCGCCGACCCACAGAGCGATCCCGAGACCTACGAGGCGCTCTTCACCGGCCTGCCGCCGGACCCTGCGGTGACGCTGTCTTTCGAAGAAGGCCCCGACGCGGTGACCCGCGTCGAGATCCAGATCCAGGACCTGAACGGCGACGAGTTCGCCAATATCCACATCCGCGAGGTGTCTTTCGAATGATAGGCCATCCCGCTCAGGGTCTTTTCCTGTCCATCATCCTCTTCCGAAGGGCTATAATCCAAGACGCAAGCCCCGAGCTGCCAGCCTGGCAGCCACCTGCTTCTGCTTTTGAGGAGGATCCTGCGTGAAAGCCGTTTACTTCCATCGACACGGTGGACCGGAAGTCCTGGAATACGGCGACCTGCCCGAGCCGAAGCCCGGGCCAGGTCAGGTGCTGGTGCGCCTGCGGGCCGCAGCCCTCAACCATCTCGATCTATGGGTGCGGCAGGGATGGCCGGGCCTGAAGCTGGCCATGCCCCACATCCCGGGCGCCGACGGCGCCGGCGAGGTCGCCGCGCTGGGCGAAGGCGTGCAGGGCGTGGCCGTCGGCGACCGGGTGGTGATCAACGGCAATCTGAGCTGCGGCCGCTGTGAGTTCTGCCTGGCAGGCCAGGACAACATGTGCCGCCAATGGGGCCTGCTGGGCGAGACCCTGCCTGGCACTTATGCCCAATACGTGGTGGTGCCCGAAACCAACGTACTCAGCCTGCCGGCGGGCTTCGACTACGCGGCCGCGGCCGCCGCCAGCCTGGTCTTCCTCACCGCCTGGCACTCGCTCATCACGCGCGGCAGGCTGCAGCCGGGGGAGACGGTGCTCGTGGTGGGCGCATCGGGCGGCGTCAACACCGCCAGCGTTCAGATCGCCCGCCTGGCAGGCGCGCGCGTCATCGTGGTGGGCTCCTCCACCCGCAAGCTGGAGCTGGCCGAATCGCTGGGTGCCGAGGTGCTCATCGACCGCTCCAAGGAAGACAACTGGGCCAAAGCCGTCTACAAGGCCACCGGCCGCCGCGGAGCCGACGTGGTGGTGGACAACGTGGGCGCCGGGGCCACGCCGCTCAGCCTGCGCGCGGCGCGCAAAGGGGGGCGCATCCTCACCGTGGGCAACACCGGCGGTCCCAAGTACGAGATCGATCACCGCTTCCTCTTCGGCAAGCACCTCTCCATCATCGGCTCCACCATGGGCACCCATCACGATTTCCGCACCGCCATGGGGTTGGTCTTCGAGGGCCGCCTCAAGCCCGTGCTCGATCGACAGTACCCGCTGGCCGAGGCGCGCGCCGCGCTGGAGCGGCTGGAAGCCGGAGACCAGATGGGCAAGATCACACTGGCCATCGACTGAGCCCGGAGTGCTGTCGATGTCAATGGCCGCTCGCCGCGACGACCGACGGGGAGGAAAATGACCTCACAGCCGGAGGAACGCCTTCGATGATCACAGCCAGTGAGCCCGGCCGTGTGGCGCGGCGCCGACCGCGCCTCGTAACCTGGCTCAGCCTTGGGGTGTTAATCTTCTCAGCCATCCATCTGATCCGGATGGCCCTCGGTTTACGCCTGCCGCCGGACCTGCCGCTCACGGTCCCACCCGCCTACATCGCTCTCAACGGCGGCCTTTCGGGCCTGGCCGGCCTGGCGGCAACCTACGGCCTGTGGCGTGGCCGGGACTGGGCGATCCATCTCGCCCGCTGGGGCGGGCTGCTCTACGCGGTCTGGTATTGGCTAGACCGCTCGCTGCTGGCCCGCTCCGACTATGCCCGACTGACCTGGCCCCTCGGCGCCGCCCTGACAGCCCTCGCTCTTGGCGCCCTGCTCTGGGCACTGAGCCGGGACCACGTCCGGCGCTATTTCCGGGAGAATGCCTCATGAGCAACGCAGCCAAGATCGAACACCTGCGCAAACTGCGCGAACAGGCCCAATTGGGCGGCGGCCCGGAGCGCATCGAAGCACAGCACAAGCGCGGCCGCCTCACGGCCCGCGAACGCCTCGAACTGCTGCTGGACAAAGGCTCTTTCCGCGAGACCGACATGTTCGTCGCCCACCGCACCACCGATTTCGGCCTCGACAAGCGCAAATATCTGGGCGACAGCGTGGTCACCGGCTGGGGCACCATCGACGGCCGCCTGGTCTACGTCTTCTCCCAGGACTTCACCGTCTTCGGCGGCAGCCTGGGCGAGGTGCACGCCGAGAAGGTGTGCAAGATCATGGACATGGCCCTCAAGAACGGCGCGCCCGTCATCGGCCTCAACGACTCGGGCGGGGCGCGCATCCAGGAGGGCGTGGTGTCGCTGGGCGGCTACGCCGACATCTTCCTGCGCAACACGCTCGCCTCGGGCGTGATCCCCCAGATCAGCGCCATCATGGGTCCCTGCGCCGGCGGCGCGGTCTACTCGCCGGCCCTGACGGACTTCATCTTCATGGTGCGCAATTCCTCCTACATGTTCGTCACCGGCCCCGATGTGGTCAAATCCGTCACCCACGAGGACGTCAGCTTCGAGGAGTTGGGGGGTGCCGAGGTGCACGCCAGCGCCTCCGGCGTGTGCCATTACGTGGCCGACAGCGAGGCCGACTGCCTGTACATGATCCGCGTCCTGCTCTCCTACCTGCCGCAGAACAACATGGAGGACCCGCCCTTCGTCCCTAGCAGCGACGACCGCCTGCGCACCGAGGCCGCCCTGGACACCATCATCCCCGAGGACCCCGGTAAGCCCTACGACGCGCGCGACGTCATCCGTTTGATCGTGGACGACGGCGTGTTCTTCGAATTGCACGAGTTATTCGCTCCCAACATCGTCGTCGGCTTCGCCAGGCTGGGCGGCCACAGCGTGGGCATCGTCGCCAACCAGCCCTCGGTGCTGGCCGGCGTGCTGGACATCAACTCCGCCGACAAAGCGGGCCGCTTCGTGCGCTTCTGCGACTCCTTCAACATCCCCATCATCACCTTCGTCGACTTGCCCGGCTTCCTGCCTGGCACCGCCCATGAGCACGGCGGCATCATCCGCCACGGCGCCAAGCTGCTCTACGCCTACTGCGAGGCCACCGTACCCAAGATCACCATCATCACCCGCAAGGCCTACGGCGGCGCCTACGACGTCATGTCCTCCAAACACATCCGCGGCGACCTGAACCTGGCCTGGCCCAGCGCCGAGCTGGCCGTCATGGGGCCCGAGGGCGCGGTCAACATCATCTTCCGCAAGGAACTGTCCGAGGCCAAGGACCCCGATAGGCGCCGCGCCGAGCTGGTGGCCGAGTACCGCGAGAAACTCGCCAACCCCTACGTGGCCGCCTCGCGCGGCTACCTGGATGACGTCATCGAGCCGCGGCACACCCGGCCGCGCCTGATCAACGCGCTGGAGATGCTGAGCAACAAGCGTGATGCAAACCCTCCCAAGAAACATGGCAACATCCCGCTCTGACCCGCACGCGCCGGCCGCCCAGGCCCGCCGCGAGCCGGATCCCCGGTCCTGCGGGCACGCCGCCATCCAGGGGCATCGGCTCTATTGGGAGTTGCACGGGCCCGAAGAGGGGCCGGTGCTGGTCTTGCTGCATCACGGTCTGGGCTCGGTACGCGCCTGGCGCCGCCAGATCCCCTTCTTCGCCGGCCACGGCTGGCAGGTGCTGGCCTTCGACCGCTGGGGCTACGGCCGCTCCGACCCGCGGCCGGCCTTCGAACAGGATTTCCAGCGCCAGGACGCGCGCGAAGCGCTCGCCCTGCTGCAGGAACTGGGCGTAGACCGCGCCTGCCTGCTGGGACACAGCGACGGCGCCTCCATCGCCCTGCTCATGGCCACCGAGCGGCCGGACCTGGTGCAGGCGCTGGTGCTCGTCGCCACCCACATCTACCGCGACCCGAAGACCGCGCACTATCTGGAACACGGGCCGGACGAGGCCGAACGAGCCCGCATGAGCCGCGGCATGCAGCGCGAGCACGGCCAGAAAGCCCCGCAGTTGCTGCAGGCCTGGCTCGACCGCTGGCTGAGTCCCGAGATGGCCGCCTTCGATTTGACTGACGACCTGCAGCGCGTGCGCTGCCCCGCCCTGGTGGTCCTGGGCGAGCAGGATACGCACCTCTCGGTGGAGCATGCGCGGCGCGTGGCCCAGGGCCTGTCGCGCAGCCGACTGTGGCTGATCTCCGAGGCGGGCCACATGCCCCCGCAGGAGATGCCGCAGGTCTTCAACGAACGCGTGCAGGCCTTCCTGCAGGAGACCGGAGCAATGCAGGCAGCCCGTCCCGATCCCTGATCCCTGGTCGCCGATCGCCGACTGCCGACCGCTGACCGCCAATCTAAGCGAGATCACACATGTTCAACAAAGTTCTCATCGCCAACCGAGGGGAAATCGCCGTGCGGGTGATCCGCGCCTGCCGTGAACTCGGCCTGCACACCGTGGCCGTCTACTCCGAGGCCGACCGCGCCGCGCTGCACGTGCGCTACGCCGAGGAGGCCTACCTGCTCGGCCCACCCCCGGCGCGCGACTCCTACCTGCGCGGCGATAAGATCATCGAGATCGCCAAACGCTGCGGAGCGGGGGCCATCCACCCCGGCTACGGCTTCCTCGCCGAGCGGGAGGACTTCGCCCGCCAGGTGGAAGAGGCCGGCCTGGTCTTCATCGGCCCGCGGCCCAGCGCCATCGCCGCCATGGGCGACAAGGCCGTCGCCCGCGCCACCGTCACCGCGGCCGGCGTGCCCGTCGTCCCCGGCACGGAGGGCGTGGGCAACCTGAGCGACGAGGAACTGCTGCGCCTGGCACCGGAGATCGGCTTCCCGCTCCTCATCAAGGCCACCGCCGGCGGGGGGGGCAAGGGCATGCGCCAGGTGGACGACTTGCAGCAGATGCCGGGCCTGATCCAGGCCGCCCGCCGCGAGGCCGAAGCCGCCTTCGGCGACGGCAACGTCTACCTGGAGAAACTGTTGGTCGGGGCGCGCCACATCGAGATCCAGATCCTGGCCGACAGCCACGGCAACGTGATCCACCTCAACGAACGCGAATGCTCCCTGCAGCGCCGTCATCAGAAGCTGCTCGAGGAGGCCCCCTCGCCCTTCATGGACGAGGAGCTGCGCCGACAGATGGGGGAGGTGGCCTGCAAGGCCGCCCAGGCCGTGGATTACCTGAACGCCGGCACCATCGAGTTTCTGGTGGACAAGGACCGCAATTTCTATTTCCTGGAGATGAACACGCGCCTGCAGGTCGAGCACCCCGTAACTGAGATGGTCACCGGCGTGGACATCGTCAAGGAGCAGATCCGCATCGCCCGCGGCCGCAAGCTGCGCTACCGCCAGGAGGACATCCACATCAACGGCTGGGCCATCGAGTGCCGCGTCAACGCCGAGGACCCCTACAACGACTTCATGCCCTCCACCGGCCGCCTGAACCAGGTCATCCTGCCCACCGGGCCCGGCGTGCGCGTCGACACCGGCGTCTACCCCGGCTTCGAGATCTCCCCCTATTACGACTCGCTCATCTCCAAGCTCATTTGCTGGGGCGAGCGGCGCGGCGAGGCCATCTTGCGCATGCGCCGTGCCCTGGAGGAATACCGCATCCTGGGCGTGAAGACCAACATCCCCTTCCACCAGAACATCATGGACTCCCACCGCTTCATCGCCGGGCAGTTCGACACCCGCTTCGTCGAGGAGCGCTTCTCGATGGATGAGATGGAGGAGGGCAAGCAGACGCTGCCCCACATCGCAGCCATAATGGCCACGCTGGTGGCCCACCGCGAGATCCAGCTCGCCTCGCAGATCGTGCGCCGCGGCGCGCGCGACGTGAGCAACTGGAAATGGATGGGCCGCTGGGAGCGGATACATCGCTAGGAGGCCTCATGAAATACATCGCCACCATCGACGGCGAGAGCTTCGAAATCGAGATCAACACCGAGGGCGAAATCATCCTCAACGGCGAGCGCCTGGCGCTGGATTTCCAACCGGTTACCGGCCAGCGCGTCTACTCGCTGCTGCTGGAGGGCAAATCCTACGAGGCCTACGTCGATCCGAGCGAAACCGAATTCCAGGTCCTGCTGCGCGGCCGGCTATACACGGTCCTGGTGGAGGACGAGCGCCAACGCCGCCTGCGTCAGGCCTCCGGGGCCAGCCTCGCCCCCGGCGGCGAGTACAAGCTGAAAGCGCCCATGCCCGGCCTGATCGTCGACGTGCCGGCACAGGAAGGGGACCAGGTCGAGAAGGGGGATAAATTGATCATCCTGGAATCGATGAAGATGCAGAACGAACTCAAGGCACCACGCGCCGGCACCGTGCGCCGCGTGCAGGTCCAGACCGGCGACAGCGTGGAGCAGAACCAGCTGCTGATGATCCTGGATTGAAAGCGTGAGTCAAGGACGCGAGACCGAAGCCAAGTTCTATCTGCCCCAGCTGGCCATCATCCGCCGCCGCCTGCTGGCGCTGGGCGGCGCGCTGCTCGTCTCACGCCAGCTGGAGCGCAACCTGCGCTTCGACACCCCCAGGGGAGCACTCACCGCCTCCGGCCAGGTGCTGCGCCTGCGCCAGGACAGCCAGATCACCCTGACCTACAAGCGCCGCCTCTCCAGCGAAGAGCGGCAGGAGATCGAGGTCGAAGTCGACGACCTGGCCGCCGCGCAGGCCCTGCTGGAGGCGCTCGGTTTCCGCCTTTTCAGCTGCTACGAGAAATACCGTGAGACCTTCCTGCTGGACCCGGTGAAGGTCATGTTGGACGAAATGCCCTACGGGTGCTTCGTCGAGGTGGAAGGGCCTTCCCTGCAGGCCGTGGCGCGCGCCGCCGCCGACCTGGGACTCGCATGGGAACACAGGATCGAGGCCAGCTACATGGAGCTCTTCGAGCGGCTGCGGCGGCGATTGGAGCTGCCCTTCAGCGACGCCACATTCGCCAATTTCCAGGGGCAGGATCCCGCCTCACCAGAAGACCTGGGGGTGCGCGACGCCTCCCCACCGCAGGGGAATGAGGAGCACCATGGACGATGAACTGAAGGCCGCCTTCGAAGCCTGGCAAACCGATGTGCTGCGCCCCGCCCTCGAGCGCCACCCCGAGCGCAAGCCGACTTTCACCACCTCCTCCGACATCCCCCTCGAACGCCTCTACCTGCCCGAGGACCCCGCCCCCCGCTATCTGGAGCAGTTGGGCTTCCCGGGCCAATTCCCCTACACGCGCGGCGTGCAGCCCACCATGTACCGCGGCCGCACCTGGACCATGCGCCAGTACGCCGGCTACGCCTCCGCCGAGGAGAGCAACCGCCGCTACCGCTACCTGCTGGAGCAAGGCCAGACGGGCCTCTCAGTGGCCTTCGACCTGCCCACGCAGATCGGCTACGACGCCGACGACCCGCTGGCGGCCGGCGAGGTGGGCAAGGTGGGGGTCTCCATCTCCTCGCTGGAGGACATGGAACGCCTTTTCCGGGACATCCCGCTGGCGCAGGTCTCGACCAGCATGACCATCAACGCCCCGGCCGCGGTGCTGCTGGCCATGTACCTGGCGGTGGCCAGACGGCAGGGGGCCGAGCTGCGCCGGCTGCGGGGCACCATCCAGAACGACATCCTCAAGGAATACATCGCGCGCGGCACATACATCTTTCCCCCTGAGCCTGCCATGCGCCTGATCACCGACGTCTTCCGCTACTGCCGCCAACACGTACCGCGCTGGAACACCATCTCCATCTCCGGCTACCACATGCGCGAGGCCGGCGCCACCGCCGTACAGGAGGTGGCCTTCACCCTGGCCAACGCCATCGCCTATGTGCAGGCAGCCATCAGCGCCGGTCTGGCGGTGGACGATTTCGCCCCTCAGCTCACCTTTTTCTTCGCCGCCCACAACCACTTCCTGGAGGAGATCGCCAAATTCCGCGCCGCCCGACGCCTGTGGGCGCGACTGATGCGCCATCGCTTCAACGCCCACGACCCCAGATCCTGGCGCCTGCGCTTCCACACGCAGACGGCGGGCTCCACCCTCACCGCTCAGCAGCCCGTCAACAACGTGGTGCGCATCGCGCTGCAGGCCCTGGCGGCCGTGCTCGGCGGAACACAATCGCTGCACACCAATTCCATGGACGAAGCCCTGGGGCTGCCCAGCGAACACGCCGTGCGCGTCGCGCTGCGCACCCAGCAGATCCTGGCCTACGAGAGCGGCGTGGGGGACACGGTGGACCCCCTGGCCGGGTCCTTCGCCATCGAGCATCTGACGGACGAAATCGAAAACCGCGCCCTGGAGTACATCCGACGCATCGACGACATGGGCGGCGCGCTGGCCGCCGTCCAGACCGGCTTCGTCCAGCGCGAGATCCAGGAGGCCGCCTACCGGGCCCAGCAGGCCGCAGAGCGTGGCGAGAGCATCGTCGTCGGAGTCAACGCCTTCCAGGTAGAGGAGCAGACCCCCATCGAGCCGCTGCACGTCGACCCGGCGGTGGAGGAGACCCAGCGACGACGGTTGGCCGAGCTGCGCGCCCGCCGCGACCCGGCCAGAGTGACCGAACTGCGCGCCCGGCTGGCAGCCGCCGCCCGCGGCGACGAGAACCTGATGCCGCTCCTCATCGAATGCGTGGAGGCCGCCGTGACGCTGGGGGAAATCTGCGCTACACTGCGGGAGGTCTGGGGCGAATATCAACCGCCGCCGACGCTGTAGAGTATACGGCATGCCATGCCCAACTATCACGGAGAGCTGACATGAAATCCGTCCGCCGCATCGACCATGTGGCCATCGTCGTGGAGGACATTGACCGCGCGCTGAACTTCTGGCGCGACGGCCTGGGCCTGGAGGTGACGCACGTCGAGGACGTGCCGGAGCAGAACTCCGTCGTCGCCTTCCTGCCCGCTGGCGCGGCCGAGGTGGAGCTGGTCAAGCCCACCGACGAGGAGAGCGGCGTCGCCCGCTACCTGCGCAAACGCGGCCCGGGCATTCACCACCTGTGCTTCGAGGTGGACGACATCCAGGAGTACCTGGAACGCCTGCGCGCCATGGGCGTGCGCCTGATCAACCCCGAGCCGGTCATCGGAACCGGCGGCAAGCTGATCGCCTTCATCCATCCCGAAAGCACCCACGGCGTGCTGGTGGAGCTCTACGAAGTCACCCAGGCGGAACCCGAGATCCGCCTGGCGCGGGCGCGCTCCCTGGCCAGCCGCGCCCTCAATCAGGGACAGGTGATGGCCGCCGGCGTGTTGGGCTTCTTGCGCGCCCTGCGCTCCAACTCCAGCGAGGCGGATCAGGCCACACCCCCGCACCAGCCATTGGAAGAAAGCTGAGGCTCAAGGCCCCTTCCCCTTCCACCCTGCGCTGATCTTCTGCCGAGCGCGGCCTGAGGGGAGCGCCACGGCGCATCCGCCGCCGGAAGCGGCCGCATCACGACCCTCTCTCGCCGGCCTCCCGCTAACCTTCCACCGCAGACAATAGCCACCCCGCCTCCCTTCGACAGACTCAGGGAGGCGGGGCTCTTCTTCCCAAGGGGCAATGTCCCTGCCGCTCTTCCTATGCGACGTGCACCACCAGCGCGGCCGCCGTGTCGCCCGCCGCGCAGCCGGTGAAGAGGCCGTAGCCTCCCCCCTTCAGCACCAACTCCTCGATCAACTCGATCACCAAGCGCATCCCCGTCGGGCCCTGAGGATGACCCCAGATGAGCGAGGAGCCGTAGTTGTTCATGTTCTCCAGCGGGATGCCCAGCGCCTTGGACAGGCTGATATCGTTCACCGCGAAGGGGTTGTGGGTCTTCACAGCCGCCAGGTCCTCCACTTTCAGCCCTGCCTCCTGCAGCGCGCGCCGCGCCGCTGGAACGTTGGCCTGCGGCATGAAGCCGCGTTTGGCGCGCCCCTGAGCGAAGGACACCAGGCACACCTCCACGTCCGGATCGCGGCTCATCTCGCGCGCCCGCTCGCGGCTGGCGACCACCATGCCGGCGTTGCCATCGGCGGGATAGGTCTGCCCGCCGAAGGTCACTGTACCGCCCTTCAGCACGGGCTTCAGTCTGCGCAGACCCTCGACCGTGGTGGGGAAGACGCCCTCGTCGCTGGCGACTTCGCCTACCACCTTGCGCCCGGTGGGATTGATCTCGATGGGCGTGACCATGAAGCGCTTATGGAAGGCACCGTCGTCGGCGCGTGCCGCCTGATACTGCTCGTAGCGCATCAGCGCCACCGCGTGCTGCGCCTCGGTGTCGATCCCCTCCTCGCGGGCCACGTTCTCGGCGGTCTCGATCATGGCGTTCCTGGCGAAGGGGTCGCAATTGAAGTTGTCCCACACCCAATCCTCGACCTCGGGCCTGGCGCCGGGGGCGAGCGGGTTGGGATAGACCAGATGCGGGCCGTTGGAGGTGCGGTCGGCCGTGATGCAGAGCACAGCCGGGGCCCCATCATCCCGCCCACCGACCTCCACTTCCTGCGCCGCGCCGGCGATGACGCGCGCCGAGGTGGCGCAGGCCTGGGAGATGGTCGGGCCGGTGATCTCCCCGGCACCGATCAGCCCCGCCAGCCAGGGCGCGCCGTAGAAACAGCCCGTGGCCGGCACGGTCATGCCGAAGTGCAGCGAGCCGAAGGCGGTGGGCTCCAGTCCGCGTTCCTCCAGCGCGCGGCGGGCCACCTCGGCCGCGAAGCGGATCGGATGCAGGTTGGCGAAGCTGCCCTGCCACTTGCAGAAAGGGGTGCTCCAGTAAGCCCCGTAGGGCACGTAGGCCTTTTCAAAACGCATGGCTCAATCTCCCACCCACTCGAAAATGGTGGCTTCCCCCTGGCCGATGCCCACGCACAGGGTAGCCAGGCCGTAGTAGGGACGCTTTTCCTGCGGCGCGCGGCGGCGCATCTCGTGCACCAGCGTGCATACGATGCGCGCGCCGGTGCAGCCCAGCGGATGCCCCAGGGCAATGGCACCGCCGTTGACGTTGGTGATGGCCGGGTCCATACCCAGCTCGCGCATCACGGCCAGGGCCTGCACAGCGAAGGCCTCGTTGAGTTCGATCAGCCCGATGTCCTCCAGCGTGAGCCCGGCGCGTTCGAGCGCCTTGCGCGTGGCCGGGATCGGTCCGTAGCCCATGGTGCGCGGCTCCACGCCGGCCGCGGCCGAGGCCACCACGCGCACCCAGGGCTTGAGCCCCAGCGCCTGGGCGCGCTCGGCGGACATGACCAGCACCGCCGCCGCACCGTCGTTGATGCCCGAGGCGTTCCCCGCCGTGACCGTGCCGCCCTTGCGGAAGGCCGGCCGCAGCCGCGCCAGTGCCTCCAGGGAGGTGTCTCGCCGCGGGCGCTCGTCGGTTTCCACCACGATGGGATCGCCTTTGCGCTGCGGCACCACCACCGGCACGATCTCCTCGGCGAAGCGCCCGGAGTCGATGGCCGCGATGGCCCGTCGGTGGCTCTCCAGGGCGAAGGCGTCCTGGTCCTCGCGGCTGATGGCTTTCTCCTCATAGATGTTCTCGGCCGTCTCGCCCATACCTTCGTTGCCGTACTGCTCCTTCAACTTCGCATTGGGGAAACGCCAGCCGATGGTGGTGTCCCACATGGTCACATTGCCCCAGGGGAAGGCCCGTCCGGACTTGGGCACGGCCCAGGGGGCGCGCGTCATGGACTCCACGCCCCCGGCCACGAAGACCTCGCCCTCGCCGAGCTTGACGGCGCGCGCCGCGGCGTTGATGGCCGACAGGCTCGAGGCGCACAAACGGTTGAAGGTCACCGCCGCCACCGAGGTCGGCAGGCCGGCCAGCAGCGCGGCCATGCGCGCCACGTTGCGGTTGTCCTCCCCCGCCTGGTTGGCGCAGCCGAAGTAGACCTCTTCGATCTCCGCCGGGTCGAGACCCGCCCGCTTCACCACCTCGCTGATCACCAGCGCGGCCATGTCGTCCGGTCGTACGTCCTTCAACGCGCCCCCGTGGTTGCCGATGGGGGTGCGCACTGCCTGAACGATAACGGCTTCTTTCACAGGTACTGCCCTCCATCCACGGTGATCACCTCGCCGGTGATGTGCCGGGCACGCTCGCTGCTCAAAAAGGTGACCACCCAGGCCACTTCCTCCGGCTGGCCCAAACGCCCGAGCACGATCTCAGCCAACGCCATCTCGCGCACCTTCTCCGGGGCCTGCTGCACCATGGGGGTCTCGATCAGGCCCGGCGCCACGGCGTTCACGTTGACGTTGTAGCGCCCCAACTCGCGCGCCACGGTCTTGGTCAGCGCGATCACGCCTCCCTTGGCAGCCGTGTAGTTCGACTGGCCGAACTTGCCCCGCAGGCCGTTGATGGAGGTGATGTTGACGATCTTGCCCGAGCCCTGCGCCTTGAAGACGGCCGCCGCGGCGTGGATGTAATTGAAGGTGCCCTTCAGGTCGACGGCGATGACACGATCCCATTGCTCCTCGGTCATCTTCCAGACCACGCCGTCCCAGTTCATGCCCGCGTTGTTGACCAGGATGTCCAACCCCCCCAGGGTTTCCTGGACCTGCCGCACCACCTGCTGGGCCCCCTCGTAGGAGGAGACGTCGGCCTGCAGCATCATGCCCCGGCGTCCGCAGGCCTCGATCTCCTTCACCACCTGGGCCGCTTCCTCGGCGTGGCGCCGGTAGGTGAAAGCCACGTGCGCGCCGTTGGCCGCCAGGTCCAGGGCGATGGCGCGCCCGATGCCCAGGCTGCCCCCGGTGACCAGGGCCACTTTGTCCTCTACCAAGGCTGCGCCCCCCGACGCAGCGGCTTGCTGTGCCTCGGCCATACTCGCCTCTCCTTTCCTCACACACCCACGCTGATGCCGCCGTCGACGAAGAGCACCTGGCCGGTGACATAGATCGCGTCGTCGGAGGCCAGGAAGAGGTGCGCGGCGGCGATCTCCTCCGGCTCGGCCAGGCGCCCCAGGGGGATCTTCCCCAGCAAAACCTGCATGACCTTCTCCGGGATGCCGGCCGTCATGCGCGTGCGGGTGGCGCCGGGGGCGACGCAGTTGACGGTGATGTTATAGCGCGCCCACTCCAGGGCCAGCGTGCGCGTCAGGCCGATGACGCCGGCCTTCGAGGCGGCGTAGTTGGCCTGACCGATGTTGCCCAGCGCGCCGATGGAGGAGGTGTTCACGATGCGCCCGGAGCGCTGGCGGATCATGGGCACGGCGGCCGCCTGGGCACACAGGAAGGTGCCCTTCAGGTTGACCTCCAGCACCGGATCCCAGCGGTCGTCGCCCATGTACTTGACCTCGTCATCCTTCACCTTGACCGCCAGCCCATCGCGGTTGATGCCGGCATTGTTGATGAGGATGTCGAGGCGGCCGAAGCTGTCCAGCGCCGTCTGCACCATGCGCTGCACGTCGTCGCGGCTGGTGACGCTGCCCGCGACGCTCACGGCCTCGCCGCCCGCCTCCTGTATCATGGCGACGGTCTCCTGAGCCGCCTCGCCATCCACGTCGGCGGCTACCAGGCGCGCCCCCTCCTGCGCGAAACGCAGCGCGGTGGCGCGGCCGATGCCGTTCCCCGCGCCGGTGATCCAGGCCACTTTGTCCTTCAGTCTCATGGCTCTCCCTCCGCTCCCTCCAGGTCCTGAACCGGAGGGCTGAGGCGCCAGGCCCTATCAGGCAGCCTGGCGACGCATCATCAACGTCCATTGCCCATCCAGGACGATCCTGCCATCCTGGTTGACCATGCGCGCGTCGAAGATCACGATGCCGCGGTCGGGCTTGGAGGTGGTTTTCTTCTCAGCCACCTGCAATTCCAGGTGGACCGTATCGCCGAACTTGACGATGCCCTTGTACTGCAGGCGCTGCTCCATCAGGGCCAGCGTCGTGCCTTCGAAGACCCCCGTCCAGTTGGCCATACCGGTGGCCATGGCGGCGATGAGCATGCCGTGGGCGATGCGCTCGCCGAAGGGAGTCGAGGCGGCGAAAGTGGCGTCAGTATGCAACGGGTTGAAGTCTCCGGAGAGGCCGGCGAAAGCCACCACGTCTGCTTCGGTCACCGTGCGCGCCTGGGAGACGAAGGTGTCCCCCTGCTGGAATTCCTCGAAGGTCAATCCTCGCGCCATCGCTCCCATCCTTTCTCAGTCGGCCTGCAGTGAGGCGCCGCAGACACCGCAGAAGGTGAACTCGGCCGGCAGGTTGTCGGCGTCGCAGGAAGGGCAGGTCTTGCTGTAGGGCCCCCAGCGGAACTCGCTGGACCCGCCCCGCGCGGCCCGCTCGCGCAGCTTGCGGTACTCGACCGGCCGCTTCTCGACGAAGGCCCCCATGCCCTCCAGCGGTTCCCAGGAGGTGTAGTGGACGGAGAGCCAGTCGCGCGCGTGACCGATGGTCTGGTGCCAGGCCAGATCCTTCCAGAAGTTCACCTGCTGCTTGGTGTAGCGCATGCACTCGGGGAACTTGTAGACCAGATCCTGGCACAGGGCGTCCACCGCCTCATCCAGCCGGGAGAGGTCGATGGCATAGCCGTCTTCACCCTTCAGGGCGGCCTTGATCTGTTCTTGAGTTGCGCCCTCGATGAACTCGCCGTCCTTGGTCACCGATGGCACGACCTCGTTGACCAGGCCCCACTCGAGCGCCTGCCGGGCGGGGATGATGCGGTTGGTCATCAGGATGTAGCGCGCCCGCCGGTCGCCGACGAAGATGGGCAGCCACTGGGTAGAGCCGCCGGCGGCGACGCTGCCGACGCTGGAGCCCACCTGCTTGATGTAGGCGTGCTCGGCGATGATGGACAGGTCGCAGGCCAATTGCGACTCGTTGCCGCCCCCGACGGCCATGCCGTTCAGGCGCGCCACGACCGGCTTGCCGGTGTTGAGGATGCTCTCGATGTAGGCACCAAAGAGCACCATGTACTTCCAGTAGTCGCGCGGCCGGCTGGTGTAGTTGGCGGCGTACTCCTTCACGTCCCCGCCGGTGCAGAAAGCACGCTCCCCGGCTCCCGTGTAGACGATGACCGCCACACGGTCGTCGAAGGAGGCGCGGCGGAAGGCGTGCGCCAACTCCACCAGGGTCTTGGTGCTGTAGGCATTGTAGCGTTGGGGGCGATTGATGGTGATGCGCGCCACCCAATCCTTGACCTCGTACAGGATCTCCTTGTAGTCGGGGGTCGCGTCTGCAAATTGCGTCATGTCCATGGAACAGGCCTCCTCTGCGGACGTGTGAACTCACGGTTCGACCCGGAAGGTCCGGGCAGGGGGCAACAGGGGTCATGCACGAAGCACATCGGGGCTGCTGTTGAGCACCTGGTTGACGAACTCCTCGGAGGGCTGGCGCAGAAGCTGGTGGAATTCGCGGAAGAGCTGGTCGGCGCGCCTGCCCAGCCAGCCCTTGGGAAGCAAGGGAGGCGGCAGGTTGGGATCGCGCCTGGGAAACTGCGAATACTCCAGTGTGAGCCAGAAGCGCTGTTGGAAACACTCCTCGGGCGGGATGGGCTTGCCTCCATCGGTTGATCTCTGGCAAGCCTTGAAGGCCGGCTCATAGCGGCGAATGAAGCGCGCATATTCCTTGTTCAACGACTTGAGGTCCCAGCAGCGGCGCACGATCTCCTCATCGGAGGGGTAGTGCAGGTGCATGCCGCCGAAGTACACCGCGTAAGGTCGAGCTTTCAAGTCGTCCAGATCCGCCTCCACTTCGGCCCGGCGGTCGTTGGGAGACACCCAGGTTCCCGGAGCCAGGCGCCCGAACCCCAGCCATCCCAGGCGCGTGCGTAGGCTGGCGCGCAGACGGCGCTTCCCCTCCGGGATGGAGTAGACCACCATGTGCCACGTGCCGTCCCACTCGGTGCGACGCGGCTCGAAGATGCGCACCTCCCCCTCCTTCACCACGCGCAGGCCGCGCGGCGTGAGCGAATAGCGGCTGTAGCGCCCGTTGCGCTCCGAAACCAGCCACCCCTTTTGCGTCATGCGCGAGAGCGTCGAGCGGGCGGCGCGCTCGCTGACCTGCAGTGCCTCGAGCAAAGCCAGCAGGCTGCGGGTCCACGCGCGGCCGCCGCGCGGCACGACGTATTCGCCGAAGAGGGTGAAGATCACGATCTGGGTTCGGATGGAGGGGGGGGATGTCATGTCGCGTCTCCCCGTGCGTCGTCCAAAAAGTGCGACACATCCAGTATATCATCGAGCGCGCCGATGTCAACCTCTGACTGTGACAACTTTCACATTGTTGACGGACGGCGAAGTCGTGCTACACTGAAAATGTCTCACTTTTTGGACGACGCGCCAAAAAGTGGGGTATGTTGTTGCGAGCCGGGCCGTCTTGCCGGGGGTGCACCGTCTCGACCAAAGCCCCATACGAACCGTAGGGATAATCCAGACAGGGCTCATCGCCCAGCCCGCCCACGACACGCAGCGCTGGGCGACCTGCACAGGGCCACCGCAGCCGACCGCCTCCCCAACCCGCCCTGGGGCATGCCCAACCGAGATGTGGAGGATGGAAACCCATGCGCGCTGCGATTTTCATCGGTCCCAACCAGCCGCTCAAGGTCGAAGAGATCGCCACGCCCGAGCCCGGCCCGGGCGAGGTTCTGGTTAAGGTTGCCGCCTGCGGCGTCTGCCACACCGACCTGCACTACATCGACCACGGCGTCCCGACCTTCAAGAAGCCGCCCCTCATCCTGGGGCATGAAGTATCCGGTACCGTGGCCGCGCTCGGCCCCCAGGTCGAGGGCTGGGAAGAGGGCGCCCGCGTCTTGCTGCCCGCAGTATACGGCTGCGGGCAGTGTGCCATGTGCCGCCAGGGCCGCGAGAACATCTGCCAGCGCATGGTCATGTTCGGCAACAACGTCGACGGCGGCTACGCCGAATACATCCTGGCACCCGCCAAGGACCTGCTGGCGCTGCCGGAGGAGATCCCCCTGGTGGAAGGCGCCATCATCGCCGACGCCATCACCACCCCCTACCACGCGGTGGTCAACCGCGGCCGCGTCCAGCCCGGCGACCAGGTGGTGGTCTTCGGCTGCGGCGGCGTGGGGCTCAACCTGGTGCAGATGGCCGCCGCCATGGGCGCGCGCGTGCTGGCGGTGGACATCGTGGAGACGAAGCTCGAATGGGCGCGCATGCTGGGGGCGGCGCAGACGCTCAACGCCCGACAGGTCGAGCGCATCGACAAGGAGATCCGCAAGCGAACGGGCGGCGGCGCCGACGTGGCCTTCGAGGCCATCGGCCTGCCTCTGACGCAACAGCAGGCCTTCGCTTCCCTGCGCACCGGCGGGCGCTTCGTGGTGGTGGGCTTCGCCGGTGAGCCCATGCAGCTCGACACCGGCCGCACCATGTATCGTGAACTGGAGATCATCGGCTCGCTCGGCTGCCGGGCGGTGGACTACCCGCGCGTCATGGCCCTGGTGCAGCAGGGCAAGATCAAAGTGAAGGAGCTGGTCACGGCCCGTTTCTCCCTCGAAGACATCAACCAGGCCTTCGAGACGCTGCGCCGAGGGGAAGGGATCCGCTCCGTCGTGGTGCCATGATCATCGACTTTCACGTCCACGTCTCCCTGCCGGAGCACGAGCGTCCCTCGACCATGGCCTTCCTACAGAGCCAGTTCGAGGGAGACGTGGCGGCGCTGATGGAGGAGACACTCACCCCCGCCAACCTACGCCGCTTCCTGCAGCAGAACGGGGTCGACTACGCGGTGGCGCTGGCCGAACTCAACCCGCTCACCACCGGCACGTGCAGCAACGAGTTCGTCGCCGACCTGGTGCAGCAGGCCAACGCCCTGCCGGATCCGCCCGACGGTCCCAAGGGACGCCTGATCCCCTTCGCCAGCGTCAACCCGCACCTGGACAACGACCTGGCGGCGCGGCTGGAGCAGCTCGTCCTGGAAATGGGCTTCCGCGGCCTGAAGGTCTATCCCGTCTACCAGCACCACTACGCCAACGAGGCCCGCCTCTACCCGCTCTACGCCAAGGCCCAGGAACTGGGCATCCCCGTGCTGGTGCACACCGGCTCCTCCATGTTCCCCGGGGCGCGCATCAAATACGGCGACCCGCTGCACCTGGACGACGTGGCCATCGACTTCCCCGGGCTCACCCTGCTCATGGCCCACTCGGGGAGGCCCTTCTGGTACGAGCAGGCCTTCTGGATGGCCCGCCGCCACGCAAACGTCTATATGGAGATCTCGGGGTTGCCCGCCAAGAACCTGCTTTCCTATTTCCCGCGGCTCGAAATGCTGGCCCACAAGGTGGTCTACGGCTCCGACTGGCCCGGCAATCCTTACCTGCGGCGCAACATCGAAGCCCTGCAGGAGCTGCCCATCTCCGAGCAGGCCAAGGCGCAGATCCTCGGCGGGAACGCAGCCCGCATCCTCGGCATGCCAAGCGAGCAGGAACCCAGGTCCGGGGTTCCCGCGGAGTGCAGTGATGAAGAGAGAACTGTTACTGGGTAACCAGGCCATCGCGCGCGGCGCGTGGGAGGCCGGCGTGCATTTCGCCGCCGGCTATCCGGGCACCCCCAGCACCGAGATCCTGGAGACGCTGATCCATTACCCCGAAGTCGACGCGCAGTGGTCAGCCAACGAAAAGGTGGCTTTCGAAGAGGGGATGGGGGCCGCCATCGGCGGACTGCGCGTGCTGGTGACCATGAAGCACGTGGGCCTCAACGTGGCCGCCGACCCCTTCATGGTCTTCCCCTACGCCGGCACCAACGGCGGCTTCGTGGTGATCTCCGCCGACGACCCCGGCATGCACTCCTCCCAGAACGAGC
>JAJRUD010000143.1 GCA_024277995.1 Chloroflexota bacterium
AGAGGGCGAGGGCTGACATGGGAACGATGTACGGATACGGCGACATCAAGCTCTTCGCCGGCTCAGGCAGTTTGAAGCTGGCCGAGGAGATCAGCGATTATCTGGCCGTTCCGCTCAGCGGGTACGATCTGGTCGAATTTCCTAATGAGAATCTCTTCATCCGTCTCCATGGCAGCGTGCGCGGCCAGGATGTCTACTTGATCCAGTCGCTCGGTCCGCCCGTCCACCGCAACCTGATGGAAATGCTCATCATGATCGACTGCCTGAAACGGGATTCGGCCGGGCGCATCACTGCCGTATTTCCGTACATGGCCTACGCTCGCTCGGACAAGAAGGATCAGCCGCGCGTCCCGATCACGGCCCGGTTGGTGGCGGACATGATCGAGGTGGCCGGCGCGGACCGCTACATCACCATTGACCTGCACGCCGGCCAGATCCAGGGCTTCTTCTCCATCCCGGGGGATGTGCTCACCGCGTTTCATATACTGAGCGATTACTTCCTGGCCAAGGAGCTGAATAACGTGGTGGTGGCCACGGCGGATCTGGGCTTCGCCAAGAAAGGGCGCAACTTCGCGGCCAAGCTGGGCATGCCGCTGGCCTTTGTCGAGAAGCGCCGCACCGGCGTCGACCCCTGGGCGCGGGCGACCACCATCATCGGCAAGGTGGAGGGGAAGGATGTGATCCTGGTGGACGATGAGGTGGTGACCGGTGGGTCGATGTGCGAGGCGGTCGAGATCCTGCGTCAGAACGGCGCCAAGGACGTCTATCTCTCCTTCACGCACGCACTGCTGGCATCGCCAGCCGCTGAGCGGTTCGCCAAGCTGCCCATTCGAGAGATCGTGACCACCAACACGCTTCCGATCCCCGACGATAAGCGGCTGCCCAACATGCGAGTGCTCTCCGTCGCTCCCATGCTGGCTGAGGTCATCATCAGGGCTCACGAGGGCCGGTCGGTGGGGGAGCTGTTCAACGAATAGCGATCCACTCCCCGCCTGGAAAGGGGAGCGTGGCCCGGCTTCGCAGTTCATAGAGAGGGGGCGGGGTAACCTCGCCCCCAGCTCATTCTTGGGTGAGGGCTGAGCGGCGGCGCGTGGTCCGATCAGGGAGGTGTCAGGGCACGTGGCACAGGGAGTCGCGCCGGGCGAACTTTTCGGGGAGGCCTTTGCGGCCGAGGAGTCGGCCATCGAAGGTCCGGGATCTGCGGTCCAGGGAGTGCCGCCGGGACGCGGTTCAAGCGCGAGGCGGCGGGGTGCGGATTTCGGCGACGAACGACTCCCAGGGTTGGGCTGCCTCCCCCCGCTTGCGTAGCAGGTAGTAATCCCTGGTGATGTCCCCCTGCTGCTCGGGGTTGAAGCTCTTCATGCCCCGGCCGCTGCCCAGAGCGGCCTGCAGGCCCGCCTCCGAACCGTAGTCGTAGGCCCCGGGTCCGAGGCGGATCTGCGCCATCAGGGCCTGCAGCAGGTATGCCACGCCCCTGTGCTGATACTGCCAGATGTGCGTGAGTTCGTGGATCAACCAGGCCATGTCCTGTACTGCGGCGGGGCCCGGTTGGCTGGTGCGCAGGGAGACCGGAAAGTGGATGCGGTTACCCAACGTGACGGCGTTGTGGGCGGGGGGCTCGGCGCCGCTCAAGCGGGCGCCCAGCCGTGCCAGCCAATCCGGCCAGTCCGCGCCTTCCACGATCCTGACCTGGTCGTATCGAAGGCCGTCGGCGAAGACCAGACGGGCCTCCTGCTCCTCGAAGGGGCTGAGCGGACGTGCGCTCATGGCTGCTCCTCTCGGCCTGCAAATCATAGCCCGCGCCTGATGGCCCTGTCAATGCGCGCCGAGGCTGGCGACGGCATGGCAGCCGTAGAATTCGTCAGCGGGTTGCTTATCTCTCCTGGGAGGGGACCGACCGCGGAGGGCGCGGAGAACGCCGAGACAGTTCAAGCTGTCATCATTCCTCGGCCGCAAGCTTAGCATTGAGGATCTCTTGGTCGGGGGGCTTCGGGCGCGGCGGTTATGTGTGCGTAGAGCGTATAATGCTGGGGGAGTTGGAGATGGCGCGAATGGAACGGCCAGCGAGGCGAGGGGTGGGCAGGTATGTCAGGCAGGCGGGCGCAGTCATGCGCGCCGCAATGCGCCGTTTCTCCGAGCGTGAGGGCGCCATGCGCGCCGCCGCCATCGCGTATCATGGTTTGCTTTCCATCTTCCCTCTCCTGCTCTTCCTGCTCGCCATCGGCGGCCAGGTGCTGGCCACGGTTTCGACGCGTCGCGCGATAGATCTCTACCTGGAGCGCGCGCTGCCGGCCCAGGCCGAGTTCGTCAAGACGGTGGTGGATCAGACCCTGCAGGCGCGCGGTTCGATGGGCGTGATCGGCATACTGGGTCTGCTCTGGAGCGGGTCGGGGGTCATCGGCGTGCTGACTGCGGCGCTCAATGCTCTGTGGGGAGCTCGGCAAGGCCCCTTCTGGCGCAAGCGGGTCCTGGGTGCGCTCATCCTGATCGGCCTGTCTCTGCTGTTCTTGTTGTCCCTGTCCCTGAGCGCCTATACGGCCTGGTCGGCAGTGGTGAAAGGTCTCTCCCCGATACGGCCATGGCTCAATCTGGCGTTGGACGTGAGTACGCTGACCATGATGGCGTGGGCGCTCTTCCGGCTGTTGCCCAACCGGCGGGTGGACGGCCGTGCGGCGCTCGTGGGCGCAGTGGTGGTGGCTTTGCTCTGGGAGACGGCCAAGGCGGCCTTTGCCTGGTATCTGGCCTCGGGGATAGCGGGTTACGGCCTGGTCTATGGCTCACTTGCGTCGGTGATCGTACTGGTGTTGTGGGCCTATTTCTCCGCCTGGATCCTGCTCTTCGGCGCGGCGGTGGGAGCCGCCGTGGAGCAGGCGCTGGCAGGCGCTGGCGGTGCGCGGGAAACGCTCCCCGAGACCGATGAGGGACGGCAGGGGTGACCGGCCAAGACTGAAAACCGCCCCCAGGACGCCTCCGATCGCCCGTGCGGTGGGTGCGGAGCGTGCATGATGCCATCCCCCGATCCTTTTCGATGCCTCCTCTGCGGTCGGTTGGCGATCTCGCTCGGGGGAGGGGCACCGCTGGCAGGGGGCCGGGAAAGCGAAGGGCCCCGCAGTCGGCGGGGCCTGCTTCGTCATATGATCGTGGAGGCGACGGCGGGATTCGAACCCGCGAATGAGGGTTTTGCAGACCCTTGCCTTACCACTTGGCTACGTCGCCCTGGTAAGAAACTACCAGCCTTCAGCATCCAGCCATCAACCTCCGCGAACGCTCCATTCGGCTGATAGCTAACGGCTGAAGGCTGTTTGCTTCTGGAGCGGGCGATGGGATTCGAACCCACGACCTTCTCCTTGGCAAGGAGACGTTCTACCAC
>JAJRUD010000144.1 GCA_024277995.1 Chloroflexota bacterium
GCTTCATCACCACGGCTCGACTTGAGAGCACTGAAACGTTCGATCCGTCCAAACGGCGTTCGCTCGCATCTCATGCTTCATCACCACGGCTCGACTTGAGAGCACTGAAACTGGATGCGGAGATGGGGGGCGTTGTCGGCGTTCCAGCTTCATCACCACGGCTCGACTTGAGAGCACTGAAACCGGAAGATCTCGAAGCCATGCGGGTCGCAATCAAAGGCTTCATCACCACGGCTCGACTTGAGAGCACTGAAACCGGCCACTGTTTCCCGGTAGTCGTCGTGGGGTGCAGGCTTCATCACCACGGCTCGACTTGAGAGCACTGAAACGGCCCGGTGATGATGACCCCGGGCCGGGCTTTTTTGCGCTTCATCACCACGGCTCGACTACATCGACATTGTGACAGAGGACGGCGGCTTCATCACCACGGCTCGACTTGAGAGCACTGAAACATTGCAGGATTTCATCAACAACGGTGCGGCCTAACGCTTCATCACCACGGCTCGACTTGAGAGCACTGAAACTGCGGGAGCGTCGCCTGGCCGCCTGGCACATCCCGGCTTCATCACCACGGCTCGACTTGAGAGCACTGAAACGCGTTAGATCGTCCGGTAACTCACCGCTTATCACCGCTTCATCACCACGGCTCGACTTGAGAGCACTGAAACGATGCGTTTTTTGGTCGGGTCGGCCAGCATTTGTAGAGCTTCATCACCACGGCTCGACTTGAGAGCACTGAAACAACTTGTAGAGAATCTTGAGGAGGCTGTGCAGACTGGCTTCATCACCACGGCTCGACTTGAGAGCACTGAAACAGGTGACGACGATCAAATAATACTCAACCTCAAAATGCTTCATCACCACGGCTCGACTTGAGAGCACTGAAACTGGGAGATCACAGTGTGGCTTATGCGGTCGATTATGGCTTCATCACCACGGCTCGACTTGAGAGCACTGAAACGGCTTTGGCCCGCCGGGCGGGGCGTGGTGATTTAGACTTCATCACCACGGCTCGACTTGAGAGCACTGAAACAATGGCACCGCCGGCGCGGAAGTCGTGCGCATGGTTGCTTCATCACCACGGCTCGACTTGAGAGCACTGAAACCGCATTGTCTAAAGCCGGTTGCGGCTAAGCAATTGAGTGCTTCATCACCACGGCTCGATTTGAGAGAGGGGCGGACATAACATAAGATCGGAAATCTCCATGGCCCCAATCTTATGTTGAATTTTTGACGGTGATGACGTCAGATCCAGCGCCACGTGCACCGCGAAATCGGCGAAATTGCGTTCGGCGGCGCTCTCACGGTCCGTGGGAAAGCGCTCAGAGAACGAAATTGTCTTTCGAAAGCAGTTCAGGTCGAAAAAAGACGCAGAAAGCCATAGCCCAGCATGATGGCCATGCTCGGATAGGACATATATATAAGGTCATCTGACATCATGCCTATGACCTCTTGTCCGCTTGCTCGCCTGTCACTCGCCCATGCTGAAGGTGGTTTGCGTGAGAGGCCAAAAGCGACCGCACCTTGAAAAGTGAATCCGATGCAGTCAACATGAGGCCGTGAAGGCGAACAGGCCGGTCCGGCCGCTGGGCCTAGTGTGCGTCACCCCGTCCTTGGCGTTCGGCCTTGCGCCTGCGCACCCGTCCCAGTGCGCGCAGGTTGATGAGGGCGTAGATGAGGGTGCACTGGTTGGCGATGGCCCGACCGTTGCGCAGCTTGGGTCGCTCAATGCCCAATTCGACCGCCTGGGCGTTGATGCGTTCGGTAGCCGTGCGTTGGCGATAGAGTGCCTTGTACTCGGCGCTCTCCCGGTCCAGTTCATGGCGGACGCGACAGCCAGGCGAGGTGGGCAAGGTGGTGATGCATCCACCCTGCTTCGCCCAGTTGGGATGGTCCACGGGGCAGCCCGCCTCGTTCCCAGCCACGGGACAACCGTAGCGTCCGCAGCGATGAGGGACCAGACATTTGGCCCGCCTCATGAAGGTGGAGATCAGCGGCATGGGCAGACCGGCGGCGCAGAGGGGGAGGCCTTCCTCATCGAACTGCTTGCGGTGATCGGCCCGGTCAGCCCAGGGAACGGCTGCGAAACCGCCCGCCTGGTGGAAATATTCATGGACGAAAAAGGCGTCGTAGGCTGCATCCAGGGCGCCGAATCTGGGTTTGCGCCCCAGGTTCTCCTCGGTCTGGGCCATGAGGGGGAAGAAGTAGCTGGCGTCGCTCTGGTCGAAGGTCTGGGTAAACTCGGCCAGGACGAATTCGCCCCAGTCACCGACTTTGGTGGCGACGACGCCGGAGGCGTAGCCCCAGAGCCACTCGCCCTCCTTCTTCTTCTTGGTCTGGCTGGCGGGAACGCCCTCTTTGGCGGGCGTTTCCGCCTCGGCCGGTTGGCGATCCTCGTCCTGGCTTTTGTCCTTCTTGCGATTGCTGTTGGGCTTGAAGCCCAGCTTGCAGTCCGGGTCGCCTTTGGGCTGCCGCTCCTTGTTGAAGCGATCCTCGATCCACACTTTGGGGTTGTTCTCCCGCACCCAGGCGATGATGTGCTTGGTGTCCAGGGAAATCTCGTCCCCCAACAGGACATCCGAAGGCAATTCCTGGTCCAGCAGGTGGACGGTTCCCCGCAGGAGGAAGGCGACCTGCTCGCGCTTCAGGTTGCGCAACACCCGACCGAATTGCTTGCGGCTGGGTAGGCTGGCCTCCACATCGAAGCCCCAGAGGGGATCGTCTGAGGGGACCAGGGGGAAGCCCAGCATTCAGCATAGCTGCCTCCTTTCCGGCGGGCTTTTGGCCTCTCAACCTTAGTTTGCCGGAAAGGAGTCCTCTCTTGCTTCTCGTTCCGTTATGGCCCTGATCTTATGTTATGGGCTGGCTGTGGTAGCCGCTTTGGCTCCAATTCTGGAATCGGTTCCACGGGCTGGCCCCAATCTTATGTTATGTGCCAGCAGCGACCGTCGCTTTGGCCCCAATCCTGAATTCGGTTCCGCTCGTTGGCCCCAATCTTATGTTATGTCCGTCCCTCGATTTGAGAGCACTGAAACCTTTGGCCGCCCGCAATGCGCTGGCCGCCGCCGCTCGGCTTCATCACCACGGCTCGATTTGAGAGCACTGAAACCCGTTTGGACTTGCCTTACACAAACAGTATAGCAGATGCTTCATCACCACGGCTCGATTTGAGAGCACTGAAACCAGCTGGTATAGCCGCCGCCGCCAACGCTGGTGGAGCCGCTTCATCACCACGGCTCGATTTGAGAGAGGGTTTATCCTAAGGTCGGAGGCCCGATCACCTGCCGCGTTTTGAGAATCACCAGAGAAAAAAGCGGTGAAGGATTGAGATCTGGCTGCCCTGGAAAAGGCGAAAAAGGGCCACAAAACAGCAACTGCGATTGAATGCGGCAGGGATTGAGACTCCCTACCGCAAGCGGGTTAGTTCAGGTCGAGGCGCAACATGGTGCGCAAGTTGATAAGGAGGGTTAATCCTATGGTCGAATAGGGGAGCAATGACCGCGTTGGGAAGATCGTCAGAGAGAAAAATGGCGAAGGGTTGAAACAGGCTAGATTCAGATCACCCCATTAGCCGCCATCTCCCCAATTTCCTCCGCCGAATACCCCAACGCCTGTAAGATCGCCTCCCGATGCTCCCCCACCCCGGGAATCGGCTCCATGACCGGCTCCGCGCCCTCCATGATCACGGGGGGGAGCAGAGCGGGCAGGGAGCCCGCGGGCGAACTCACCTCGCGCCAGCGGCCCCGCGCAGCCAGTTGCGGATGGGCCAGGAACTCCTCCATGGTGCGGGCCTGGGCATAGGCGATGCGGGCCTGCTCCAGCCGGGCCACCACCGTCGGCAGGGTGAGCGCGCCGAAGACCTCCTCGATGACCGCTTGCAGCGCGTCCCGGTGCGCGGTGCGCTGGCTGTTGTCTGCAAAGCGAGGGTCCGCAGCCAGGGCCGGCCGCGCCAGCACGATCTCGCAGAAGCGCGCCCACTCCCGTTCGTTCTGGATGCTGAGCATGACCGTGGTTCCGTCGCCCACCGGGAAGAGGCCGTAGGGCGCGATGACCGCGTGGCTGGAGCCGGTGCGCGGCGGCGCGGTCCCGCCTCGGGTGTAGTAGGCCGGATAGCCCATCCACTCGGCCAGGGCGTCGAAGAGGGAAACCTCCAGCGCCGTTCCCTCCCCCGTGCGCCCGCGCGCGATCAGCCCGGTGAGGATGCCGGAATAGGCGTACATGCCGGCCGCGATGTCGGCCACGGGCAAGCCCGTCTTGGAGGGCGTCTCCGGCGTGCCCGTGATGGCGAGTACGCCCGTCTCGGCCTGGATCAGCGCGTCGTAGGCCTTCTTGTCCCGGTACGGCCCTTCCGCGCCATAGCCGGAGATATTGCAAACGATCAGGCGGGGATAGCGGGCCCGCAGGGCCTCTGCGCCGAAGCCCAGCCGCTCCACCGCGCCCGGGGCCAGGTTCTGGATGAAGACGTCGGCCCCTTCCAGCAGTTGCGCCAGCACCCGCTTGCCGGCCGGATGCTTGAGGTCCAGGGTCAGCGATTCCTTGGAGCGGTTGAGCCAGACGAAGTGACTGGACAGCCCCTTCACGGTCCGGTCATAGCCGCGCGCGAAATCGCCCACGCCAGGTCGTTCGATCTTGATCACCCGCGCGCCCAGGTCGGCCAACTGGCGGCTGGCGAAGGGCGCGGCCACGGCCTGCTCCAGCGCGATGACGGTGATGTCGTCAAGAGGGTTCATGGCAGTTACCATCAATACGATCGCGGCATGCCCAACACATGCTGGGCGATGTAGGCCAGGATCAGGTTGGTGGAGATGGGCGCGACCTGGTAGAGGCGCGTCTCCCGGAATTTGCGTTCGATGTCGTACTCCCGGGCGAAGCCGAAGCCGCCGAAGGTCTGCATGGCCGCGTTGGCCGCGTCCCAGGCCGCGTCGGCCGCCAGCAGCTTGGCCATGTTGGCTTCGGCCCCGCAGGGCTGGCCGGCGTCGAATAGCCTGGCCGCCTCGAAGCGCATGAGGTCCGCAGCCCGCAGGTCCGCATAGGCCCGGGCCAGGGGAAACTGGATGCCCTGGTTCTGGCCGATGGGGCGGTCGAAGACAATGCGCTCGTTGGCGTAAGCCACGGCCCGCTCCATGAACCAGTCGCCGTCGCCAATGGACTCGGCCGCGATCAGGATGCGCTCGGCGTTGAGCCCGTCCAGCAGATAGCGAAACCCCATGCCCTCCTCGCCGATGCGGTTCTCCACCGGGACCTCCAGGTTGTCGATGAAGAGCTGGGTGGTGTGGTGGTTGATCATGGTGGGGATGGGCGTGAAGGTGACGCCGTTGCCCACGGCCTGGCGCAGATCCACCAGGAAGAGGGAGAGGCCATGGGTGCGCTTTTTCACCTCTTCCAGGGGCGTGGTCCGGGCCAGCAACAGCATCAGGTCCGAGTGCGCGATGCGCGAGGTCCAGATCTTCTGGCCGTTGATGATGTAGCGGTCTCCTTTGCGCACGGCCAGGGTGCGGATGCGGGTGGTGTCGGTGCCCGCGTCCGGCTCGGTGACGCCGAAGGCTTGCAGCCGCAGTTCGCCGGCCGCGATGGGGGGCAGGTAGCGCGCCTTCTGGGCCTCTGAGCCGTGGCGAACCAGCGCGCCCATGATGTACATCTGCGCATGGCAGACCCCGGCGTTGCCCCCGCTGCGGTTCACCTCCTCCAGGATCACCGACGCCTCGGCGATGGTGCTGCCGCCGCCGCCATATTCCTCCGGGATCAGCGCGGCCAGATAGCCGGCCTCGGTCATGGCCTGGACGAACGCCTCCGGATAGGCCTCCTCCGCGTCCACCCGCTGCCAGTATTCGCCGGGAAAGCGGTCACAAAGCCGCCGCACCCAACGCCGCAGGTCGCTGTAGAGATCGTTTGGGTTTTTGTGCATTGTTACGCTACTCCTGTGGAGATTGAGAGGTTGGAGATTGAAGAGATTGTCATATCGCGTCAATCTCTTCAATCTCTTCAATCTCCAACCTCCAATTTCTTATACGCATCCCCGCCCCACACATCATTGACCACAATGGCGGGAAAATCGACCACAGTCAGTTCGCGGATAGCCTCCGGTCCCAGGTCGGGGTAGGCGACGACGCGGCTGGCGGTGATGTGGCGGGCCAGCAGCGCGGCCGCGCCGCCCACCGCTGCGAAATAGACGGCCCTGTATGTCACCAGCGCGGCCTTGATCGCGTCCGAGCGGTAGCCCTTGCCGATGAAGCCCTTGACGCCCTGTTCCAGCATCTGCACGGTGTATGGGTCCATGCGTCCGCTGGTGGTGGGGCCGGCCGGGCCGATGACGTGGCCGGGTTTTGCCGGGGCCGGTCCCACGTAGTAGATCACCTGGCCGCGCAGGTCCACAGGCTGCGGCTCGCCCCGTTCCAGCGCCTCCACCATGCGCCCATGCGCCGCGTCCCGCGCCCCATAGATCACCCCGCTGATCCGCACCAGGTCCCCGGCGCGCAGGGACGCGACGTCATCGTCTGTGAAGGGTGTGGTGAGTGAGCGAGTGTCCATGATGATGCGTTGAAATTGAGGATTAAAGATTGGATAGTGGGCTTATCGCCGCGTCCCCACACGTCAACCCTTCGGCGACGCCCAATCTCCAATCTCCCAATCTCTTCAATCTCCCCCAAATCTCCGAACTTCCAATCTTCAATCCTCAATCCTTAACTTCCCCACCCTCGGCGCGGAACAGTTCAAATTCACCGCCACCGGCAGCGCGGCGATGTGGGTGGCGTAGGCTTCCACGTGGACGGCCAGGGCCGTGGTCATGCCGCCGAAGCCCTGGGGACCGATGTCCAGATCGTTGATGGACTCCAGCAGTTCCCGCTCCAGTTGAGCCAGATGGGGCTGTGGGTTGGGTTCGCCCAGCGGGCGGATCAGGGCCTTCTTGGCCAGCAGGGCCACTGTGTCGAAGGAGCCGCCCAGCCCCACGCCCACGATCAGGGGCGGGCAGGCGTTGGGCCCGGCCAGCTTCACCGTCTCCAGCACAAAGCGCTTGACCCCCTCCACCCCCTCGGACGGCGGCATCATGCGCAGGCGGCTCATCAACTCCGCGCCGAAGCCCTTCATGAGCGCGGTGATGTGCACCTGGTCACCAGGGACGATCTCGTAGTGGATGATGGGCGGCGTGTTGTCGCCCGTGTTGCGCCGCAGCAGGGGATCGTCCACCACAGACTTGCGCAGGTCCCGGTAGGCCTCCTCCACCGCCGCGTGCAGGGCCTGATTCAGATCGCCGTCGCAGAAGTGCACGTCCTGGCCCACCTCCAGGAAGAGGATGGCCATACCCGTGTCCTGGCAGGTGGGGATGCGCTCGGCCTCGGCGTAGGCTGCGTTGTCCAGCAGCATGGTCAGGATGTCGCCGCCCAAGGACGAGGGTTCCTCTTCCCGCGCGACGTGCATGGCGGCCAGGTAGTCGGCCGGTAGCCGGTAGGCCAACTCGATCAGCAGGTCGCGCACCGCGTCTTGCACTCGGTTGACGGAAATCTGACGAATCATCATCTCAACTCCACCGTCCACCGCCCCGCCTCCTCCACCGTCTCCGCGTCGTAGAGTATGACCTGGAGGCTGGCGGCCCGCTCGGCCCGGTCGCCGGGCAGGTCCAGAATGTAGACGTCCTTCACAGTTTCATCCACCGCCCAGGTGGCGGTGGGGGCCACGTGGCGCAGGGGGAAGCGGTCCTCCTGCACGATGGGCTGCCCCTCTGCATCCAACACCCGCAAGGAAACTTTGTACGCCCGGTCCAGGGGCGCTTGTGGCTGCCAGTAGAGGGACAGCATCAGCCCCGGCCCGCCTGCCTGGTTCAGCGTCTCCAGATCATAGCCCGTCAGGTGCAGCGCGCCGTCGGCCATGGCCACATCCAGGGGGTGCTGGGGCTGGCCTGGCTGGGCCTCGCCCCGGGGCCAGACCCGCACCAGCGGTCCCTCGCCGCTGAAGCTGTAGCGCTCTTCGATGCCGGCCACCTCCCGGGTCAGGAAAACGGGATAGCCCGCGGCCATGAGATCGTCCACCGTCTGCGCGCGCAGGGCCGGATCGTCGGCCGTCACCGGCGTCGCGGCCAGACCCAGCTTTTCCGCCTGCTGCATGTAGAGGAGCGCGGTCGTCTCCCCCTCCAGCCCCACCACCCGGCTTTCAGGCGGATAGTCCACCTTGGCCATGGCCACCGCGTAGTCATGGGCCGCCCAATCCTGGCTGCGGTTGACCATGGGCCCGCGGCCGCCGACGCCCAGGACCAGCAGGATCAGCAGCCCGGCCTGGCTCCACAGCGCGGCGGTGATGGAGCGGGATTCCAGCAGCCGGCCCACCAGGGCCACGCCTGCGCCGGCAAAGATGGCCAGGGTGAGGAAGACGGGAATCAGGAAGACCTCCACATCGCCCACCTGGTAGTTGAGCGCGAAGAGCAGGTTGGTGAGCAGGACCACCAGCACGAAGACCCACGCCCTCACCGGCTTACGATGACGGTCCACCAGCCAGGGCAGGCCCATGGCCGCCAGGATCAGCCCCAGCCAGCCCATCTGGCTCTGGAAGATGGCCAGCCAGTCCTGCCAGGTGCGCTCCACGGCCAGCGCGTTGTCGGCGAAAAAGGCCTGATAGCGCCGGGCCAGCACGTGGTCCCAGAAGCCGCTCCAGGTGTTGACATAAGCGCGGTTGAGGTCGCTCGCGCCCATGCTCGCGCGCAGGGGGATCAGCCCGTAGAGCAGCAGCGGGGCCAGGAGCGCGACCGCCCAGCCCAGCCAGGCCCGCTGGGGTTTCCAGATGCCGGGTATTCTCCACAGCAGGTAAAGCGCCAGGCCGGGCAAGACCAGCACGATGGTGCGGTGGTGGGCCAGCCCCAGACCGACCAAAAACATGAGCAGGGTCATTCGCCGCCGGAACGCGGGCGTCCCGGGCACAGGGGCGCTGTCTCCCAGGGTGCGGTTGATGCTGATGGCCGTATTCATGATCGCGATCACCAGCAGCGCGTGGAGGGTGTAGACCTCGGCCACCGTGGCCTGGCTCCACCAGACGGGACCCAGGGCGAAGGCGATGGCCGCGGCCATCCCCGCCAACTCGTTGGGCGAGCTGTCGGCATAGGGCGTCAGCCTGCGGGTCAGCCGGTAGACCAGGAGCACGGTCAGCGCGGCGAAGAGCGCGCTGAGCAGGTTCATGCGCCAGGCCCAGTTTCCCAGGGGAAAGAGGAGGCGGCTCCAGAGCGCGCCCAGCAGGGTGTAGAGGGGGTAGCCGGTGGGGTGGGCGATGCCCAGGGTGGGGCCGACCAGTTGAAATTCCAGGCTGTCATCGAAGAGTTCGACAATGCTCGGTCCGGCCGTCAGCGCGTAGAGCAACAGGGCGGAGAGAAAAACCAGGATGGATAGCAGGCGGCTGGATTTCATGGGCCAGTGATTGACGTAGCGGTGTAATTTGACGCAAAGACGCGGTGGCGCAAAGGTTCGCAGAGGAAAAATTTTTATGTTTTTCTCTGCGTCCCTGCGCCTCTGCGTCGAGCAGTTTCAAGGCTCGCAGTTTACCACAACTTTGTATTCCAGGGGCATTTTGGTATGATACGCTCTGGTTTCAGACCGAAGGACGACGGATCATCGCCGATTATCTGACGAATAACGCAAGACAAGTGACTGCCATGCACCGCCGCCGCACGCCAAAAATTTTCTTCTACGTCCGTTTCGCCGCTGTTCCCACACTGGCCCTGGGCGCATTCTTGCTGGGCATCGCGCCCCTGTTGGCCCAGTCCGCCCAGCCCGGCGAGCTTGCCCAGATCGCACCCGCGCAGACGCCTCTTTTCTGGTATGTGCTGGCCACCGGGCTGGCGATGCTTGTCCCGGCCGGCCTGGTCCTGATCAGCGTGGCCGAGATGGACCCGCGCCACGCCTGGCACGCGGCCCTGGGCGCGCTGGCCGCCATCGGCGTGGTGACCGCGGGCTATTGGGCCTTCGGGTTTGCACTTCAGTTTGGCGGCGTCGGCCTGATCTACCCCCGGCCGGACCTGGCGCACCTGGTCTGGGAGTGGAGCCTGCTTTCCAGCGAGTGGGGCATCGGCTGGGGCATGGCCGGCCTGAGCGGCTGGTTCCTCTCCGGTCCCGACGTCACCGCCATGAGCTACGCCCTCTTCCTGGCCCATCTTCCCTGGGCGCTCACCGCGGCCATCATCCCGGTGGTGGCCCTGCGCGACCGAGCGCCCTCCATCGCCACCGTCTTCCTGGCCTTTGTCGTCGGTGCCATCGTCTATCCGCTGGCAGGCAACTGGGTGCAGGGGGGCGGCTGGCTCAGTGGGCTGGGGCGCAACCTGAATTTGGGCCACGGGCTGATCGATTTCGGCGGCGCGGGCACGGTCTTTCTGGTCGCGGCCGGCTTCGCACTGGCCGCGCTGGTGGTCTGGCCCTCGCCCCGCAGCGCCAAATCCCCGGCCGGCCCGGATCTGCCGCCAGCTCAGTTGCCCTTGCTGGCCGTGGTCGGTGCGCTCTTCGTGCTGACCGGCGCGCTGGGCTGGCTGTGGGCGAATCCGCTCCAGGTGGAGGCGCTGACCGACGCCGGGCTCATGCGCGGCTCCGTCAACATTATCCTGGCCGCGGGCGGGGGCGCGCTGGTTCCCCTGCTCTACACCTGGTTCGTGGCCGGATACAGCCATCCCACCTTGAGCGCGCGCGGGCTGGTGGCCGGGCTGGTGGCCGGGCTGGCCGCTGGTCCGTTCGTGCAGCCGGGCCCCGCCTTTCTCGTGGGTCTGATCGCCGGCGCGACCGTCCCCTTTGTCACCTATTTCATGGACCGCATGTTGCGGCTGGACGACCGCACCGGCGTGGTCAGCATGGCGGGGATCCCGGCTATGCTGGGTCTGCTCCTGGCCGGCATACTGGCCGACGGCGTCATGGGGCAGGGGTGGCAGATGACCGGTCTGGAGCGCTATCTCGGCGTCACCGGCCAGGGCGTCACCGGCTTGCTGGCGGCTGCGGGGCGTCAGATGGATTTCCCCGGCCAGCTCCAGGCCCAGTTGATCGGCGTCGTCGCCCTTGGATTGCTGGGTTTTCTCAGCGGCCTGATCGTCTGCGTTCCCCTGGGGCTGCTGCTCCACGGTCTCCAGCGGGATGACCGTCGTTCACGGCGGGCGCAACCTGAAACGCCTGCCGCGTCGCAGGCGCAGCCCCAGCCCCAGCTTCAGTCCCCTGCTTCGCCCTCATCTGCGCCCCAGCCTCGGGCGCAGTCGAAACGCACTCAGGCGGCCCTGCCTTTCCAGCGCGGCGCCGCGCCTCGTCCCACTCCCCAATCCACCGATCCGCAACCGCCGTCCGCATAATCACCGACAACCCGTAGGCGCGGCTTGCAGCCGCACGTTCTCATGGGTCAGCCTGTGGGGATGATGAAGCGCGCCCATGGTGGCCGTTTGGCTGGCGGGGTTGTGCGGCAAGGATACCGCGCCCACGGGATCTGGCGTGGGCGCGGCGGGGTTGTGCGGCTGCAAGCCGCACCTGGTATCTTATAGATGAGGCAAGAAGAGGCCGAGCCGCACCTGAAGATGAATCGAACTTGCTTCGTAGATAGGTCCATCTTGCCTCATTTCA
>JAJRUD010000145.1 GCA_024277995.1 Chloroflexota bacterium
CAGGGATGGGCTGGTGATGGGCGAAGGAGCGGCGGTGCTGGTACTGGAAAGCCTGGAGCGGGCCCGCGGGCGCGGCGCTGAGATCCTGGCCGAGGTGACGGGCTACGCGGCGACCTCCGACGCTTACCACGTCACGGCACCAGCTGAGGGGGGCGAGGGGGCGGCGCGCGCCCTGCGCGGCGCGCTGTCGAGCGCCGGGCTGGACCCATCGCAGGTGGACTACATCAACGCCCACGGCACCGGCACGCAGTTGAACGACCTGGCCGAGACGCGGGCCATCAAGGCCGCCCTGGGCCAACACGCCCACCGGGTGCCCGTCTCCTCCACCAAATCCATGACCGGACACATGATGGGTGCCACGGGAGCCCTGGAGACCATCTTTTGCGTGCAGGCGATCCGCGATGGCGTCATCCCGCCAACCATTCACCTGCGGGAACCGGACCCGGAGTGCGACCTGGACTACGTCCCCAACCAGGCGCGCGAGAAAGCCGTGCGGGTGGCGCTGAACAACGCTTTCGGGTTCGGAGGCCACAACGCGGTGCTGGTATTGCAGGCCTTCACAGGGTAGAATACGGTTCGCCATCAGTGGGAACTGGTGGCACGCCGGCGACCCAGATGTCCCTGGGCGGTCGGCGTGCCCCAAGTTCGTGGAGTGATTATGCTTTCTGCCGAGGCCTTTGCCCGCCAGGCGGGGCTCGCCTTTCGCGACCCCGGCTTGCTACGGCGTGCGCTGACCCACCGCTCCTTCATCAACGAGCACCCAGAAGCGCTGGAGGACAACGAACGCCTGGAGTTCCTGGGCGACGCAGCGCTGGATTACCTGACGGCCTTCTGGCTTTACCAGCATTTCCCCGAGATGGACGAGGGCGGACTGACGCGGCTGCGCTCGGCGCTGGTCCGCACGGAGCAACTGGCGGCCTTCGGGCGCGAGCTGGGCCTGGGTGAGGCGCTGCTGCTCGGGAAGGGAGAAGATGCCTCGGGCGGGCGTGAGCGGCCGGCGCTGCTCTGTGCTGCCTTTGAGGCATTGATCGGCGCCATGTGTCTGGACGGCGGCCTGGAGGCCGTGATGGAATTCATGGAACCTCGCCTGCAGGCGGCCATGGAGTGCATTCTCGACGACGAAAGCCTGCTCGATGCCCGCAGCCAATTGCAGATCTGGGCCCAGGCCGAACTGGGAGAAACCCCACGCTACAAGACGGTGAATTCCTACGGCCCCGACCACGCGCGCGAATTCGTGGTCGAGGTGCAGGTCGGTGAGCAGCTCAAGGCGCATGGCCGAGGCTTCTCCAAGCAGGAAGCCGCACAGCAGGCCGCCAGCCAGATGCTGGATCAACTCGGCGTGCGCGACGCCATCCGCTTGAGTGGCAGGCGTCGTTGATGGCCGACTTCGACAAACCCGCACACCTCAAGTCCCTCGAACTGCAAGGGTATAAGACCTTTGCCAGCAAGGTGTCCTTCGCCTTCGCTCCAACCATCACGGCCATCGTAGGCCCCAACGGGTCGGGCAAGTCCAACATCGCCGACGCCCTGCGTTGGGTGCTGGGTGAGCAATCCTACAGCCTGCTGCGCGGCAAACGCACCGAGGACATGATCTTCGCCGGGTCCGAGAACCGGCCGCGCGCCGGCATGGCCAGCGCGGTGCTCACTTTCGACAACAGCGACGGCTGGCTTCCCATCGAGTTCAGCGAAGTGAGCGTCGGCCGCCGCGCCTACCGTGACGGTCAGAACGAGTACCTGATCAACGGCCAGCGCGTCCGCCTGCGGGACGTGGTCGAACTGCTTTCCAAATGCGGGCTGGCGCAACGCACCTACACCATCATCGGTCAGGGCCTGGTGGACGCGGCCCTGTCGCTCAAAGCTGAAGAACGGCGCGGCCTCTTTGAGGAGGCGGCCGGGATCGGGCTCTACCGCTCGCGCCGCGAAGAGTCCCTGCGCCGCCTGGACGCCACCCGCCGCAACCTGGAGCGCGTGCAGGACATCCTGGTCGAGCTGCGCCCGCGGCTGCGCAGCCTGGAGCGACAGGCCTCGCGCGCCAAAGAGTACGATCACGTGCGGCGCGACCTGCAGGAAGCGTTGCGCATCTGGTACGGCTATCACTGGCATCAACTGTTGAAGACGGTGGTCGAAGTCCGCCGGCGGGAGCGCGAACTGCGGGAGCAGCGCGACGAGCTGGCGCGCAAGCAGGGAGAATTGGCCGAGGCACTGCATGAAACGCGCACCCGATTACGCGCGCTGCGCGTTCGGGTGCAGGAGGGACGCCAACAGGACCTCAGGCTGCGCGAGGAGATCGAAGAGGTCTCACGCCACCTGGCCGTGGCGGAGGAACGCCTGCGGGGCCTCAGGGAGCAGGCCGGCGTCATCGAAGCGGAGGTGGCGGCGCTCCGTGCCCGCCAGGAGGCCCTGGAAAGGCGATTGGAACGGGCGCGTGACCAGATGCAGATCCGCCGTGAAGCTCTGGAGCAGGTTCGAGCGGACCTGGAGGCGATGGGAGAGGGCGAGCTGCAGACGGGCGAGAGCCGCGAGGCTCTCGAGAAGCGGATAGAAGAGATTCGGGGCAAGATAGAGCGGCATGTGGCCGCGCAGGCGACGAAGGAAGCGCAGCAGGCCCAGCTCCGGGCGCGGCTCGAGGCGCTGGAGAGCAGACTGCAGGAGGAGCGGGACTCGCTGCGTGCGGCAGAGGCGCGGGAGCAGGCCTTGCGCGATGAACTGCAGGGCGCGAAGAGCCGGCTGCATGCCTCGCGTGAGGCGTGTGAGGCGACGCAAGAGCGGCGCGACATCACCCACGCCAGGGTCGAGAGCCTGCAGGATGAGATCCGCTCCCAGGAGGCTGAGATCGGCCGTCTGACGAGCCGAGTCGCTGCGATGGATGCCCGGCTGGAGGCGACGCGCAACGCGTCGGCCTCGCAGCGCGGCGAGGCGGCGCTGCTGGATGCCGCAGCACAGGGGCGTCTGCGCGGGGTTGTGGGCTGGTTGCGAGAGGCGCTCACCTTTCGCCCCGAGCACGAACGTGCCATCGCGGCCGCGCTGGGAGAATTCGCAGCAGGTCTGGCTCTGGAGGACGGCCAGGCGCTCAGTGCGGCGCTGGCCATGGCCGCGCGCGGCGAAGGGGGCACGGCGGCTCTGGTGCCCTTGCACACGCTGGGCGCTGTGAAGCCGCTCCAGGTTCCCGACGATTCAGAAGTCCTGGGCCTGGCCTCGGAGCTCATCCAGGCGCCCGCTTCCCATCAGGCTGCGCTGGAGAACCTGCTGGGGCGGGTGGTCGTCGTTCGTAGCCGCGAGGCGGCCATGCGTGTGCTTCCGAGGTTGCCGGGCGATGGCAGGGTTGTGACGTTGGCCGGCGAAGTCTTCCTCCCCGGCGGCGCGGCGGTGTTGCGCAGCGGTGGCGGGGCGGGGCGCGGCACGGCGCGCGACCTGGAGGGCAAGCTGGATGCGGCACGCCGTGCGCTGCGTGAGGCCCAGGCGAGCAAAGATGAAAAGATGCAGCTCCTGGAGCTGGCGCGGCAGGCAGCGGCGGAGGCGGAGGCGGCTCTGCTCTCGGCCCAGGCTGGCGTGCAGGAGGCATCGCTGGAGGTTGAGAGGGCGAGCGGAGCGCTGAGCGCGGCCGAGGCGGAGCGGGCCGGCATCGCGGCGCGAGAGCAGGCCATTGAGAGGGAACGCGCCGCACTGGCGGAGGAGCTGCGTGCGCTGGCAGAGGGTGGGGAGGAGGAAGGGAGCAGGCGCGAGGCACTCGATCAGGAGCTGGCGCGCCTGCAGAGACGGCTGACGCTCAGTCAGGTGAGCCCCGACGTCGCCCAGGCGCAGGCGCGCCTGGCGTCGGCTCAGCGGGCCTTTGAGGATGCTCGCCTGCGGGTTGAGGAGTTGCAGGAGCAGGCTGAGGCCCTGGGCGCCGAGCTGCACGGCTGGCTGGCGCGATTGGAAGCCAATCGGGGGAACCAGGAGAAGCTGGAGGCCGAGGTGCGCGGCATGCGCGAGGAGCGGGCGGCTGCGCAGGAGCGACGGGCGATACTGCTGCGCAGCCTGCAGCCGGAGGAGGCCGCGCTGGCTGAGGCTGAAGCCCAGCGCGGTCCGCTGGAGACGGAAGAGGCCGATGCGCGGCGCGCCTTGCAGGAGGCCGAACACGAATTGGCGCGCGTCGAGGTGGAGCTGGCGCGGCGGGAAGAGGAACTCACCAGCCTGCGCGTGCGCGTCGAGGACGATTTCGGTCTCGTGCGGTTCGAGGAAGAACAGGACACCCTCCATCAACAGCCCCTCCCCCTGCAGGGCATCGTGGAGCGGCTGCCGGCCATCGAGGAGCTGCCGCCGGGCATGGAGACTCAGGTCAGGCGCCTGCGCCTGCAGCTGCGGCGGATGGGGTCCATCAACCCTGACGCGCAGGAAGAGTACGCGCAGGTGCGGGAGCGCGTCTCCTTCATGGAGACTCAATTAGAAGACCTGCGCAAGGCCGAACGCCAACTGCAGGAGGTCATCGCCGAGCTTGAC
>JAJRUD010000007.1 GCA_024277995.1 Chloroflexota bacterium
GCTTCCGCATCACCGATAGGGTCTGCAACGACAAGCTCTACCGCGTCTCCCTGGGCTGGATCGATCAGGCCAGCAACGAGGATGGCTATCGCCTGTATCGCGACGGCAGCCTGATCGCCACGCTGGGCGCGAATGCCACCAGCTACGAGGATACCCCGCCCAGAGGCGAGGTGCATACCTATAGCCTGGAGGCGTTCAATTCGGGGGGCGCATCGACGCAGGTCAGAGTACAGGACCAGGGCTGCAAGTAGGAAGCCTCACTGGCAACGCTCGGAGGTGCGTCGCGCCCGACGCACCTCCGAGCGCGCCTCAACGATCAGCTCTGCGCAGGAACGAGCGCGCTCGCTGCTATCCATGGTTGGAGGAAGAAAGGCCGATTGTGGGAGAAGCAGCTTACCAGGCCTGCTCATCCTCCGGGCGGGGGCTGCCCATGAACTCCTCCGCCGTGGCGTGCCCGGGTTGGCTGATCCCCTCGCGCGTCAGCACTTTCCAGAAGGTGATGAGCAGGATCTTCACGTCCAGCCACAGGGACCAGTGGTCGACGTACCACACGTCGAGGCGGAATCGGTCTTCCCAGGTGAGGGCGTTGCGGCCGTTGACCTGAGCCCAGCCGGTGATCCCAGGCAGGACCTGATGGCGGCGGGCCTGTTCGGGCGTGTAGCGTTCCAGATATTGCATAAGCAGAGGCCGCGGCCCCACCAGGCTCATTTCACCCCGCAATACATTCAGAAGCTCGGGGAGTTCATCCAGGCTGAGCGAACGCAGCAGGCGGCCCAGCGTCGTGAGGCGCTCGGCATCGGGCAGCAGGTTCCCCTGCGCGTCGCGCGCATCGGTCATGGTACGGAACTTATAGAGCGTGAAGGGCTCCCCCTGATAGCCGGGGCGGACCTGGCGGAAGAGGAGCGGGGTGCCATGGCGCCACCAGACCAGCAGGGCGATGACCGCCAGCAGCGGGCTGATTAGAATCAGGCCCGGGATGGTGAGCGCCAGGTCGAAGAGGCGCTTGCTGGGCGGGACGCCGGGGGGCAGCAACCTTGCGGTCATGGCGCTCCCCCTGGTTCCGGGCTGCGGGTTCCGGCCAGCATGTCCTCCATGATGCGGGCCAGGTCGTGGGCCAGTGCCCGACGATCGAACCAGGTCTCCACGCAGGCACGCCCCGCCTGTCCCATCCGCCTGCCGTCCTCGGGGGCCGCGGCCAGACGCCTGACCGCTGCGGCCAGCGCGTCGGGGTCGCCCGGGGGCACGAAAATCCCAGCCCCGGCCTCTTCGACCACCTGGCGGATCACGCCGTCGATGGCCAGCAGCACCGGCTGGCCGGCGGCCATGTAGTCGAAGACCTTGTTGGGATAGGTGGTCTTGTAGGCCTCGATGGGCTTGAGAATGGCCAGGCAGGCGTCGGCGGCTTGCAGCGCCTGCGCCATGCGCTCCTTGGGCAAGGGGTCCAGGAAGCGCACGTTCTCCAGCCCCAGGGCCTGCGCCCTGGCCTGCAACGCAGGCTTCTCCTTCCCGTCGCCCAGCAAGACGAGCAGCAGCCGCGGGTCGTCACGCAGCCGCTCGGCGGCCTGCAAGACCACGCCCAGGTCGTTGGACAGTCCATGGGCGCCGGCGTAGAGCACCACATACCTGTCTCCGAACCCGTGGGCCTTCCGAAAGGCTAGGCCGCGGTCATGGGGGTCGAACATAGACACATCGACGCCGTTGGGGACCAGGTCGACGCGGCGCGCGCCGCGCGCCCGCACGTGCTCCACATAGCCTGGCGAATTGACCACTACCCGGTCGGCGCGGCGGTAGAGGAAGCCCTCCAGCCACTCCGAAAGGCGGATGAGGGCCGGCTGGCGCAGCACGCCCACAGCGACGGCGAAGGCCGGCCAGAGATCACGCACTTCGAAGAGGAAGGCGGCGCGCTTGAGGCGCGCCAGGGACCAGGCGGTGAGGCCCTGGAAGATGGGCGGCGAGGTGCCCCAGACCAGGTCCACCTCGCGCACCCGCAGGCCCACCAGGAAAGAGGAGAGCATGAAGCTCAGGAAGCTGAGCACGCGATGGAGGAAGGAACGGTGGTAGGCCCGATAGGTGAATGTGCGCAGGATGACCACACCTGCGTCGTCGACCTCGCGCCGCAGCCAGCCTTTCGGCGCGAGGGCTCTCCCCGTCAGGTAGCTCACCTGGCCGGTGATCACGGTCACGCGGTGGCCTTGCTCGACCAGGCGCCGGGCGAACTCGTGGTGGCGGGTGCCACCCGGTTCACCCAGCGCGGCGAAGGCCTGATGAATCAACAGGATGTGCATCGCTCAGGTCCAGGTTATGTCCCTCAAAGGCGACGTGTGACAGGGCGGGGAGGCCCACTTGGGGGGGATTCCACGCCAACTCCAGCGACTCGGGGCCAGCGCCATTGAAGAGCCACCAGGTCACGAAGCGCTGCGGCAGCTCAGCCTGCAGTTCCGCGGTCAGGAAGGGGGCCGGGCGCTTCGCAGCGTAGGTCGGGCAGTACCAGCCCAGAGTCGCAGACGCGCTCGCCTGCGCCTCGCCGGCAACCAGGCGCCCGGCCTCGAAAACCCCCAGGCGGAGGTCCTGGCCTTCCACCCGCAGGGACAAGGTGCCTGGCGGCCCTCCCAGGCGCAGGCCCCCCGCCTCCAGTGTCCAGGGCCAGTCGGGGAGCAGCCAGCCCAGGCGCGCCCGGTGCTGTCCCTCGCCGAGCAAGTCGTCCACCACCAGCCAAAGATCGTCGCCGGCCCTGACGACGGTGCGCCTGTGGATCACGCCCAGCAGGCGGTAGCCGTCGTGGCTCGCGGCCAGCGCCTCCAGGTGGCGACCCGCGTGCCAGCGTCCCAGGAAGCGGCCCTGGTCCCAATCCAGCCAGAGGAACCGGCCTGCGCGGCGCATGGGCTCCCGCCCGTCGATCAGCATGGTGTTGTGCACCGCAGCGGCGGCCAGCGTGTTGTCCCAGGGGGGAGGGGCGCTGTAGAGATAGGTGCCTGCGTCGCGCGCCACGTTGTGGCCCCGCCACCACAGGTCGAGGTGGAGCTGGTCGGCGTGGCCGGGGCGCGAGTGGAAGCGGGCGCAGCGCAGCACAGCCCACGCCCGCCGTCCGCGCAGTAGATAAAGCCCGGCGTGAGGGAAATCGCGCCGCCGTGGTGGGCCAGGCGGGCGGACGGCGGGGCGTCTTTTCGCGATCGGAGCGCCGAGCCACAGACACGCCTCGTCCCAGGGGCCGTTGCCCAATGCCGGTTCGCCGCGCAGCAGGCACGCGGCGGCCTGCACCACCGGGCGGAAGTCTTGATGCGCGCAGGTGCTGATGCGCAGGATGTGCGCGCCATCGTTGGGTCCGAAGTTGGGAGTGGCCCCGCTTTCGGGGTCAACCAGGGCGCGCAGGCACTCGTCTGCCCTGCGCAGGGCGTCGACCGCGCCCTGCGGGAGCGGGTCGTCGTTGGCGCGCGCCAGCCCCAGCGCCCAAAGCCCGGCCTGGAGGGCCAGGCGGTGGTAGTTGGCTGAGTGCTGCACGTAGCCCCCGTCGGGGAACACCTGTGCCTCGAGGGCTGCCACCAGCCATCGCCTGCCTGATGCCCGCCAGCGGCGTGCCCCGCGCAGCTCGGGGAACAAGAGACCCAGGCTGTAAAGCGCCACGGCTTCGGTGAGCAGGTGGTTGTTCCCCTGCGCGCGGGCATAGGTCAGGGTGGGCGGGATGCGCGCCGCGTGCACGGCCAGCGCCTGGGCCAGCCGGGCCGTGCGCGTCGGCGACTTGAGCAGGGCTGGAGCGAAGGCATGGAAGGCGAAGAGCAAGGCCATCAGGCGCAGCGCGACCTCCTGGGCCGAGATCCAGTGGGGGCCGGCGTTGGGCTGATTGGCCTCCGTCCAGGCCTCGAAGAGCAGCCAGAAGGCCTCATAGTAACGCTCGCTCCCCGTGAGGCGATAAGCGCGCGCCAGCGGGAAGGCCCAGCCGAAGCGGGAAAGCTCCCAGAGTAGCTTGATGTCGGCGGGGAAGGGTTCGCGATAGGCGCTCCAATGCCGATCGAGGGCCAGGCGGGCGCCGGCGGCCGGTGGAACGAAGGTGTCCCAGCGCGGGGGGAAGCCCAGGCTGTCGGGGTCCCTTCCGAAGAGGCGGTAGCGGCCGTCGATGATCCCGTCGGCCTCGGCCAGCAAGGCCGGTTCGCCGGCGGCAGCGGCACGCTTCAGGGCAGGTGCCAGGTCGGCGTACGGGTCGAACAAGAACGCCAGATGCTGCATCTGCCGCCGGCGGAAAGCCAGATAGCCGGAGGGGTCGGCAGGTACGCCCGGGCGCAGCCAGGCGGAGAGCGGGCGTTCATCCCATTCGAAACGGCGGGTGCGCAGTTTGAGCCAGCCTGAGCGCAGCCCAGCCTGATAGCAGGCGTAGAGGGCCAGCGGTCGCGGTCCCAATTCCCGGAGGGCGCGCAGCGCCAGGGTCAGATTGCTCATGCCCGGATGGACGGGGTTGCCACCTCAACCGGCTCGTCGCGCCGCAGGGCCTCGCGTGCGGCCAGCGTCGCGAGGCTGACTCCGAAAAGATGGTCATACGCGATGGGCGGCGGGCCCCCGGAGGCGATGGCGGCCGCGAAGGCCTCCCACTCGGCGCGATGGCCCTTGTCCTGCCGCAGCCATGAACGCCAGCGGCGGCGGCGCCCGCCGGACACCACCTCCAGCGAACGGAAGTCATCCAGCACCGCCACGCGGCCCCCGCCGAAGACCTCAACGCGCTCCTTGGGGAAGGAGCGATCGCCCTGCGACAGGTAGGCCAAAGTGCCAACGGAGCCGTTGGGGAAGGTGAGGGTGATCAGGACGTCGTCTTCGGAGTAGCGCCCTGCCTCATGCAGCGCGGTCGCGGCCACGCGCACCGGCGGCGCGCCCACCAGGAAGGCGATGAAATCGATGAAGTGACAGGCCTCGCCCAGCAGACGCCCGCCGCCCTGCTCGGGATCGTGGAGCCAGTGGTCGGCCGGCAGCGGGCCGGCGTTGACCCGGTACTGCACAGCCAGCGGCCCGCTGACGCCTTCCAGGGCGGCCTTCATGTGCCTGGCCAGGGGTGCGAAGCGGCGATTGAAACCCACCATGAGCATCCGCCCACTGCCGCTGAGGGCCTCGGCCACCCGCTCCAGATCCTGGCGGCTAAGTGCCAGCGGCTTCTCGCAGAACACGTGTTTGCCGGCCTGCAGGGCGGCCACCGTCTGTCGCGCGTGCAGGTGATGGCGAGTAAGCACAGCAACGGTGTTGATGTTCTCGTCTGCCAGTATCTGGTCTTCGTCCGCCGCGGCGTAACGGAATCCGTGGCGGCGTGCGGCGTGCGCGGCGCTGATGCCGCTGGCGGTAACCAGCCCCACCCGCTCCACCCCCTTCACCTGGCTGAGCGCGGGCAAGAGCACGGCCCGCGCGAAGTTCCCTGCCCCCAACACGCCCAGCCGCACCGGCGCATCGGCCGTAATGGGGGGCGCGTGCAGGGTCAGGCGCGGCGGGGGGGGGGCGGCCTGCTCGCGTTGCGGGTAGGTGAGCAACACCGCCAGGAAGGGCTCCCGCCTGTCTTTGATCAAGGCGTAGGCCTCTGGGGCGCGCTCGATGGGGAAGCGGTGGGTGATGAGCGGCGTCACTGCCAGACGGTCCTGAGCCAGCAGGTCCAGGAAGGCCGAGAGGTTGCGCCCTTCCGTCCAGCGCACGTAGCCGATGGGGTAGTCCCGGCCGCCTTGCTCGTAGGCCGGGTCGTAGCGGCCCGGCCCGTAGGAGCGGGAGACCAGCAGGCTGAGCTCCTTCTCGTAATAAAGCTTGCGGGGGACGTTCAAGCCGACCGCGCCCAGGGCCACGACGCGCGCCCGGTCCCGGGCCAGCGTGCCGGCCAGTTCCACGGGGTCGGAGGTGGGTGTGTCGGCGCAGATGAGTACGGCATCGAAGCCGATGCCCCCGGTGAACGCGGCGCCCGCCGCCTCGGCCTCTCCCCGTGCCACGGCCTGAGCTCCCATCCGCCGGGCCAGGTCCACCCGCGCCGGGTCCGGGTCGGTGCCGAAAACCTGGCAGCCGGCGGCGTTTGCGATGCTGGAGGCCAGCTGCCCCAGCAGCCCGAGCCCGATCACCGCCACGCGCTCGCCCACCTGCAGCTGAGCCAGGCGGAAACCATGCAGGGCGATGGCCCCCAGCGTGGCGAAAGCGCCGGCCTCGAAGTCCACCCGCTCGGGCAGCGGTGCCAACAGGTTCTTGGGCACCACGGCGTACTCGGCGTGTACGGCGTAACCGCCGCCGGCGCAGGCCACCCGCTGGCCGACGTGGAAGCCTGCCATTCCCTCGCCGAGAGCCACCACCGTGCCGGCCGAGGCGTAGCCCAGGGGCATGGGCTGGTCCAGGCGATTGCGGACGGCCTCCAGCGTGGTTAACACGCCTTCACGGCGCGCCTTCTCCAACGTCTGGCGCACCAGGTCAGGTCGGGCGCGCGCTTTGCCCACCATCCCGCGCGCCGCGAACTCCACCAGCATGCGCTCCGTGCCGGCCGAGACCAGGGAGATGGCGGTGCGCACCAGCGCCTGCCCCGGGCCGGGTTGAGGCACTGGGACATCCAGGAGGGCGGTTTCGCCGGTGCGCATGTCTTGCACGACTTGTTTCATGGGATAAGTGGCCGGTAAGCAGCAGTCAGGGATCGGTGGTCATGGCTAACCTGGGGCGATTATAGCACCAGGGGGGCCTGGGACCAGGCGGCCCACTTGCGCGGGAGCTCCAGCATGACCCGTGTCCAACGATCACGAGTTCGCCGACCGCTGGTGAACCAGGTGATAGAAGGCCTCTACCTGAGGCATCACCACATCGTACGCGGCGCGCTGCGTCACCAAGCGCAGGTTGTGCTCGGCCGCCCGGCGGCGCAGGCCCTCCTCCGCCAGGGCGCGCCGCACCGCGCGGGCCAGAGCCGCCGGGTCCGCGGGGTCCACCAGCAAGCCGTTGAGCCCGTCCTCGATCCACTCACGAATCGATTCCAGGTCCCCGGCCACCGGAAAGGCGCCGCAGGCCATGGCCTCCAGCAGGGTGTTGGGGGTGCCATCGTGGGTGCTGGGCGAGACGCTCACCCAGGCGCGCCGGTAGAGGGAGGCCATCTGGCGGGGATCCAGCCGGGGCAGCAGGAGCACCTCTTCCCCCAGGCCCAGGCGCTCCTTCCAGCGCAAGGCCTCCGCCTCGCCGGCCATGAGCGGGCAGAGGAAGCGCGTTTCCGGCTGCTCATTGAGGATGAGCGGGATGGAGCGGAAGAAGGTGTCGTTGCGCACGTAGGCCCTGAATCCGCGCGGGTTGACCACGACCGGCGCCCGGGGAGGGATCTCGTCCAGGACGGAACGCAGCTGCGAGGCATCCAGTCCTTCCAGGGGATCCCCGGGGTGGAAGATCTCCCGCCGTATTCCCCCGCTGCCGGGGGCCAGCAGGGTCGGTCGGTCAGCCGGCAGGCCCCATTCACCCGCAAGACGCAGGTCGCGCTGGCAGTCGGCGTGCAGAGCGTCGGCGCGCTGCATGGCCCGCCGCGTGTAACGGGCCATGGGTGGAGAGGAGGGCGCGTGGAGCGTGAAGTCGTTGCCCCAGATGGAGACCAGCAAGGGAACCGATGGACCGCCCGCCAGGGCCTCCGCCGCCAGCATGCCCTCGTAGGGAACGCGCATGGCGTGCACCAGGTCGGGCTGCACCTGGCGAATCACCCTGCCCAGGCGCCGTGCCGCCGCCGGCAGGGTGAAGGGGCCGAGCCAGTGGCGCAGCAGTGCCCGTAGGCGGATGGCGCGCGCGCCGCCGGGCGGTGTTCCGCCGGCGCTCCTCGCCTCAGACCCCGCCGCCGCGCCGCTGAAAGCCACCGGCACAAGGAGTTGCGAGGCCAGCCGCGGGTCAGGTGGGCAGGGGAAGGTGGTGGCCAGATGCACCTCATAACCGCCCTGCATGAAATGGGCCATCCAGTTGCGGGCGATGGGGCTGCGCCCGTCGACCACGAAAAGCAGCCTCACGGCTCTCCCTCCCGCCGGGTGCCGGCAGCGGCTGCCAGTGCCTCCATGAAAACCATAACCATACGGTCGATGTTGACTTCTTCTCGGACGATGCGGTGGGATTCCAGCCCCATGCGGTGTAGCCGTGCCGGGTCGGAGAGCGCCTCGCGCAGCGCGGCCGTCAGCGCTTCCGGGTCGCCGGCGGGCACCAGCCAGCCGTTTCCCGGTCGCACCAGGTCGCGCTGTGTGCCGTCACCCTGGGCGACGATCACGGGCAGGGCGTGGGCCATGGCCTGCTGCACGGCCAGGCCGCCGGTGCCGGGCAGAGCGAACAGGTCCGCCTGGTTCCAGAGGTCTTGCAGCGCCGCGCCGTGCAGCGCGCCGGTGAAACGCGCCGCGGGGAAGACCCGCGCCGCGAGCCTCTCCAGCCTCTCCCGCGCCGGTCCATCGCCCACCACCCACAATTCAGGCGCGGGGTCGAGCGAGGCGCAGGCCCGCAGCAGCAGGTCCACGCGTTTGCGTTCCTGCAGCCGACCCACGAAGAGCACCCGCGGTGGGCGCCCCCGCAGCGGCGGGCGTTCGGGGGGAGACGATGGGGGCGGCGACACGGCGTTGAGAGCCACGAAGACCCGCTCGCGCGGAACCCCTGCCGCCACGTACTGCTCGGCCCCCAGCGAGCTGTAGGCGATGAGCGCGTCGAAGCGAGACAGGTAGGAGCGGCGCAGGCGGCGCAAGAGCACCGCAGCGGGGCCGCGCGGCGCAGGTGCGCCCAGGCCCCAGCCTACGACCGGGCGGCCCCGGCCGCGGGCCCATTTCACCGCCAGCCAATTGGCCGGGTAGCGCGGGTTGGCCTCCAGCACCAATGCATCGGGGTCCCAGGAGCGCAGCCAATCCAGCAGCCCGCGCTGGTAGCACAGATAGAGTGGGCCCGGCAGGAGGTGCAGGTTGCGCGCCGGGGTGAAATGTGCGCCCTGCAGCCCCCTGGCGGTCAGGATGGATTCCACAGGGCGCGGCTCCCCGGCGAAGAGGCTCAACCCTCCTTCGCAGGCCTCGGCCAGGCGCTCAAAGAAGGGGAGGCGATAGGCGGGCAGCACGCGCTGCTGTAGCCCCAGGCGCCCCGCGAAGCGAGGGCCTTCAGTCATGGTGCTCCTCTCCCGCTGCCAGATCGATGACCAGTTCGATCTCGTCCCGGATGGGGATGCCATGCTCTCCCACCGGTGGAATCTCCGGTTTGAGCGCCCGGGCCTCGTCCATGGCCCCAGGGTAGAGGGCAGATAGGCGAAAGCCCCGCCTCTGGTAGAAACGCAGTGCACCCAGGTTGTCGTTGGTGGTGATCAGCCACAGACGGCGCGCGCCCGCCCCGATTGCCGCATGCCTGACCGTTTCAATCAGAGCTGTGCCAACGCCCTTGCCATCGATCAGGCTGTCCAGGCTGACGATTTCCCAGGCCGATCCTTGCGGGTGGTAGGTGACCAACCCCGCCGGCTCGCCATCCAGCAGCGCCACGTAGCCTGCCAGCTCCTCCACCCTGTGGACGCGCCCGCGCGTCACGATGCGCGTCGATCCCCAGCGCTCGCGCACCAGCTCCAGCGCCCACGGGCGCAGGCCGTCGTCCAGCGGCACCACCTGCAGCCCGGCCGCCCTCATGCCCCTGCCTCGAACCCCGGCGGCAGGCCGACCACGTAGGCTTTCCAGTCCAACCGGTCGGCGGTGTGCACCGGCGGGAAATCGGGCCGCATGTGGTGCAGGCTGTAGCCGGCCTCTTGTAGCGTCGACCAGGCGGTGCGGCTTGCCTCCGCCCCGTGCAGTTCCAGCAACAAGAGCGGCCCGGTCTGACGCAGGAGGCGGTGCATGCCGGCCAGAGCCAGCACCTCGCCCCCTTCGATGTCCATCTTCACCAGGTCCGGCGCGGGATTGCCCTGCTCATACACGAAGGCGTCCAGACTGATCAGGGGAACCTGCAGCGCCTCCTCGTAGCGGACGTTGCGCCCGGCAGCCCCTTGCACTTTCCCCATGGCGCGCGAGGCGTGCACCAGGAAGCGTGCCTGGCCCATCTCATCGCCCACCGCGGCAGGGACAACTTCGACGGTCTGCGCCAGCCCGTTCATCGCCAGATGCCCCCGCAGGCGCTCCAGATTGGCGGGCAGGGGCTCGAAGGCGAAAACCTGCCCTGCTTCACCGACCAGCCGCACCAGGAGCAGCGTGAAATAGCCGATGTTGGCACCGACGTCGTAGGCCACCATTCCCGGGCGCGCCAGCGTCTGCAGCGCCTGCTGCAGGTCTGGCTCGTAGGTGCCCAGCCACAGGTCCTTCTCCTGCTGCAGGTCCAGCCTCAGTTGGGCGCCGATCAAGGCGCCGCCGGCGATCACCACGTCGGTGGGCTTGTCGGGCACGGCGCGGTTGAGCAATCCGCGCAGCGTCTGCGTCAGTGGACCCAGGTGGTACAGCGCGCGCTTGAGCGGAGCGGGCAAGATGCGGGCCGCCAGGGCCGCGATCTGCAAGATTGCGTTTTTCATACCGTCTGAAGTGTACCCCAGGGGAGACGCGCGCGGAACGGCCTGCGGCGACTCGGAAATTGCGCGCCATTGGCCTGGCGACGGCCGTCGGAATGCGAGCGCGGGGCAGGCCGCTGGGTGGACGCCCGGGGCCGGCGTGCGCAAGACCCCGGCCCTATCCAAGCGCCTCCAGATAGCCTTCCACCATGCGGTCCAGGCCGAAGTGGGCCTCGGCGCGCGCCCGGGCGCCGAGGCGGCAGCGCTCCTGCGCCCGCAGCACGGCTTCGGCGGCCTCAGCCAGGGATTCCAGGTCCGGGGGATCCAGGCGCCAGGGGTCGCCGCCGTACGGGACCACGGCCCCCGCCTCGCGGCTCACCAATTCGGGCAGCGCGCCGGTGTCGAAGGCGACCACCGGCAGACCGCAGGCCAAGGCCTCGATGACGCTGTTGGGGCAGGCGGGGTTCAGGTCGGCGGCGTACAGCAGGTGGGCCGAGCGATCCAGGGCCGGGATGCGATCCGACGGGACCAGCCCCATCCAGCGAATGGGTACGTCGCTCCCCTCCCAGCGGCGCTGAATTGCAGCCGGGGCGCGCCCGGCTACGGCCAGCTCTGCGTCCCACCCCCGGCTGCGCAGCCTGCGCACCAGGCCCACGCCGCTCTCCAGGCCGATCTCATAACCGCCGGCCAGGTTGCCCTCCACCATCAGCATGCGCGTCACGTCTTGCGGCGGTCGCTCCGGCCCATGGGGCGTGTAGAGATCCAGCGGCACGCCGTTGTGCACCACGAATGCCGGCCCCGGAGCGGGCCCGTGCTCCCGCTCCCACCATTCACGGGCGAAATGGCTCTGGTAAACCACTGCGTCGGCCATGCGTCGGACCCGGCGCAGGATAAGGTTGTTGACTTCCGCCCGCAGGAAGTGGCGCAGCCCCGTGAAGCGGCGGCGGTGAATCCAGTTCATGCCGTTCAGGCGCTGGACCACCCGCACTCCGCGGCGCTGTGCCCGCCTCAGCCCGGCCAGATGGCGCGTCCCGCCGACCACCAACACGGCATCGCCGGGGTCCTGCTGCAGATCGAAACACACCTCGACCCCGCGCGCCGTCAGACCCTCCGCCAGGCGCCGTTGAAAACCGGCCGGGCCGGCCACGCCGGGGATGCGCGGCACGAGACAGATTCGTCGGGGAAGCGACACGGTGGAGCCCTTCTGCTTCAGGATGCTTCCAGCAATGCGGCCACGATGCGCTCGGCGGCGTGGCCATCGCCGAAGGGGTTGCGCGCCCGGGCCATCGCGGCGTGGGCCTCGCGGTCCTCCAGCAGGCGGCGCGCCTCGCTGACAATGCGCTCAGGGTCGGTGCCCACCAGCCTGGCCGTCCCCGCCTCCAGCGCCTCAGGACGCTCGGTCTTGTCACGCAGCACCAGCACCGGCGTGCCCAGGGCGGGGGCCTCCTCCTGCAGCCCGCCCGAATCGGTGAGGATCAGGTGGGCGCGCTGCATCATGTGCGCCATGGGCAGGTAATCGAGCGGTTCGATGAGGTGCACGTTGCGCAGCCCGGAGAGCA
>JAJRUD010000146.1 GCA_024277995.1 Chloroflexota bacterium
CGGCGCCTTTGTGTCCTGGTGGTGGGCGAGGATGAACCGTCTCGGGAAAGCGCCGCTTCAGATCAGGAACCGGCTCCTGCTCCTGGCCGATCTGGTCCTCATCGTCACCTCGGTCCTGGCCAGCTTCGCCCTTCGGCTGGACCTGGGCCCCTCGTTCATGGACTATCTGCCCTCGGCGTGGCAGATGATCGCCATCGCCCTGGTGGTCAAACCTCTCGTCTACTATCTCTTCGGCCTCTATCGGCGCTATTGGGTCTATGCCAGCACGCGCGAGCTGCGCCTGATCACGGTCGCCACGCTGGCCGCCTCAGCCGTGGTCGGGATGTTCGTACTGCTGCTGCGGACGCTGGGGGCATTTCAGGCGGGGTTCCCGCGGTTGGTGGTCGTCATCGACTGGCTGATCTCGCTCTTCAGCGTGGGCGGGCTGCGCCTGGCGATCCGCGTGCTGGCCGAAGCCGGGCAGTTGAGCGAGAAGGCTGACGGCCGGGCGGGCATGCGCAGGGTGGTGGTTGTGGGCGCGGGGGACGCCGGCGCGCTGGTGGTGCGCGAGATGCAGCGCAACCCGCAATTGCATATGCTGCCGGTAGCGTTCCTGGACGACGACGAAGAAAAGCGCGGCAAGGAGATCCACGGTGTGAGCGTTGCCGGTGGGTTGGACGAGCTGCCGGACGTCGTCGAGCGGTACTTCGCCGATGAAGTGGTCATCGCCATCCCCACCGCGCCGGGCGAGGTGCTGCGGCAGGTGAGCGACCTCTGCCGTTTGAAGGGCATCCCCTTCCGCACCATGCCGGGCGTGTTCGAATTGATCGGCGGCAACGTCAGCGTCAGTCGACTGCGCGAGGTGCAGGTCGCCGACCTTTTGCGCCGCGAGCCGGCACACATCGATGATGAGCGCGTCGGCCGCACACTCACCGGGAAGCGCGTCCTGGTGACCGGCGCCGGCGGCTCCATTGGCCTGGAGATCTGCCGCCAGATCGCCAACTGGCGTCCATCGCAGATCGGGCTGTTGGGCCACGGAGAGAACAGCATCTTCGAGGCGCTGGTCGAGCTGAGCGATGACTTTCCCGGTCTGCCGCTCATCCCCATCATCGCCGACGTGCGCGACTTCGAACGCATCAGCAATGTCTTCGACGATTTCCGCCCCCACGTCGTCTATCACACGGCTGCGCACAAGCACGTGCCCATGATGGAGGTCAACGTCGAGGAGGCGGTCACCAACAACGTGCTCGGGACCCACACCGTGGTCCAGGCGGCGATGGCCTTCGCCACAGAACGTCTGGTGTTGATCTCCACCGACAAGGCCGTGCAGCCCACCTCGATCATGGGGGCCACGAAGCGCCTGGCCGAGATGATCGTGCACGACGCTGCGTTGCGCTGCGGGCGGCCTTTCGTCACCGTGCGCTTCGGCAACGTGCTCGGCAGTCGCGGCAGCATCGTGCCGTTGTTCAAGCGCCAGATCGCTCGCGGCGGCCCGGTCACCGTCACCCACCCCGAGATGCGTCGCTATTTCATGACCATCCCCGAAGCCGTCCACCTGGTGCTGCAGGCCTCCGGCATGGGGGAGGGGGGCGAGGTCTTTGTGCTGCGCATGGGCGAGCAGATCCGCATTCTCGACCTGGCGGAGGACATGATCCGCCTCTCGGGCCTCGAGCCGGGCAAGGACATCGAGATCGTCTTCACCGGCATCCGCCCGGGAGAAAAGCTCAGCGAGGCGCTGTGGGATGAGGGGATGCACTACCTGCCGACTGACCACCCGGACGTGGTCTGCCTGATGGACGATGAGGGCCTGGAGGGGGAGATACTGCAGGCTACCCTGGACGAACTCGCCAAGTTGGTGCGCGAGGGCGATGTGGAGGCCATCATGGGGCTGCTGCGGGCGCGCGTCCCGGGCAACCTGCTGGGGCAGGCCCCGCCGCCGGACCTGACGGCCGTGCTCTGAACAGCCCCCGCCCGGTTCTGTTGCCAGGGCTCTTCCCAATCCAGGAGTCCGGCGGACTCTTCCTCTCCAGCCAGCGCGCCAATACGTCGCATCGCCCCGGCCGCGCGGCCCCGCCGCGGCGCGCAGGCGATCCTGCGGACTCCGATTTGGCGGCCCGGGAGTCCGGCGGCTTGCCGCCGGGGGCTGGCGTAGCCGGCGGGCTCTTCCTCTCCAGTCGGCGCGCCAACACGTCGCATCGCCCCGGCCGCGCGGCCCCGCCGCGGCCCGCAGGCAAGCCTGCGGGCTCGAACTGCGCGCCTGCCCGGCCGGGGGGAGGCCTTGCCCGTGTCTAGCTGCCCAGCATGGCTGTCCTGGAGGCCGCTGGGCGCTCAGGTGCAGTGCCTAATCCAACCGTATGGCGCGGCGCAGCAGGGCGAGCAGCAATTCCACTGCGTTCTCCACGTCGCGCAGGTCCACCATCTCGGAGGGCGTGTGGGCATAGCGGCAGGGGATAGAGAGCGCCCCGCTGGGCACACCGGCGCGCGTGAGCTGGATGGCAGCCGCGTCGGTGCCGCCGAGTTCCATTACTTCCAATTGATAGGGGATGTGCGCCGCGCGCGCCCTGCGCACCATCAGGTCCACCAGACGCGGATCGGCGATCATGCCCTTGTCCCGCACCTTGATGGCCGGCCCCTTGCCGAGACGAACGGGCATCTTGTGCGCCCGCGGTGTGTCCCCCGTGTCGGTGATGTCCACCGCGATGCCCACATGGGGGTCGAGCCCGAAGGCTGAGGTGCGCGCGCCGCGCACGCCCACCTCCTCCTGCACCGTGAAGACGAACTGCACCTCGTTGGGGGTGCTCGACAGGCGGCGCAGGGTTTCGAGCAGGATGGCCACTCCGATGCGGTCATCCATGCTCTTGGCCACCAGCCTGTCGCCGATCTCCGCGAAGGGTCGGTCGAAGCTTCCCGTGTCGCCCACCTTCACCGGGCAGCGGCGCGCTGAATCGACGCCGAAATCCAGGAAGAGCTCTTGCAGGCCGGGCGGTTTCTTGCGATCCCAGCGGTTTTCGACGCCGATGACGGCCGTGGCCCCGTTCGCGAAGTGCACCCTATGCCCCAGGCAGGTGTTCACGTCCACCCAGCCGATGGGATGGAAACGGGCGAAGCCGCGTTCGTCGACGTGCGAGACGATGACGCCGATCTCGTCCATGTGGGCCGCGAGCATGACGCGCGTCGCCCCGCCTTTGTTGACGATGGCGTGCACGCTGCCGAGAGGGGAGATCTCCACCTGCGCCGCGCTTCCCTGCAGCTCATCCAGCACGATGTCGCGAACCTCGTCCTCGCGGCCCGACGGGCCGTGGGCTTCCACCAGGCGCCGGATCAATGCCTTCATGGGCAACCTCTTCTCATATGTGAAACCTCTCGCGTCCGAGCGGCCGTGCGCAGCCATTTTCTCGGCGCATGCCGACCCATTCTTCGCCCAGATCGCACCAGGGCGCATTGTGCCGGCGATCTTCTTACTCAGTCGCCAGCCCCTGATCTGTTTCTCCCCGGCCATGGCCGCATGCACGTCGCGATTCTTCTCATAGTACACCAATCGCGTGACGCTGAATTTGGCGGTGAAACCGTGTGTACTCTTCTGCTTGTGTTCAGATACGCGTCGGCACAGGGATTCCTCCACCCTGCGGTCGCTCGGAATGACATGCTCAAGGCTTGAGACATTCCCGGCAATGGCTCAAGAGGGCCTCTCCGCGATCAAGACCTGCGTCCACGCAGGGTGGCCGGCGTCAGGCGCGCCAGAGCGGCGTAGACCAGGCGCACGCTGTCGCGCCAGTCCTTCAGGCTGGCGATGCTGGCCGCGCCGTGCAGATTGCGCGCCGGTACGGAGAGCGAGATGCTGGGAATCCCTTCGCGCGTCAGGTGAATGGCTCCGGCGTCGGTGCCGCCGCGGCCTGGCTGGCGGATCTGGTAAGGGATGGCCTCGGATTCAGCCGTCTCCACCAGCAGGCGCAGCAGACGCGGGTCGCCGATGGTGGCGCCGTCGGCGACGTAAATCGCCGGGCCGGCGCCCAGACGCGTGTTGTATTGCGTGTTTTCAGTCTCCTCGTCCCAGATGGGGAAGTCGCGCGCCGGGGTGGCGTCGAGGGCGATGGCTGCCTGTGGTGCCAGGGCGAAGGCGGCGACCCTGGCGCCTCGCAGCCCGACCTCCTCCTGGACGGTGAACGCGGCCAGCAGGTCGATCCCTGGCGGGGGGGAGCGGACCAGTTCGATGAGCGAGGCGACGCCCAGCCGGTCATCCAGGGCCTTGGCGCGCACGGTGGGTCCCAGGCGCGCGAAGGGTGTGGCAAAGGTGGCGCGGTCGCCCGGCTGCACCTTGCGTTGTGCGGCTTCCCTGGAATCGGCCCCGATGTCGATGCGCAGGTTATCCAGAGAGAGGGCTTTCTTCTTTTCGGAGGCGGTGAGCAGATGAATGGGCTTGACGCCGATCACTCCCACGTGTCGCGCGCGCCCCACCCATACGGGCTTCCCGGCCAATTGGCGCACGTCCAGGCCGCCCACGCGCCCGACGCGCAGCGTGCCGTCCTTTTCGACGGCCGTGATCATCAGGCCCACTTCGTCCATGTGCGCGGCGAGCATGACGCGCACCCGGCGCCGGCCGCAGCCTTTTCTGATTACGAGCAGGTTCCCCAGCGCGTCGACATGCATGTCGTCGGCGAAGGCTGCCAGCTCGCGGCGCACGATGGCACGTACGGCGGCCTCGTCGCCAGAGACGGCCACCGCTTCTGTCAACTGGTGCAACAGGCGCAGATGGGCGCGGTTGGCGCGCGGGCCGGGTATCGTGTGGTCTGCCATGTTCACTCGTCCCATGTGATGCGCTGGGGGAAATCGGCTTCCAGACCGCTGATGAGAGCCGCCAGCAGCCGGCCTGTCCGGCGGACGTCTTTCAGCGAGACGACCTCCACCGGCGTGTGCATGTAGCGCAAAGGGATGCTCACCAGTCCGGTGGGGATGCCTTCGGCCGCGATCTGCAGCGCCATGGCGTCGGTTCCCGATTGGGTGGGCAGGACTTCCATGGCGAGCGGGATCTCCTCGCGTTCCGCCGTCTGGCGGATGCGCTCATAGATTCCCGGGTGGATGTTGGGCCCCCAGCCGTTGGTGGGCCCCTTGCCCAGGGGAAAGGATTCATGCTCGGCCAGCCCGCTGCTGCGGCCGAAGGTGACGTCGACCGCGATCGCCAGCGCAGGCCGCAGGGAGAAGGCGGAGGTCAGCGCCCCGACCAGGGTTTCCTCTTCCTGGACCGTAGCCACGGCCCAGACATCCCAGATATGGGCGCGGCGTTGGAGTTCCTGCAGGCAGATGGTGAGCGCGGCCAGCGAGGCGCGGTTGTCCAGCGAGTGGCCGGCCAGCAGATCGTCGCCGAGTTCCAAAGGGGATTGGGCGAAGGAGACCAGATCGCCGGGGCGGACCAACTGGCTGACGCGGCGGGGCGGCAGGCCGACGTCCACCAGGAGCTGATCGATGGGTGTCACACCCTCATCCGCCTCTGGGGGGCGCGCCTGGCGCGGCGGTTCGATCACCAGGCCGGGCAGGTCGCGCCGGCCGTGCACCAGCACGCGCTGGCCAGGCATCGTCCTGGCATCCAGGCCGCCCA
>JAJRUD010000008.1 GCA_024277995.1 Chloroflexota bacterium
CAGGGTCTCCTCCACCAAGAAATGCTTCTCGAAGGCAGCCTCGAAACCCTCGGCGCTGTAGTCCTGGAAGATATCCCTTCGCGCGGCGAGCAGTTGCGACACGCGCGGGTCTTGCTTGGGCACGAATTCGATGAGCAACCATGGCGCCAGGCGCGCGAAAAAAGCCGCCAGGTCAGGCAGGGGCAGGTTGTTGCCAATGGCCAGATGATGGATGAGCGCCAGCACAAGGAGCACATCCGCCGGGCCACGCCGGAGCAGCGAGGTCCGCTCTCGAAGCGCCCAGCCCAGGTCGGGGGTTGGGTTGGTCAGGTCGACCAGCAGCGGCAGGATGTTGTCGGTGCCCTCCGTCACGACACGCTGATAACTTCGCTCTACAGCAGCCGGGTCAGCATCCATGGCCACCACCAGCCCGGCATGACGACTGGCCAGGCGACTGTAATGGCCCACGTTGGCTCCCAGGTCCCAAACTGCCCCGGGTCGCAGACGCGCCAGTGTCTGGCCGACCCAGCTTTCCTTGAGCTGCTTCGCCTCGGGCGCATAGTGCTCGCCCAGGCCATACTCCGCCCAAGGCGTACCCTTCGGCTCCCAATGTAAGCCGCGGACGGCTCCCTCCAGGCTGTCTATCAGACCCATCAAGGCGCTGCGGCTCATGCGCCGCCGACGACGGGCCCGCGCCACCGGGGAACCGGCGAAGCGCCGCTGGCTACGGGCATGCAGGCTCAGATGAAGCAGCAGCCCGAAGCGCAGCCAGGCTCGAGCTGGCAGCAAACGTACAGCCATGTCGAGGGGAATACCATCGAGATAGAGAGCCGCCAACCGACTCAGCCGGATGTCACGATAGGCCATGAGCGCCAGCGGCGCCAGGAAATGCTGGCAGAATTGGCGATAAGCCTCCCATGGCTCGCCATCCACGACGCGCTCGAAGGACAGGGTGTCGATCAAGACCGGCCGCCCCTTTTCGAACTGAACGTTGAAGCTGCTGGCGTCCTTGAGCGTCATGCCATGGTCCAGGGCCCTCTTCTGGATTTGGAGCGTCGCCAGGGCGGCGTGCTTCAACTGGCTGAAGCACCATTCATAAGGGTAAGAGATGAAGGCCACCCGCTCTGGGCGGAGGACGCGATAAGCCCGCGCCTCCAGAGCCAGATCGAGCGCCACCTCTTCATGGGGGATCAGCAACCCTTCCCGTACCAGGCTTTTATAGAGGCCTGAGGACATCAGGTGATCGTACGTTTCGCGATAGCTGCGGTTGACCTGTCGAAGCAGGTCCCCGTCACGCTTGAAGAGAAAGCCGCTCGGATCGCGAAAGGAGGCCGGCAGCCGATCAGCCGTCGATCTTTTCCTCATCCTTTTTCCCGAATAGCCTCTCGGCGAAGAAGCCCTTGATCCGTCCCCAAAACATCTTCACGGCGAAGAGCGTCCCCAGGGCTCCGGCGATCAGCAATTGCAACAAGTAACTGCCGCTGCCGGGGTCGAGATACCCGAGGGCGTTGAGCATCGGTTGTATCGTCATCGAGGTGAGACCTCCTTGGCCGTACCTGCCATCATGACGAGGCATGAGCCGCCGGTTCTGAGCAGGCAAGAATGCGGGCGCGCGGCTCCTCGCCGAGCGCGACGCTCCCTGGTAAAACTTCCGGACCAGTGTGGGGCATCTTTGATCTCCCCACCTGCGGTCCACGTCCCGGGCTGAGGTCAACGCCTGTTTGGCCAAAGCCCCTGTCGCGGAGCAAGTTTACCGCGAGTCTTATCCAAACGGCCCCGAAGAACAGGCGCAGACCACTAGGGGCCGCATGGCCATCGGCTCAAGAAGAGTTCGCGCAGCAGCCAGCGTGCGCATCTGGTGGCGAAGCGCACCTCGCCCTCTCGCTGTGCGACGGGTGTGTCTAGCTCTCATCGACCCCCCCGCCGTCCAGATCACGGCCTGCCCGCAGGCTGCCTAGCGAAAGCCCGAAGCGCCACAGGCCCAGCGCGCCCAGCAGGCTGGTGTTCAGGTAGAAGATCAGATGCACCACCAGGGTGATGGCAAGAGCTTCGGCCGCTCCGTATTTGCCGCCAAAGGGAAGCACCAGCGCCTGCTGGCCCACCAGGTGGAACACCCCGATGTACCCCGGGCTCGAGGGGACGGTGAAGGCGATGGTGAGCGCGACGACCATGAAGGCCGCTTCCACCAGGCGCGCGTCGGGACGAAAAGCGCGCAGCACTGCAACATACAGGGCGACGCTCAAGAGCCAGGAAAGGACGGTCCACCATGCCGCCGGCAACAGGCGTGCCGGGCGATTCAGCACGACCAAAGCGCGGCTCAGCGGCTGCCATATCCGCTGCAGGCCCAGCGCCAGCCAGGATGGGAATCGGGTCTCGCCCCGCGCCACCAACCTCCCCAGACCATCCCGTCGGCGGGCTGCGCCCACCAACAAGAGCGCACTCAGCAACACCCCCGCCCCCAGGAGCGCTCCGGCGCGCACCACGACCGGGGGGACCGGCATCGCCGGGATGACGAGCACCAACAGCAGCAGAACAACCCCCATGTCCAGCAGGCGTTCCATGACCACGGTGGTTCCGACCAGGACGAAGGATAGTCCGCCCCGGCGCGCCATCACCAGCGAACGCACCAGTTCGCCCGCCCTCAGCGGCAGCAGATTGGTGAACAGGTAACCTATGCTCTGGCTCCAAAAGGCATCCTCCAGGCGCTGATCCGGCGGAAGCAGGAACAGCCAGCGTTCGGCGCGCGCCGCCACGGCCAGGACCTGCAGCAGCACAGCCAGCGCAATCCATCCCCATTGGATGCCTTTCAGGGATGCGCCCAGATCGGCGAATGGGACCTGCCGGAAAGCCACTACCAGTGCGGCCACGCCAAGGAGCGGGCCGATCCAACTGCGCGCCGCGGCCAGGCCGCCCGCCCGTCGTGCAGTCCCAGCCTGAGAGCCCCCGGATTGGCCTTCCTCGCGGAGTGGACTCACCTCTCAGCCGCCGCCCACGGATGGTCCTTCTCCCCCATCCTCATGCCGGGCCATGGCCCGCTCGAGGCGGTCCCCGGCACCCTGCGCGCCGCGCCGCAAGAGATAGAGCGGGCGCTGCTTGACCTGCTGAAAGATATAGCCCACGTAGATGCCGATCAGCCCCAAGATCACAGAGAGCGTGCCGCCCACGATGAGCAGCATGAACATGAGCGAGCTCCATCCGGGGGCCAGGGCTGCCCGGTTGCCGCTCAGCCACAGCGCGCTGACGTAGACGACCTCGGCGAGGGCGAGAACGAGGAACATGCCGCCGAGAAGAAGGGCCAGGTAGAGCGGCACCAGAGAAAAAGAGAAGGCGGCGTCCAGCGCCAGGCGCATCATCTTGCGCAGGGTGTACTTGGAGCTGCCAGCGATGCGCGCGCCTTCCCGGTAAGGCAGGATGATGGTGCGGTAGCCCATCCAGGCGATCATGCCGCGCAGGAAACGATGATACTCGCGCATGGCGCGCAGGCCGTGAACCACGTCGTTGGCCAGCAGGCGAAAATCCGCCGCGCCCGGCACCACCTTCGTCCCACTCACCAGGTTCAGGAGTCTGTAGAACAGGTGCGAGCTCCAGCGCTTCATGCGGGGCGCGCCCTCGACCTCGATCCTTTGCGTCAGGACCACCTCATAGCCGGCCTGATAGAGTTCCAGCATCTCGGGGATCAGTTCAGGCGGGTGCTGACCGTCGGCGTCCATGGTCACCACGATGTCGGCCTGCGTGTGGTCCAGGCCGGCGGTCAGGGCCGTCTGGTGTCCAAAGTTGCGGCTGAGGTGCAGCACCTGGACTTCTGGGTCGGCGGCCGCCAGTTCTTCCAGGATCACCCCGCTATCATCGCTGGACCCATCATCCACATAGAGCACGCGCCATCGGCTGAGGGGCAAGGCGGCCAGTGTCCTGCGCAGGCGAGCGTGGAAGGTGCGGATGCTCTCGGCCTCATTAAAGACAGGGACCACCACGTCGAGCGTCTTCTCATTCAGGTCGGCGATCATCGGCCCCACTCCACTCTCGGCATCACGGTACGGCTCCGGCCATATTA
>JAJRUD010000147.1 GCA_024277995.1 Chloroflexota bacterium
GGGGGAGCATCCCACGCAGGTGCTCACCGACCTGTACACCATCTACAAGGAGCTGGGGCGCCTGGACGGGTTGCACTTCGTGCTGGTGGGCGATATGCGCATGCCCACCATGCATTCCATGAGCTACGCCATGAGCCAGTTCGACATCAAGGCCTCCTACATCGCCCCGCCCGAGATGTGCCTCACCGATGAGTTCAAGAAGGAGCTGGACGAGCTCAACCTGCAGTACCAGGAAGTGGAGCACATCGAGCAGGTCATCGGCGAAGCCGATGTGATCTACATGGAGCCCGTCGTGCAGCCCGATTACACCAAGCCGCGCGACGAGCGCACGGGCGACATCGGCCTCACGCCCGCCAACTACAAGGTGACGCGTGAGCTGATGCGCAAGGCCAAATCAGATGCCATCATCCTGCACTCGCTGCCGCGCATGGACGAGCTGCTGACGGACGTCGACGACACGCGACACGCCCGCTATTGGGTCGAGGCCTTCAACGGCGTCGTCATGCGCATGGCGCTGTTGTCTCTGGTGCTCGGAGCGATGGAATAGGACCGGGCGTGGGGAACAGGGAAGGGTGAGGAGTGATCGGTAAGGAGTGATCCGTAATCGCCAATCGCTGATTACTGATCGCTGATCACCACTCCCTGATCCCCCTCCTCCAGGGCCAATCTTTCACGAGAGGTAATCCCCATGATCACTGGTTTACGCGGACGCGACCTGATCGCTGATCTCGACTTCAGCAAGGAAGAGGTCGAGACGGTGCTCGATGTGGCTTTCGACCTCAAGCGCAAGCGTGCGCTCGGTGAGCCCCATCCATACCTGCGAGACAAAGTGCTCGCCATGCTGTTCTTCTTCAGCAGCACACGCACGCGCGGCTCCTTCGAAGCCGGTATGGCCCAGTTAGGCGGCCACGCGGCCTTCATCGAGTCCCGCACGACGCAGATCTCCCATGGCGACACCGAGAAGGAGCTGGGCGAGATCTTCGGCCGCTACTTCGACGGCATCGCCATCCGACATGTGGATTGGGGGATCGGCAATCGCTACCTCAACCTGGTGGCGGGAGCCTCGCGCGTGCCGGTGCTCAACATGCAGTGCGACTACTACCATCCCTTCCAGATCCTGGCAGACCTGATGACCATCATCGAGAAGAAGGGCCGCGATCTGCGGCGTAAGAAGATGGTCGTCTCCTGGGCCTATGCCGCTTCCTATCTGAAGCCCATTTCCGTGCCCCAGTCGCTCATCCTGCAGATGCCGCGCTTCGGGCTGGACGTGGTTCTGGCGCACCCGCCCGAGTTCAAACTCATGCCGGAGATCATGGAGCAGGCGCAGGAGCAGGCGCGCAAGTTCGGCACGGGCTTCGAGGTGGTCGACGACATGGAAGCCGCCTTCAAGGACGCGGATGTGGTCTACGCCAAGTCCTGGGGGCCGCTGCTGACCACCACCGATCCCGAGGAAGGGAAGCACATCCAGGACAAGTACAAAGACTGGATCACCGATGAGCGCAAGATGGCGCTGGCGAAGGAGGATGCCATCTACATGCATCCCCTGCCCGCCGATCGCAACATCGAAGTCACCGACGGCGTTATCGACAGCGCGCAAAGTGTGGTATACGATGAGGCCGAGAACCGACTCCACGTGCAGAAGGCCGTCATGGCCTTGACGATGCGCTAGGCGAGAGGGCGACACAATGAGCAACGAAGCTGGAAAGAAGATCGCCGTCGTCGCCGTAGGGGGCAATTCCCTGATCAAGGACAAAGCGCATCAGACGATCCCCGACCAATTCGCCGCAGCTTCGGAATCCATGAGCCACATCGTGGGCATGATCCAGGCCGGCTGGGACGTGGCAGTCACGCATGGAAACGGTCCGCAGGTGGGTTTCATCCTGCGCCGCTCGGAGCTTTCGGCGCACGAGCTGCACACCGTGCCGCTCGACTACTGCGGGGCCGACACGCAGGGCGCCATCGGCTACATGTTCCAGCGCGCGCTGCACAACGATTTCAAGCGCCGGGGCATGGACAAGCAGGCTGCCACGGTCGTCACGCAGGTTCTGGTGGACCGCAACGATCCCGCCTTCGAGAATCCCAGCAAGCCCATCGGGTCCTTCATGGATGAAGCGACGGCCCTCAAGCATCGCGATGAGGATGGGTGGGTTGTGGTGGAGGACTCCGGCCGCGGTTGGCGCCGCGTGGTGCCTTCCCCCATCCCGAAGCGCATCGTCGAGCGCGATGCCATCCTGGCCCTGATCCACGCCGGCTTCGTGGTCGTCGGCGTGGGCGGCGGCGGTATACCGGTGGTCGAGGATGAGGACGGCAACCTGGTTGGCGTCGAGGCCGTCATCGACAAGGATTTCGCTTCGGCTTTGCTGGCCAACAGCATCGACGCCGACCTGTTCCTGATCTCCACCGCGGTGGAGAAGGTGGCCCTTAACTACAATAAGCCCAACCAGCGCTGGCTGGACAAGATGACCCTGGAGGAAGCCAGGCGCTACCTTGAGGAAGGTCACTTCGCCAAAGGTAGCATGGAACCCAAGATCAGGGCTATCATCGGGTATCTGGAGCGCGGTGGCAAGGAAGCCATCATCACCAACCCGGAGAACATCGAGCGTGCGCTGGCCGGCGAGACGGGCACGCGCGTCGTGCTGTGACCCCGGTCGGCGTGGAGAGGAGGTGAGCGACTCGGCCCAAGACTACACGACCTGCATGAGCAGTCAAACCATCGAACGCAAAGCTTCGAGGAGGAGCTAGAGATGCAAAGCAAGAAACTATGGCTGGTTCTCGGCCTGTTGACCATCATCGCCCTTTTGATCGCGGCCTGCGGCGGCGCCGCTGAGACGCCGGCCGCCGGCGGCGAAGAAGGCGGTGCCGCCCCGGCCGAGACCGAAGAGGCCCCTGCCGGCGGCGAAGCGACCCCCGCTGAAGAGACGGGTGGCGTCAGCATCCCCGAACCCGAGGAAGGGATGTTCAACGTGGCCTTCGTTTACGTCGGCCCCATCGGTGACGCGGGCTGGACCTATGCCCACAACGAGGGCCGCGAGTACCTGGAGGCCAACGTCGAGGGCGTCCACACCGTCTATCTGGAGTCCATCCCTGAGGGCGCCGACGCCGACCGCGTGATGCGCGGCCTGGCCCGCAAGGGCTTCGACGCCATCATCGCCACCAGCTTCGGCTTCCAGTTCGGCATGCCGGAGATCGCCGCCGAATACCCCGACGTGGCCTTCCTGCACGTTTCGGGCTTCCTGAAGAACGACACCAACTTCGGTAATCTCTTCGGCGCCATGGAGCAGGCCAAGTACGTGGCGGGCATGATCGCCGGTGCGCGCGCCAAGGAAGATGGCAGCAACCGTGTCGGCTTCATCGCCCCCTGGCCCATCGCCGAGGTGATCCGCCTGGGCAACGCCCTGACCATGGGCGTGCGCGAGACCTGCCCCGAGTGCGAGGTTGACATCCGCTGGATCTTCACCTGGTTCGATCCGGACAAAGAGATCCAGGCTGCGCAATCCCTGCTCGACGCCGGCGCGACGGTGGTGGTCACCGGCGCCGACACCCCCGGCCCGGTACAGGCGGCCGGTGAGCGTGGTCTGTGGGGCATCGCCTACGACAGCGACACCTCCTGCAGCGCCGCCCCCGAGAGCTGCCTGACCGTGCCCTACTGGAACTGGGGCGTGGCTTACGCGCAGTTCGCGGAAGAGGTGAAGGCCGGAACCTGGCAGCCTTCCGACTGGTACATGGGTGCCGAAGAGGGTATCGTGGGCGTGCTGGGGATCACCAAGGGTGAGTTCCCTGACGCCGTGCCCGACTGGGTCATCCCGCTCGCTCAGGAGAAGTGGGACAAGATGACCTCCGGTGAGATCACGCGCTTCGATCTCTTCACCGGCCCCATCTACGACAACAAGGGCAACCTGGTCGTCCCCGAAGGTGTCACGCTCACCCAGGAGGACCTGGAAGGTCTCGATCAGGCCACCATCGACAGCTTCGGCCTCGATCGGGAAGCCTGCACCATCTGCATGAACTGGCTGGTGGAGGGCTTCGTACCCGACGCCCAGATCCCGGCCATGCCGGAGGGCTAGCCCTCTCGACGACCGACCCCGTAAAGTCCCCGGGGGCTCTGGCCATGCCGGAGCCCCCCGGGTTCACCATCGGGAAGAGACATGGAATCTAGCGCTAAGGTGGACGTTCCAGCGGTCGACATGCGGGGGATCGTCAAGCGCTTCCCGGGCGTGTTGGCCAACGATCACGTGGACCTGACCGTGTACGAAGGGGAGGTCCACGCTCTGTTGGGGGAGAACGGTGCCGGCAAGAGCACGCTGATGAACATCCTCTCAGGCCTTTACCAGCCTGATGAGGGCGAGATTCGGGTGCGCGGCGAACGCGTGAGCTTCGGATCCCCGAAGGACGCCATACGACAAGGGATCGGCATGATCCATCAGCACTTCATGCTGGTGCCCTCTTTCTCCGTCGCCGAGAACATCATGCTCGGGATGGACGAGCCGCGCTTCCTGCTGGATCCGCAGAAGATCGAGGGTACGGTGCGCGAGCTCAGTGAGCGCTACAACTTGGACGTGGACCCCAGCTCCAAGATCTGGCAGCTCTCGGTGGGCGAGCAGCAGCGCGTCGAGGTGCTCAAGATGCTCTATCGGGGCGCCACCATCCTGATCATGGACGAACCCACGGCGGTGCTCACGCCGCAGGAGGTGGAGGATCTCTTCCAGACCCTGCGCGGGATGGCCAAATCCGGACACACCATCATCTTCATCAGCCACAAGCTGGACGAAGTGCTGGCCATCGCGGATCGCATCACCGTGCTGCGCCGCGGGCGCCTGGAGGCGGCCGGGGTGGAGGCCTCCAGCGTGACCAAGAAGGAGCTGGCACACTTGATGGTCGGCCGGGAAGTGCTCTTCCGGATAGAGAAGAAGCCCGCCAAGGCGGGCGAAGTGGTGATGGAGGTGGAGGACCTGCAGGCCGAGGATGACAAGGGCCTGCCGGCATTGAAAGGGGTTTCCCTCCAGGTGCGCTCCGGTGAGATCCTGGGCCTGGCAGGCGTGGCCGGGAACGGCCAGCGCGAGTTGGCCCAGGCCATTTGCGGACTGCGGCCGGTGATGGGCGGTGTGGTGCGCGTGCATGGCAAGGAGGTGACCAACGCGGCCCCGGTGGTGCTCATCAAAGAGGGCGTCGCCTACATCCCTGAGGATCGCCACGGCGTGGGCAGTGTGCCCAATCTGAGTGTGGCCGAGAACCTGGCGCTGCGCAATTATCGTTGGCCACCCATCGGCAACGGATGGCGCATCAACCGCGTCGCCCTGCGCAAGCAGGCCGTGGAGTTGGTGCAGACCTTCGACATCGTCACGCCCTCCATAGACACGCCCTCGCGACTGCTCTCGGGCGGCAATCTGCAGAAGATGATCCTGGCGCGCGAGCTCTCGGGGGATCCGCGCGTCGTCATCGCCGTCCACCCTACGCGCGGCCTGGACGTGGGCGCCACGGAAGCTGTGCATCGCCTGCTGCTGCAGGAGCGCGATCAGGGCGCTGGAGTGCTGCTGATCTCGGAGGACCTGGACGAGATCCTCTCCCTGGCGGACCGCATCGCCGTGATCTACGAGGGACAAATCATGAGTGTGGTCGACGCAGAGGATGCCGACATCGAGGAACTTGGTCTGCAGATGGCAGGCACCAGGGTCGGGGCTGGCGCCGAGAAGGGGGAGGCATGATGAGCACCGGCACAGAGGGCCTGGTCTCTGGGAATCCCGGCCCACGGTCCTGGCGCGTCAAGATCGAACGCCGACTCGAGCAACCGCGCTGGTTGATGTGGATCTCACCCATCATCCTCATCCTGGCCGCATTGGCCGTGGGCGCCGTGCTGTTGTCCATCGTGGGGGTGGACCCGCGCCTGGCTTACTCGCGCATCTTCAGTGCCGCCTTCGGCACACCGGCCGGCTGGTTGAGGGGAGAGATCTATCCGCTCTCCGACACCACGGTGAAGGCGACGCCGCTCATCCTGACCGGTGTCGGTGTGGCCCTGGCCTTCCGCATGCGCATGTGGAATATCGGCGCCGAAGGTCAGCTCTTCATCGGCGCCTGGGCCACGACGGGTGTAGCGCTGCACCTGCTGTCGCCGGAGACCTCCCCATGGATCATGATCCCGGCCATGATGCTGGCGGGATTCCTGGGGGGAGCGCTCTACGGCGCCATCCCCGGTGTGCTCAAGGCGTGGTTGAACGTGAACGAGATAATCACCACGTTGATGCTCAACTACGTGGCCATCTTCTTCAACAATTACTTCATCTACGGCCCGTGGGCGCTGCGCGGCTTCGGGCTCTCGCCCCGCTTCCCGCGCAACGCCTGGCTGCCGCGCCTGATGGACCTCAGCGACAGGTTCCCCATCTTCCGCGGTCTCACGGCACACCTGGGCATCCTGTTCGGCGTGGCGGCCGTGGTGGTCGTCTGGTACATCCTGAAATACACCAAATGGGGCTACGAGATCCGCGTCATCGGCGACAACCCCGAGGCGGCTCGCTACGCCGGCATGAACCTCAAGCGCAACATTGTGTTGGTGATGATGGTCAGCGGCGGGCTGGCCGGGTTGGCAGGCATGAGCGAGCTCTCCGGCGTCGTGCACCTGCTGCAGGAGCGTTTTTCGCCGGGCTACGGCTTCACGGCCATCATCATCGCCTGGCTGGCCAAGCTCAACCCCTGGGGTGTGATCCTGGTCTCGTACCTTTTCGGTGGGCTGCTGGTGGGCGGTGATCAGATCCAACCCTTTGGCATCGTGCAGATGCTGAATGGGATCATCCTGTTCGTCGTCATCGGAGGTGAGTTGTTGTTGCAGTATCGTGTGCGCATCCTCCGGCCTGAAAGGATCGTTGAGCGAGCGGCGGAGGCGAGCGGGTCATGAGCGACTATCTGATCTTCTTCACGACCATCCTGGCCGCAGGCGTGGCCTCCGGAACGCCGGTGCTCTACGCGACCATCGGGGAGGTCTTCTCCGAACGGGCGGGTGTGCTCAACCTGGGCGTCGAGGGCATGATGTTGATGGGCGCCGTGACGGCTTTCCGCGTCTCCCACGTGACGGGTAACCCCTGGTTGGGCCTGGCGATGGGAATACTGGTCGGCGGGCTGTTCAGCCTGCTGCACGCCCTGGTGTCCATCACGCTGCGCGGCGACCAGGTGGTCAGCGGGCTGGCGCTGACCTTCGTCGGTTTCGGCATGAGCTCCGTCATCGGCTGGCCGCTCATCGACGTGCGCGACGCGCCGCGCCTGCCGGCCTTCGACATTCCCCTGCTGGCCGACATCCCCGTGCTGGGCAAGATCTTCTTCCAGCACAGCGTGGTGGTGTACATCGGCTTCCTGCTGGTGCCGCTGGCCTGGTTCATCATCAACCGCACGCGCCCCGGTCTGCACATGCGCGCCGTGGGCGAGTATCCGGCCGCGGCCGACGCGCTGGGCATTCACGTCGACCGGCTGCGCTATCTGTACGTGCTGGTGGGCGGTCTGCTGGCCGGCATGGCCGGCGCCAGCCTGACCCTGGCCATCACGCCGCTCTGGATCGAGGGCGTCACAGCCGGGCAGGGGTGGATCGCCGTGGGGTTGGTCATCTTCGCCGGCTGGGACCCCTTCCGGGCCGCCTTCGGCTCCTACCTCTTCGGCGCCATCCGTCGCCTGCCGTTGGACCTGCAGGGGGCGCCGGTGCTGCCCTGGAACCTGCACCTCATCCTGCGCGACCCGCTGCTCAACTACTTCACCAACATGCTGCCCTACTTGTTCACCATCGCCGTACTGGTGATCGGCTCGCGCGAGGCGATGCGCAAGAAACTCGGGGCACCGGCCGCGCTGGGCACGCCCTACATTCGGGGCGAGCGCGGCGTCTGAGGTCGAGGCACGACCTCAACGCCAACAATCTGGCTGGGGGCGACCCGCCGGGTCGCCCCCGCGAAATGCCCGTCCGGTGCGGGCGGCAGCATAAATCACAGGCCATCAGGTGGAATGATCCTTCAGCTTTGGGCTCTGAGAAGGTAGAAGCGTGGGAGGCGTCGGGATCTCCGAATCGGCGGCGCCCGCCGTGAGCCGTCGCAGAAGGATGGGCCACCCGTAGCTCGTGGATGGCAGAGAGGATTGCATGGATCGCTTCGAGCGCCTGCGGGCGCGCATAGAAGCCGCGCTGGGCCGGCGGCCCCTTGACTTGATCATCCGCGACGTGCGCCTGGCGGACGTCTATCGCGGGCGGGTGATCGAGGCTGACATCGGTGTCTATGACGGCGTTGTGACCTCCATCCGACGCGGCCTGCGCGCCGAGGCGCGCCGGGTCCACGATGCCCACGGCCTGTTCGCCCTGCCGGGCTTCATCGACGCCCACGTGCACATCGAGAGCACCTTGCTCACGCCCGAGCGCCTGGCGCAGATCATCGTGCCGAAAGGCACCACCTCGCTCTTCATCGACCCGATGGAGGTGGCCAACGTGGCCGGCTACCGGGGTGTGGAGGCCTTCCTGGCGGGGGCCGATGAGCTGCCCTACCGCCTCTTCGTTCAGGTGTCCTCGCGCGTGCCGACCGCCCCCGGCCTGGAGACGGCCGGCGCCGAGATGGGGCCGGCCGAGGTGGAGCGTATGCTCGATTGGGAGCGCGCCCTGAGCCTGGGTGAGCTGGACCCCTCCAAGGTGCTGGAGATCTCCGAGGAGCACCTGCGCAAGGTGCTCGCGGCGCGCGCGCGCAACAAACCGGCCAATGGCCACGCCATCGGCCTGCAGGGCGCTGAACTGGAGGCCTACGCCGTCGCCGGTCTCTCGGACGACCACGAGTGCGTCACTTTCGAGCAACTGGAAGCCCGCCTGGCCGTGGGAATGGCAGTCATGGTGCGCGAGGGCAGTTCCGAGCGCAACCTTGATACCTTGATCCGGGGCGTGGTGCAGGCGGGACTGGACACTCGCCATCTGATGTTCTGCACGGATGATAAGCACCCCTCGGACATCTCGGCCGAAGGGCACATCGACTACAACCTGCGGCGGGCCATCGAGCTCGGGCTGCCGCCCATGCAGGCCATCCAGATGGCGACGATCAACGCCGCGCTGCACTTCCGCATGGAGGGGCACATCGGAGCCATCGCCCCCGGCCGGTTGGCGGACGTCGTGCTCTGCGCGGCGCTGGAAAACCCCGAGCCGCAGGCCGTCTTCGTGGGCGGCCGGCTTGTGGCGCGCGAGGGGCAACTGGTCAGCCCGGTCGAGCCGGTTGCCTACCCCGCCTGGCTCAAGCAGACGGTGCGGGTGCAGCGCGGGACGCAGCCCGAGCATTTTGCCTTCCCGGCAGAGGGCTCGCGGGCGACCGTGCGCGCCATCGAGATCATCCCTGACCAGATCACCAACCATCTGCGCCGGGCGACCCTGCCCGTGCGGGACGGTCTGGTCCAGGCGGACCCGGCCCAGGACGTGCTCAAGCTGGCGGCGGTGGAGCGCCACGGCAAATCCGGCACCATGGCGGTGGCCTGGGCGAAAGGCTTTGGGCTCGAGCGCGGCGCCATCGCCGGCTCGGTGGCCCATGATCACCACAACATCCTGGTCGTGGGAACGGATGACGCCGACATGGCGCTCTGCGTACGCGCCCTGGCGGAGAGCCAGGGGGGGTTCGTGGCCGCCGCCGAAGGGCGGGTGCTCAGCCTGCTGCCCCTGCCTCTGGCGGGGCTGATGAGCGAGGCGCCGCCTGCCGAGGTGGATGCCGGGCTGCGGCAGGTGCGCCGCGCGGCGGCCTCGCTGGGCTGCCCGCTGGCGGCGCCCTTCATGACCCTTTCTTTCATCTCGCTGCCCTCGATTCCCGAGGCCGGCATGTCGGACCTGGGGCTGATCGACGTCAAGTCGCGCGCATTGGTTCCCGTGCTCGAAGAGACGACCTGATAGGGCGTGTGATGGGGAACGTTCCCCGCGGCGAAAGGCCCGACACGCCGGATTGAGAAGAAGAGGAGGAAGTCGTTGTCGAAGTTCGTCGGTTATCGATGCTCTGTCTGCGGCCGGTCCTACGGGCCCGACGAGGTGGTCTACACCTGTCCGCAGGACGGCGGCAATCTGGACGTGATGCTGGACTACGAAGCCATTGCGGCGCGATGGAGCCCGGCGGCCATCAGCCAGTCGCGGGACACCTCCATCTGGCGCTACCTGCCGCTGCTGCCGGTAGAGGACCCGGGCCACATGGGCTCGCCGCTGCGGGCCGTGGGCTGGACGCCGCTGTTCCGGCCGACCAGGCTGGCCGCCGGCCTCGGCCTGCAGGACCTGTGGCTGAAGGACGACGGCCGCAATCCCACGGCCTCCTTCAAGGACCGCGCCAGCGCGGTGGCCGTAGCGCGGGCGCAGGAGATCGAGGCCGAAGTGGTCATCACCGCTTCCACGGGCAACGCCGGCGCGGCGCTGGCAGGCATGGCTGCCGCCGCCGGGGTGCCGGCCGTCATCCTGGCCCCCAAATCCGCGCCGCAGGCCAAGGTGGCACAGCTGCTCATCTTCGGCGCACGGGTGGTGCTGGTGGACGGCACCTACGACGACGCCTTCGATCTGACGCTGCAGGCTGCCGAGGCCCTGGGCTGGTACTGCCGCAACACGGGTTACAACCCCTTCACAGCCGAAGGCAAGAAGACGGCTGCCTACGAGATCTGCGAACAGTTGACGGCCGCGCTGCAGGAGTCGCCCGACGCCGGCTGGGTGGTGCCCGACGCGGTCTTCGTGTCCGTTGGCGACGGCAACATCATCTCCGGGCTGCACAAGGGCTTCAAGGACTTGAAGGCGCTGGGGTGGATCGAGAAGGTACCGCGCCTCTTCGGCGTGCAGTCCACCGGGTCGGCGGCCATCTACAACGCCTTCGCCGCCGGGACGGAGCAGATCGAGCCGGTGAGCGCCGACACCATGGCGGACAGCATTTCCGTAGATCTGCCGCGCGATGGCCTGCGCGCGCTGCGTGCTGCGACCCAGACGGGTGGGGCTTACGTGGCGGTGCCCGACGAGGAGATCCTGCAGGCCATGCGCGCCCTGGGGCGCGAGGCGGCGGTCTTCGCCGAGCCGGCGGGGGCCACGGCCTACGCCGGCTTGGTGGTGGCCGTGCGCGACGGCCTGGTGGCGCCCGAGGAGCGCATTGTGGTGCTCAACACCGGGAACGGCCTGAAGGACGTCAAGGCTGCCATGCAGGCTGCGGGCGAGGCGACGGTCATCCCGCCGGACCTGGCAGCCTTGCGGGAGATCTTGGGCTGATGAGGTATTGCGGGCCGGGCGGGCATTGCATGCTCGTCAGGTGTGGCCTCGGTGCCGAAGGGATTGGCGTGTGGGTGGCCTGCGAATCACTCGTATCTGATGCATCCCTGGATGAGCGACCCTGGAGGGGAAGGGGGTGTCTGTGATGGAAGCGCGTGAAGCAGTGACGATCACCGTTGCCGTGCCGGTCTACAATGAGGTGGAGATCCTGCCCGAACTGTACCGGCGGGTGCGCGAGGTCATGGAGGGTCTGGGCGAATCGTGGGAGCTGATCCTGGTGGACGACGGCAGCACGGACGGATCCACCGAGCTGATCCTCGGCCTGGCAGAGCAGGATCCCCGCGTCCGGCCGGTGATCTTCGCCCGTAATTTCGGGCACCAGATCGCCATCACGGCCGGGCTGGACTACAGCCGCGGCCGCGCCGTGGTGGTCATGGACGCCGACCTGCAGGACCCGCCGGAGGTCATCCCCGATCTGGTGGCGCGCTGGCGGGAGGGCTACGATGTGGTCTACGCCGTGCGCACCGAGCGCGAGGGGGAGACCTGGTTTAAGAAGTTCACCGCGGCGCTTTTCTACCGCCTGATCTACCGCATCACCGACGTGGGCATCCCCATGGACACAGGCGACTTCCGTCTGTTGGACCGGCAGGTGGTGGAGGTGTTGAAGCGCATGCGGGAGCGGCACCGCTTCCCGCGCGGCATGGTGGCCTGGGTCGGTTTCCGCCAGGTCGGCGTGCCCTACAAGCGCGCCGCCCGCCTCGCCGGCGAGACCAAATATCCCTTCCGCAAGATGTTCCGTCTGGCGCTGGACGCGATCACGGGCTTCTCTTATTTCCCGCTGCAGATCGCGACCTACATGGGCTTCTTCTGCGCCGGGGTGAGCGCGCTGGCGATACCGGTGGTCATCGCCTTGCGGCTGGCCGGCAGCCAGGCCTTCCACGGGCAGGCGACGACATTGATCGCCGTGCTCTTCCTGGGAGGCGTGCAGCTCATATCGCTGGGCATCGTCGGCGAATACATCGGGCGCCTTTATGACGAGGTCAAGGGCCGTCCGCTTTACGTCGTGCGGGAGGCACCCGCGGACGTGGATCGGCCCCAATCACCCAATACTCAATGACAGGAGACGAGAGACATCATGATCGATCTGCATATCGAAGCTGACGGGCGAAAGCGTGCCATGGACCGCGTGCGCGAGCGCGGCATCATCATCCCCACCTTCGCCCAGATGAAAGACCCTGCGCTGATCCCCGCTGCCATCAAGGAGCAGCTCAAGGACGTCGGGCTGTGGGACGTCAACCCACTCAATCTGTTCCGCATCACCTGGAAGAACGAACCCGTTCCCAGCGGCGGTGGTTTCAACGGTGTGAATTACATCGAATTTCCGAGCAGCCTGACGGGCGTTCCGGCGCGCGTCATCGCCCTGGTGGGCAAATGGTTCCCGACGGGGGCCCATAAGGTGGGGGCGGCCTTCGGCTGCCTGGTGCCGCGTCTGGTGACCGGCCAGTTCGATCCCACCACGCAAAAAGCCGTCTGGCCATCCACCGGCAACTACTGCCGCGGCGGTGCCTACGACTCGGCATTGCTGGCCTGCCAGTCCATCGCCATCCTGCCGGAGGGCATGAGCAAGGAACGCTTCGACTGGCTGGCCAAGATCGCCGGCGAGGTCATCAAGACCCCAGGCAGCGAATCCAACGTGAAGGAGATTTTCGACAAGGTCTGGGAACTGCGTCGCTCGGGCGATAACGTGATGATCTTCAACCAGTTCGAGGAGTTCGGCAACTACCTCTGGCACTACGACGTGACCGGACATGCCATGGAGGAAGTGCTGGAACAGGAACTGGGGCCGGCGGGGAATTACGCCGGCGTGGTGCTCACTACCGGCTCGGCCGGGACCATCGCCTGCGGCGACTATCTGAAGCAGCGCTTCCCCGCCAGCAAGGTCGGCGCTGGCGAGGCACTGCAGTGCCCGACGCTGCTCGAGAACGGCTTCGGCGCACACCGCATCGAGGGTATCGGTGACAAGCACGTGCCCTGGATCCACAACGTCAAGAACACCGATCTGGTCATCGACATCGATGACAACGCCGTGGTCAATCTGGCGCGTCTCTTCAATGAGCCCGCCGGCCGGGCTTACCTGGTGGAGCAGGGCGTGCCCGAGGATTTTGTGGGCCAACTCGACCTGTTGGGCTTCTCCGGCATCGCCAACCTGACCATGGCCATCAAGTTCGCCAAATACTACGAACTCGGTGAAGAGGATGTGGTGCTCACCGTGCTGACGGATTCCATGGAGCTCTACCAGAGCCGCCTGCAGGAGATGCATCAGGAGACCGGTGAGTACCGCAAGCAGGATGCAGCGGCGCACTTCGCGCAGTACCTGCAGGGCCTGACCACCGATAACCTGCTCGAGCTGCGCTATGTCGACCGGCGCCGGGTCCACAATCTGAAGTACTTCACCTGGGTGGAACAGCAGGGCCGGACCTACGAGGAGATCGTCGACCAGTGGTACAAGCGCGACTACTGGACGTCGGTGCAGCAGCAGGTGGAGCAGATCGACGAGCTGATCAAAGCCTTCAACGAAGAGGTGGGATTGGTGAAGGAACTCGCCGGCTGATCGCTGACCTCTCATCATCGCATTCGGACCCGGCAGGGGCGGCGTCTCGCCGCCCCTGCTGAGTCCCGCGTGCCGGCGCGGTGGGAGGTGCCCGAAGGCAGGCTGCACCTCCGGCCGGGGGGCTCGCCCACGCGGGCCTAGCGGGTGTGTCGGTCTGAGGATGGTCCTGTCCCGCGTCGGCATGCTAGAATAGGTCAGTCCGAGGGGGGATAGAATCGATGGCCTGGGCAAACCGTGCAGGGACCGGAGGGGTGGCCCGCATCAGCCTCCTGGGCCTGCTGATGCTCCTGACGCTGGGCTGGGCTTCCGGCCCTGCGGTCGCTCTCGGAGCGCCGCCTGCTGCACCGACGCCGCAACCCGCTCTGGAACCCATCTCACCGCAGAACGCCGCCCGACTGGAGCAGGTGGCATTCCTGCCTTATCCCGGCCGGGCCAAAGCCAGCGCGCTCGCCTTCGGCATGACCGGCAGCCCGCTTCTGGCGGTCGGCTTTGCCGAGGGTACGCTGCGCCTGTGGAGCGCGGCCAGCGCTGAACTGCTCGGCGAGGTCCGCGGGCACGAGGCGCGCATTGCCGCTCTGGCCTTCTCGCCGCGCGACCGTGACCTGCTGGCGTCGGCCTCCTTCGATACCTCGGCCAGGCTGTGGTTCGCCTCACGTGAGGGCCTGGCGTCGAGCGATGTGCTGGACGACAACGACGAGTACACGGTGGAATCGCTGGCCTTCACGCCCAGCGGGCTGAACCTGGTCGCCGGGTACGGCGACAACCGCTTCCTGGGCTGGAGGGTGGCCGACGGCGTCGTGGCTGCGGCCAGGGAGGTGGGCGAGCCGGGCTTCGCCATTCTGGATGCGGCCTTCTCGCGTCAGGGCGATCTGCTGGCCCTGGGATCTGCGGATGGGTTCTTGAGCCTGTGGGTGGTGAGCGAGGAAGGTGGCTTCCGGACCTACTTCCGCTGGTCGCGCCGCCTCTCGCCGAGCAGCCCGGTGACGACGGTGGCCTTCTCGCCCGAGAACGATCGGCTGCTGGCCTTCGGCACCCACAGCGGGGAGGTGAGGGTCTGGGACGCCGCGACGCGTCAGGAGCAGGGCGCTTTCGCGCTCACAGGCTCTGTGGTGCAGGTGGGTTTCTCGCCCGATGGTTCCCTGCTCTACGCCTGCACCGACGATGGGCAAGTCCACCTGTGGGAGGTCTATCGCTGGCAGGAGGTAGCGCAGCAGGTTTACCGGCCGCTGGCCGGCGGCTGCGCCTTCTCGCCGGATGGACTGCGCATGGGGGTCCTGCTGGAAGGAGGCGTCTCGCTGCTGGGCGTGCCGGCTCCCGAGCCGACGGCGACCGTGACGCCGAGCCCCACGCAGCGCCTGCCGCCGAAAGCGACCGCGACCTCCGGCGCTACGCTCACGCGAACGGCCACGGCGATCCCTGCTCCTGTTCCCGCCGGGGGCGCAGGCAGCGATGCGGCCTGGTACCGGCTGATCGCCGAGGAGGCGCTGAAGGCCTTCGGGCAGAACCTGGGAACGCTGCTTTCGGTGGGCCTGCTCTTGGCGCTGCTGGCCCTGGCCTGCTGGTTCCTGGCGCGGCGGGGCGAGGTCGGCCGGCGCCTGGGAGAGCGGCTGGCGCGGCTGTTGGAGCACGCCTGGAAGGGGGAGATCGTGCAGGCCTGGCGGGTGCTGAGGGGGAAGGACGAGCAGCCGCCGTCCGACCTGCAGTGCTGACGGAGCTACGGAAGGGGGATTCCCATGCAGCAGCCAAATCTTGATGACCTGGTGCTGGTGGCCGTGATGAATCGGCCGCGCGACCTGGAGATCGCTCGCGTGCTGGGCTGGTATCGCATCCCCCTGCAGCGGGCGCCGAAGACGGTGCGCGTCGACTGGCTGGCCTTCTATCAGACGGCGGCCTTTGGTGAGGAGCGCTGGTCGGTGCGCTACCTGGCGCCGGTGCGCGGCCACGAGCTCGTGCGGCGCATTGACCTGCTGCAGGACGAGCCGGATCACCTGCGGGCCATGGAACCCTACTACAAGATCGAACTGGGGCCGCTGCAGCGCCTGACCAACCCCATTCGCGCCGAGAAATGGCGGCGTTTTACCTTTCTCTATACGACCGGGGAGCGGCTGCTCACGGCGCGGCGCCTCAAGGATCTGACCGTTCCGCCATCGAAAACGCGCGACCTGTTGTGGCGGCTGCTGCGCGAGCGGGGCTGAAAGGCCCTCGGCGGCCGCTGGCGTCTGCCAGGGGTCAGATGGCTGTCGGCTCGACTTCCTGCGGCGGCGTGTGTATCATAGGAGACTGATCGTGGCGGTCGCAGGCCGCCGGCACAGATCGATCGTCCCTTGGCCATGTAAGGAGGTTTCATGCGTGCCCGACGTGTCCTGACCCTGTTGCTGTTGGCCTTCGTTTTGCTCTCCCTGGCGCCCGTGCCGGGTGCCCAGGCGCAGTCCAAGGATCTCTACTGGGATCGCTTCGACGTCTTCCTGACCATCCTGCCCAACGGCGATCTGCGGGTGATAGAACGCCAGACCATCGCCTTCACCAGCGGCACATTCACCTACGGCTACGCGGAGATCCCGCTGGACAAGACGGAGGGAATCTTCGACGTCAGCGTCTCTGAGCCCGGCGGACAGGCCTACGTGCGCGATGACGCTTCCTCCAATGCCTACCGCTTCAGGGTTGCCGATTATGGAGACAAGTTGAGCATCCGCTGGTATTTCCCTCCCACCAGCAACGCCGTGCGCACCTTCGACCTGGCCTACACGGTGCGCGGCGCGGTGCGCATCTACGATACGGGGGATAAGCTGCAGTGGATTGCCATCGACGACGAGCGCGACTTTCCCGTCCTCGAATCTACTGTGACGGTCAGCCTGCCGCGCGGGGCCAGTTTCCTGGACATCGATTCGGCCGGCGTGGCGGCCAAGTGGCAGCAGAGCGAGGACGGGCGCACGGTGACCTACGTCGCCGACGAGATGCTTTCCCCTTCCGGCACCTTCGAGATCGGCGTCGAGTTCACCCACGGCGTGATCCCCGCCACACCGCCCTCCTGGCAGGCGGACTTCGACCGCCAGGAGTACTTCGACCGCAAGGTGCGCCCGTGGCTGGTGCTGCTGGCGATCGTCGTCGCGCTGGCCATCGTGCTCGGCGGCACTTTGCTGGTCTACCTGGTCTGGTACACGCGCGGCCGGGACCCCGATGTGGGCCCCATCCCTGAATATATCTCTGAGCCCCCGGACGATCTTCCGGTCGGCGTGCTGGGCGCGTTGATCGACGAGAGGGTGGACATGCGCGACGTGGTGGCCTCCATCCTGGGCCTAGCGCGTCGGGGCTATCTGGTCATCGAGGAAGTCGAGCGGCCGTCGCTCTTCGGCAGCGCCAAGGACTTCATCTTCCGCAGGACGGACAAGGCCTGGGATGACCTGCGGCCTTACGAACGGGCCATCATGCGCGCCATCTTTCCGCGCGACAGCAAGCGCGAGCGAAAGCTGAGCGACCTGCGCAATCGCTTCTATCGCCATCTGCCCAAGATCCAGGACAAGCTCTATGATGAGTTGGTGAAGCGCGGATTCTTCGAGAAGCGGCCCGACCGGGTGCGTGCCCTCTGGAAGTGGATCGGGATCGCGGCCATGGTGCCGGGGGTCGTCGGTATCTGGTTCGTCGGCCCCTTGCTGATCGAGATCAGTTCGGTGCTGCTCTGCGTCCCGGCGGCCCTGATCGTCGCGGGGGTAGGGCTGCTCATCCTCGGCAAGGCGATGCCGGCCAAGACGCGCCAGGGCGCCGAGGCGGCCGCGCGCTGGCGTGCCTTCAAGGCCTACCTGGAGCGCATCGACAAGCTGGCGGACCTGAAGCAGGCCGGCGAGCTCTTCGACCGCTACCTGCCTTACGCGGTGGCCTTTGGCATGAACCGATCGTGGATCCACAAGTTCTCGCGCATGGAGAACGTGCCGGCGCCTGGCTGGTACGTGCCCTACGGCGGGTTCGTGGGCGGACACGCGCGCGGCGGGCGCGGCGTGCTGGCTTCGCCTGCCCGATCCATGGCGGGGGGCGCCCAGGGTGCAGGCCTGCAGGGGATGTCAGATGGGCTGGCGACCAGCCTGCAAAGCATGAGCGACGGGCTGACCACGCTGCTGAACAGCACGGGCCAGATCCTGGGCTCGGCGCCCTCTTCCAGCGGGTCGAGCGGCGGCGGCGGGTTCAGCGGCGGCGGGTTCAGCGGCGGCGGTGGTGGCGGCGGCGGCGGGCGCGGTTTCGGTTAGCGAGGAGGGTTCACTTTGAAAAGCGGGAAGACGATCGCCTGGCTGTTGCTGATCGGGGGTGCTGTCCTGGCCGCCGTCGGCGTGCTCTGGATCGGTGCCAACGTGGCTTCGGGCCGCCTGCGGGTGACGGGGGCTCTCTTCGGCGGGGGGTTGCTGGCCGTGGCGGTGCTGCCGCTGTTGGGCGCCGGGGTCTTTTTGCTGGTGCGGACCGCGCAGGAGGGGCACGAGGCGCAGAAGCGCGAGGTGCTGCGGCGCATCCTGGACATCGTGAAGAGCCGCGGCGAGGTGCCCATCAGTGACCTGGTGCTGGAGTTGGGTTCGACGCGCGATGTCGTGCAGCAGCAGGTCCATGCGCTGGTGGGCATGGGCCTCTTCAGCGGCTACATCAATTGGGACGATGGGGTGCTGTATTCGCAGGACGCCAGCAGCCTGCGCGAGCTGGATCGCTGCAAGCGCTGCGGCGGCGAGCTCAAGCTGGCCGGCAAGGGCGTGATCGTCTGCCACTATTGCGGGACGGAGTATTTCCTGAACTGAAGCCGCCGTGGGCGGGCGCGTGAGGGGAGGAACCATCAGGGTGGCCGCGTAAAGGCCTCCCTGCGCCTCTGCCCCGCCGCGCCAACCTGCGCGATGAAGGGGGAAATTGCTTCGGCGGCAGGGCCGCCCGCAATGACAGATGGGGTGCGATCATCGCGTGCGAGCGACGAGCGCGGGGGCGTCGCCTCCCACGCAGGTGTCATTGCGAGCGACCGCAGGGAGCGTGAGGATCTCCCTCCTGGCTGGGAGATCCCTCATTCGTCATTCATTTGGCCGGGCCACCTTGAATGACGAAGGGGGAGGTCCCTCCAGCGGCGCACTGCCCGCGGACAGCGCCATCCTGAGGCTGTCGAAGAGTGGCGCTGCCGGAAATCCAGATGCGATGCTTGAGTCTGTCGCAGGGGCACGGCACGCCGCGCCCCTACCCGCGGCAGGGTGGGGGGAGACCTATGCCCTGTCCCCCGTGTCCGCCTCCATCTCCGCTGCTGGTCATTCCGATCGGATCGCAGGGCCGACACATGGGCCGGTCCCCATGGCCCCGAATGCAGGCCCCCGCCATCCTGAGCCTGTCGAAAGGGGCGGGGGGATAGACCTTCCAATGTGATCCTGACGCTACGCCGCCGGGTGCAGGTCGGCCATGGCCTTGGCCAGCGCGTTGTGTCGGGCGATCAGCGAGTGCAGGTCGGGGCCCAGCAGTTCGCCGTCCCGCACCACCTGCTGCCCGTTGATCACCGAGAGGTCGACGCCGTAGGGTGTGCATAGCAGCACGGCCGCTGCCGGGTCGTGCACCGCGCCGCCGGCCAGCTCAAGCCGGTTCAGGCGCAGGCCTATGAAATCTGCCGCCTTGCCTGGAGCGAGTTGGCCGATATCGTCGCGCCCCAGCACCTGTGCCGAGCCGCGCGTAGCCAATTCCAGTGCATCCATCACACTGAAAGCCGCAGCACCTTTGTTGACGCGTTGCAGCAGCATGGCCATGCGCGCTTCCCCCAGCATGTTGTTGCCGTCGTTGGAGGCGGAGCCATCCAGCGCCAGCCCAACCCGCACGCCGGCCTCGCGCATCTCCTTGATCCTGGCGATGCCTGATCCCAGACGCATGTTGGAAGTGGGGCAGTGCGCCACGCCGGTGCCCGTATCGGCCAGCATCTGGATCTCGTCGTCGTTGAGCCAGATGGCGTGGGCCCACCACACGTCCGGCCCCACCCAGCCCAACTGACGCATGTACTCCGCCGGGCGCATGCCGAAGCGCTCCAGGCAGAAGGCCTCCTCGTCTTGGGTCTCCGCCACGTGGGTGTGCAGGCGCACGGCCTCGTAGCTGCGCGCCAGCGCCGCCGCCTCGCGCATCAGATCGCCGGTGACCGAGAAGGGCGAGCACGGCGCCAGGCCGACGCGGCACATGGAATAGGGTTCGGGGTCGTGGAAGCGCTCGATGGCCAGCCGGCTGTCGCGCAGGATGGCTGCTTCCTCCTGCACCACGTGGTCGGGGGGCAGGCCGCCCTTGGAGCGTCCCAGGCTCATGGAGCCGCGCGTGGGGTGGAAGCGCACGCCCAGTTCCTGGGCGGCGCGGATCTCGGCCTCCAGTGTGCTGTCGTTGGGGAAGAGGTAGAGATGGTCGCTGGTGGTGGTGCAGCCGGTGCGCACCATCTCCGCCAGGCCCACCATGGCCGAGACGTACACCGCCTCGTCGCTCAGCTCGCCCCAGACGGGGTACAGACGCACCAGCCAATCGAAGAGCTCAACGTCCTGGGCGCCGGGCAGGGCGCGCGTCAGCGTCTGGTACAGGTGGTGGTGCGTGTTGATCAGGCCGGGGAGGATCAACATGCCCCGGGCGTTGATGACCGTATCGGCCTCATCGGGCAGCGTGTCGCTGGGGCCGACCTGCTCGATGACATTATCGCGGACGTAGAGACCGCCGCCGGGGATGCGACGTTCCTGGTCGTCCATGGTGAGCAGCAATTCGGCGTTCTTGAGCAGCAGGGTTGGCATGGTGATCCCTCTCAAGGCTCCGGCTCGAAGCCGTCCGGAGTTCGTCGATGGGTGTGGGGGATGACGCCAGCAGTATACCCCACCGGCCTCAGCGCGCGCGGCTCATCGGCCCAGATGGTGTCCATGTTCACTGGGCAGGCATGAACTCCGTCCTATAATGGACAGCAGGGCACGCAGGCCCCCAATCCCTTTACAGGAGTTTGGCGCATGTCGAAGATCCTGCTGCGCGGTGGGACACTGATTACAGCCGCCGAGACCTTCCAGGCGGAGGTCTTGCTGGAAGGCGAGAAGATCGCTGCCGTCGGGAAGGACCTGGACGCCGCCGGGGCAGAAGTGGTGGACGTGTCGGGCAGGCTGATCATGCCTGGCGGGGTCGATCCGCATACTCACTTCGATCTGCCCATGTTCAATACGGTTTCCTCCGACGATCACTACACGGGGATGAAAGCCGCCGCCTTCGGCGGCACCACCACCGTGATCGATTTCGTGCCGCAGGACTTCGAGAGCTTCGATCAGGCCATCGACGCCTGGCATGCCAAGGCCGACGGCAAGGCGGCGGTGGATTTCGGCTTCCACATGAACGTCACCCATCTGGACGAGAAGGTCTTGCGGGCCATCCCGCGTCTGGTCGAGCGCGGCATCACCACCCTGAAGGTCTTCACGGCCTACAACGGGCGCCTGCGGCTGCAGGACGGGGAGATCTTCCAGGTGCTGCGCGTCGCCGCCGAGCACGGCATGCTCACCATGCTGCACGCGGAGAACGGTGACGTGATCGACGTGCTGGTGGCGGAAGCCCTGGCCGCCGGGCACCTCAGCCCCGACTGGCACGCCCGTACGCGCCCCGCCTGGGGCGCCGTGGAGTCCGTGCTGCGCGGGGTGGCGCTGGCCGCGCAGGCGCAGGCGCCGCTCTACGTGGTGCACATGAACACCGCCGGCGGGCTGGACCAGCTGCGCTACGGCCGCGCCCGCGACCTGCCCGTCATGGGCGAGACCTGCCCGCAGTACCTGTTCTTCACGGAGGAGCACCTGAAACGCCCCGACGGTGCCAAGTGGATCTGCTCGCCGCCCATGCGCACGCAGGCGGACAACCAGGCTCTGTGGGAGGGGCTGGGAGATGGGAGCCTGCAGACGGTGGGGACGGACCACTGCCCCTTCTTCTTCGACGGCACCCGGCCCATCGAGTACGAGGGCCAGCAGGTGGCCATCCCGGGTAAGGAGCTGGGCGCCGCGGATTTCACCAAGATCCCCAACGGGCTCCCCGGCGTGGGCGACCGCATGCCCATCCTGTGGACCTACGGCGTCGGCAGCGGGCGCGTCACTGCCAACCAGTTCGTGGCGCTGACCAGCACCAACCCGGCCAAGATCTTCGGCCTGTACCCGCGCAAGGGGGCGCTGGTGCCCGGAGCGGACGCCGACATCGTGGTCTGGGATCCCGACCGCCAGCTCACCTACGGCGTGGCCCACGCCCGCCATCGCACCGACTACAACCTGTACGAGGGCTGGGAGCTGAAGGGATATCCGGAGAAGGTCTATTTGCGAGGTCAGCTCATCGTCGACGGCGAGCAATGGCTGGGGCGAGCGGGGATGGGGCGGTTCCTGGCGCGCCAGCCCGGCGCGCCAGTCCTCTAGGGCGCCGGCCGGCAATCCGCAGCCCTCGCTTCCCAGCCAGCCGCCCGGGCTCCCACGCCCGGGCGGGCGGTGCGGCGGCGGGGACGGGGCGGCGTGGGATCCGCCCCTGCTCGTTTCGGTTCAATCAGCAGCCCGGGCTCCCATGCCCGGGCGGGCGGTGCGGCGGTGGGGTCGGGGCGGCGTAGGAGCCGCCCCTGCTCGTTTCGGTTCAATCAGCAGCCCGGGCTCCCATGCCCGGGCGGGCGGTGCGGCGGTGGGGACGGGGCGGCGTGGGATCCGCCCCTGCTCGTTCGGTTCAATCAGCCGCCCGGGCTCCCACGCCCGGGCTGCCGGTGCGGTGGTGAAGACGGGGCGGCGTGGGAGCCTCTCGGCACGAGAGGGCCGATCATTGTCATACATTAGATGTGAAAGGAGGCGCTTGTCGTCCTGATTCGGGCGTGCTAGAATGATGAAACCTCGTAGGATCGGTGGTCGTATGCAGGGAGGGCCTGCAACGGCGTCGAGCATCCCCGCTCGTCGGAAAGTGCCAGCCGATCCCCGACGACAAAACCCAAAGCGAAAACCGAACATGGCACTCTGGAAGCAGTACGTGCGACCTGGCAGCGTGGAGGAGGCACTGGCTCTCTTGCACGCCGCCCAAGGCCCGACGGCCATCATCGCCGGCGGGACGGACCTGTTGCTGGACATGCAACAGGGACGCCATCCGCCGGTGGACCTGATGGTGGACGTGAGCGGCATCCGCGAAATGCGCCAGGTGCGGCAGGAGGGGGAGCGCATCGAGCTGGGGGCGGCGCTCACGCATCATGAGATCATCGAAAGCCCGTTGTTCCGGGAGCGGGGCAGGGCGCTGGTGGAGGCCTGCAGCCTGATCGGCGGCCCGCAGGTGCGCAATGTGGCCACCATCGGCGGGAACGTGGCCCACGCGCTGCCGGCGGGCGACGGAACCATCGCGCTGCTCTCGCTGGGGGCGGAGGCGCAGATCGCCTCGCGCGACGGCCGCCGCTGGGAGCCGCTGGAAGCGCTTTTCGCCGGCCCGGGGCAGACCACCTTCGATCGGGAGCGGGAGATCCTGGTCTCCTTCCGCTTTCCGGCCAGCGGCCCGCGGGAGGGTTCAGCCTTCCGGCGGGTGATGCGGCCGCAGGGCGTGGCGATTGCCATCCTGAATATGGGTGCCTGGGTCCGCTGCGGCCCGGCCGGCGAGATCGCCGACGTGCGCATAGCCGTAGGTCCGGCGGGGCCGAAACCATTGCGGGCCAGGGGTGCCGAGGAGGCGCTGCGGGGTCGGGCGCTGGACGAGGCGGCGCTGGAAGCGGCCCGGCTGGCCTTGTTGGCGGAGGCGCGCGTGCGCACCAGCCGTCATCGCGCCACGGCCGAATATCGCCAGCATCTGATCGGTGTGCTGCTGCGCCGTACCTTGTACACTGCTCACGCCCGTGCCGCGGGCGAGAAGGTGACAGCCTAGGGATGGGCACCGCGATGCGCGCTGCCCGGCACCTGGTCGCCCAATCCCTGCTCCTTCCGTTTTCGATGGGGTGTTTGGAATGGACATGCTGAAATTGTGGGTCAATGGAGAGGCAGTCGAAGTTGAGGTCGCCCCTGGCGAGATGCTGGCCGACGTGCTGCGCTACCGCCTGGGCCTGACGGGCACGAAGATCGGCTGCAACGAGGCGGAGTGCGGTACCTGCACCGTGCTGCTGGACGGCGAGCCGGTGCTCTCCTGCAGCCTGCCGGCCGCCAAGGCGGCCGGGCGCAAGGTGACGACCATCGAGGGTCTGGCCCAGGGAGAGCGCCTGCATCCCCTGCAGGAGGCCTTCGTCAAGCAGGGCGCCGTGCAGTGCGGCTTCTGCATCCCCGGTCAGATCATGACCGCTGCTGCCCTGCTGGAGCGCGAATCCGATCCCGATGAAGAGGTGATCCGCCAGGCCCTGAAGGACACGCTGTGCCGCTGCGCTGGCTACCCCTCCATCATCCGCGCTGTACGGGCCGCGGCGCGTTCCCTGAAGACCGGCTAGCCGATATCCGGGCCCGAGCTGCCCGCCGCCGAGGGAACGCGCGTCGTGGGCCACGTGGTGCCGCGGCCCGACGCCGTGGCGAAGGTGACCGGGGCGGCCAGGTTCGCCGACGACTACGATTTCCCCGGGCTGCTGCACGGCCGGGCGCTGCGCGCCGGCGTGCCGCACGCCATCCTCAAACGGCTGGACGTGGCGAAGGCCAAAGACCTTCCGGGCGTCGTGGCGGTGCTGACCGCCGAGGACATCCCCGGCGAGCGCAACCACGGGCTGGTGATCCACGATTGGCCGGCGCTGGTGGGGGTGGGCGAGAAGGTGCGCTACGTGGGCGACGCGGTGGCCCTGGTGGCGGCGGAGAGGCGCGAGATCGCCACACAGGCGCTGGAGCTGATCGAGGCCGAGTATGAGCCCCTGCCCGTGGTGAGCGATCCTGTCCAGGCCCGTCAGCCAGATGCGCCGCTGGTGCACGAGAGCGGCAACCTGCTCAAACACATCAAGGTGCGCAAGGGTGATATCGAAGAGGGCTTCGCCCAGGCGGAGGTCATCCTGGACGAGGTGTACCACACGCCCACCATGGAGCACGCCTTCATGGAGCCCGAGTGCAGCATCGCACGCCTCACAGCGGAGGGGCGCATCGAGGTCTACGTGGGGTCCCAGATCCCTTATGCCGACCGCGATCAGATCGCCCGCTGTCTGGCGCTGCCGCCGGAGAAGGTGCGCGTGATCGGGACGCTGATCGGCGGCGGTTTCGGTGGCAAGGAGGACATCGCTGGCCAGATCCACGCCGCGCTGCTGGCGCAGGCCACCGGCCGACCGGTGAAGGTGCTCTACGATCGCCACGAGAGCCTGCTGGTGCACCCCAAGCGCCACGCGACTCAGATCCGTGTGCGGCTGGGAGTCAAGCGGGACGGCACGCTGGTGGCGGCGCAGACCGAGCTCTACGGCGACTCCGGGGCCTACGCCTCGCTGGGGGAAAAGGTGATGACCCGCGCCACCACCCATTCCACCGGTCCCTACATCGTGCCGCACGTCAAGGCCGATTGCTATGCCATGTACACCAACAACCCGCCCTCGGGCGCCTTCCGCGGCTTCGGTGTGACGCAGTCGTGCTTCGCGGTGGAGTCGGCCATGGACCAGTTGGCCGAGCGCCTGGGCATGGATCCCGTCGAGCTGCGGCGCAAGAACGCGCTGCGCGTGGGATCCGTGACCAACACGGGGCAGCTGCTGACGGAGTCCGTCGGCCTGTTGGAATGCATCGACAGGGTGGAGGCCGAGATGCGCCGCCTGAGCGGCGGCCGGGATCCCTTCAAGCCGCAGGTGGTTCCGGGCGCGCCCAACCGGGTGCGGGCCTGGGGGCTGGCGGTGGCCTTCAAGAACACGGGCCTGGGCGGCGGCGCGCCGGACAAGGCCTCCGCGGAGGTGGAACTCTTCACCGACGGCACCGCCGAAGTGCGCACCTCCTCGGCCGAGATCGGCCAGGGCCTGGTGGCCGTGCTGCAGATGATCGCCGCCGAGGAGCTGTCGCTGCCGCTGGAGAAGGTGCGCGTGCTGCTCTCCGACACCGACCTGACGCCCGATGGCGGCCCAACCACGGCCTCGCGTCAGACCTACGTCACGGGCAACGCCGTGCGCCTGGCCTCCGACGTGGTGCGCCAGGCGGTGGCAACGACCCTGGCGGAGAAGTACGACGTGCCGCCGGAGGGAGTGCGCTTCGTCGAAGGTCTGGCCCAGGTGAACGGGCACAGCGTGCCCCTGGGCGAGGCGGTGGCCATGATGAAGGCCGAAGGCCGCGAGCCCAAAGCGACCTACGAGTATTGGGCGCCCAAGACCCAACCGCTGGGCACCGGCGGCGACATGCACTTCGCGTATTCCTTCGCGACCCAGGCCGCTGAGGTGGAGGTGGACCTGGAGACGGGGGAGGTGCGCGTGCTGCGCGTCATCGCCGCCAACGACGTGGGGCGTGTCATCAACCCGCTGGGCCTGCAGGGGCAGATCGAGGGCGGGGTCATGATGGGCCTGGGCAACGCCTTGACGGAAGAGTTCATCGTCGAGGAGGGCCGGGTCATCACCGATCGGCTGGCCCGCTATCGCATGCCCTCCATCGTGCTCACGCCGCAGATCATCCCCATCGTCGTCGAACACCCGACTGGCGAGGGCCCCTACGGCGCCAAGGGTATCGGTGAGATCTCGAGCATCCCCACCACGCCCGCCATCACCAACGCTGTCTACCACGCCACCGGCGTGCGCGTGAAGCGCCTGCCCGTGGACCAGGATTGGCTGGCGCGCGAGATCGCCCGCCGGGAGAGGCCGCAGGATGTCTGAGCCCGGTCGTTGGCTGACGTGGGAGCGGGAGACCCATGCCCTGGCGCAGACCAGCCTCCACTACGCGTCCAACGAATACGAGCGCCAGCGCGCCGCCCGGCTGCTGGACTTCGCGGCGGAGATGGTCGCCGCGCACAGTGACCTGCCGCAAGAGGCTACCCGCGCCGCCTTCACCGCCCAGCCGGGCTGCGTGACGCCCAAGGTGGACGTGCGCGGCGCCGTTTTCCGCGGTGATTCGCTGCTCATCGTCCAGGAAGCCATGGATGGTGGCTGGACTCTGCCGGGCGGCTGGGCGACCGTGTTCCATTAAGGAAGGTGAACATGTTGATACACAACGCCCGACTGGTGACCTGGGAGCAGCCCAACCGTCTGCTGGAGGGCCACGCCCTGCTCATTCGCGAGGGGCGCATCGCCGAGATCGGCCCGCAAGCGGACCTGCGCGCGAAGCATGCACAGGAAGAACTGCTGGACGCACAGGGCCAGCTTGTGATGCCGGGCAACATCTGCGCCCACACCCACTTTTACGGCGCCTTCGCGCGCGGCATGGCCATCCCCGGGCGCCCGCCGCGCGATTTCCCCGACATCCTGCGCAAGCTGTGGTGGCCGCTGGACAAATCGCTCACTGCCGATGACGTGCGCTATTCGGCGCTGGTGTGCCTGATCGACGCCATCAAACACGGCACCACCACGCTCATCGACCATCATGCCTCCCCCAACGCCATCGAAGGATCGCTGGACGTCATCGCCCAGGCCGTGGACCAGTCCGGCCTGCGGGCTGTGTTGTGCTACGAGGTCACTGACCGCGATGGGCCGGAAAAGGCTCGCCTGGGGATCGAGGAGAACGTGCGCTTCCTGCGCCGCTGTCAGCAGGGACCCGTCGCCGAGGGGCGGGTGCGGGCCACCTTCGGGCTGCACGCCAGCCTGACGCTCTCCGACGAGACCCTGGAGGCTTGCCGTGCCGCGGCCCCTGAGGGGGCCGGCTTCCACATCCACGTGGCAGAGCACGAGGAGGACGAATACGACAGCCTGGCCAGGTCGGGGCTGCGCGCCGTCGACAGGCTTCAACGTCATGGTATCCTGGGGGGACGGAGCATCGTGGCGCATGCGGTTCACGTCGATGCCCGCGAACTGGAACTGCTCAAAGAGAGCGGGACCTGGGTCACGCATCAGCCGCGCTCCAATATGAACAACGCGGTGGGCGTGGCTGATGTCGAGTCCATGATGCGGGCCGGGGTGCCGGTGTGCCTGGGCAACGACGGGTTCTCGAACGCGATGTGGGTCGAGTGGAAGACGGCCTATTTGTTGCACAAGGCATGGCGTCGTGACCCACGCCGCATGCCGGGCGACTTGGTGGTGCAGATGGCGGTGCACAACAACGCCGCGCTGGCGGGGCAGTTCTTTCCCGAAGCGCCGCTGGGCGTGCTGGTCCCCGGCGCGTACGCTGATTTGATCTTCGTGGACTACCATGCCACCACGCCGCTGGGGGAGGGGAATCTGCCCTGGCACATCATCTTCGGCTTTCACGAATCGATGGTCACCACGACGATGGTGAATGGTAAAGTGTTGATGAAGGACCGTCGGCTGCTGACGCTGGACGAGGCGGAGATCACCGCCCGGGCGCGCGAGCTGGTGCCGGCGGTCTGGGAGCGCTACCGGGGCTATGTCCCGGCGGATTGAGGGACGACGGTCTATTGACCGCGCGACATGGAGAGACCATGACTGATCGACTGATCCTGACCCTGGGAATACTGGGCGGCACGGGCAAGGAAGGTTCGGGCCTGGCCTATCGCTGGGCCAAGGCGGGCTATCACATCATCATCGGCTCTCGCACGCTGGAGAAGGCGCAGCGCGCCGCGCAGGCCGTGAACGAGCGGCTGGGGCGCGAGGTGGCGGCGGGCATGCTCAACGAGGACGCGGCGCGTCTGTGCGACATCGCCGTGCTCACCGTTCCCTACAGTGCCCACCGCGCCACGCTCGAGGCCTTGAAAGACAAGCTGCAGGGCAAGGTGCTCGTGGACGTGACCGTGCCGCTCAAACCACCGGAAGTGTGGGTGGTGAACGTACCCGAAGCGGGAAGCGCCAGCATGGAGGCGCAGCAGATCCTGGGCGAAGGCGTCCAGGTGGTGGCCGCGTTCCAGAACATCTCCCACGAACATCTGCTGGATGACCACCCGGTCCCCTGCGATGTCCTGGTCTGTGGGAATAGCGAGGCGGCCCGCGAGCAGGTGCTGCAGCTGGCGGCGGCCGCCGATCTCACCGGGTGGGACGCCGGCCCACTGCAGAACGCGGTGGTTGCCGAAGGGTTGACCAGCGTCCTGATCGGGATCAACCGGCGCTACAAGATGCGCGGCGCCGGCATACGCATCACGGGCGAACAGCAGCCGCCTGTAGATTGACGTTCACGCCATGGCCGCCAGCATGAGCCTCACCGCGCTGCCGGGGTTCCCCAGAATCCGTCCGGGGGATGACCTGGCAGCCCTCATCCTGGAGGGGCTCGAGGCGGCCGCGCTGCGCCTGGAGGCGGGCGACGTGATCGTCGTCGCTCAGAAGGTGGTCTCCAAGGCCGAAGGGCGGCTGGTGGACCTGCAGGACGTCACCCCTTCAGCGCCGGCCCACGAGCTGGCTGAGCGGGCGGAGAAGGATCCGCGCCTTGTCGAGCTCATCCTGCTCGAGAGCCGCGAGGTGCTGCGCGTCCGGCCCGGCCTGATCATCGTCGAACACCGCCTGGGCTTCGTCTGCGCCAACGCCGGCATCGACCATTCCAACGTCGACCAGGCTGCAGGGGAACGGGTGCTGTTGCTGCCGGAGGACCCCGATGCCTCCGCCCGGCGGCTGCGTGATCGGCTGGAGGCGGCCTGCGGCGTCCGACCGGCTGTGCTCATCATCGACTCGCACGGCCGGGCCTGGCGCATGGGCACCGTCGGCGTGGCGATCGGCGTGGCCGGGCTCCCAGCGTTGTTGGACCTGCGCGGCAGGCCGGATCTCTTCGGGCGCAGGTTGCAGGTGACGCAGGTGGGATTGGCCGACGAGGTGGCTGCAGCCGCCTCGTTGTTGATGGGGCAGGCGGACGAAGGGTGTCCGGTGGTCCATCTGCGCGGCCTGCGCTATCCGCCGCACGACGGGTCGCTGGCGGAACTGCTGCGCCCGCGCGAGTTGGACCTGTTTCGCTGATGCCGACCCTGCAGGTCGTGGGCCGAGGTTGGTGCAGCAGCGGTATGATTAGGGATGTGCAGGGTGCCGGCGAGAGCCAGCCCCCGGCCGCTCACAGGAGAGCGACATTGCCCTGTGCAGCAGAGAGACCTGTGACTTGAGACTTGCGACTTGTGTCTTGCGTCCTGCCTCCCGTATCTCATGTCCTGCGTCCTGCGTCTCTCTACCCGCTGCCCTCGCAGACACGCTTGACCCCTCGTCGGGCCTGCGCATGTGCTGGAGGTGGTTGTGGAATCGATAATACCCCTGGAAGTCCGTCACCTGTTCTCGGATGGTATCCGGGCTTTCGCTTTTCTGGCGACCATCATGCCGGATGGTTCGCCGCAGGTGACGCCGGTATGGTTCGACATGCAGGACGACTTGATCCGGATCAACACGCGCAAAGGCCGCGTCAAGGAGCGCAACATGCGCGCCCGGCCCAAGGTGGCTCTGGCCATCATGGACCCCGAGAATCCGCTGCGCTACGTGCAGATCCGGGGCGAGGTGGTGGAGATGGTCGAGGAAGGCGCCGTCGAGCACCTCGACCGCCTGATCGAGAAGTACACCCTGCCTGCGGATTACGGGAGCCCGCCGCGGACGGAGCGTGTGATGTGCAAGATCCGTCCTGAGGCGGTGACCGTGGGGGCATGAAGGCGGCAGAGGCTTTCTATGCCCTGGTGCGCGAGCGGCGCTCCATCCGGCGCTTCGAGCGGCGGCCCGTGCCGCGCGAGAAGTTGCTGCGCATCCTGCAGGCCGCGACGCGAGCACCCTCGGCACACAATCGCCAGCCGTGGCGCTTCGTGGTGGTGCAGCAGGTTGAGGTGCGCCGGCGGCTGGTGGAAGCGATGGAAGCCTCCTGGAGGGAGGATCTGGCCAGGGAGGGCCTGCCCGCAGCGGAGATCGAAGCCAGGATGGGACGCAATCGGAAACGGCTGCTGGGCGCGCCGGCGCTGCTGATCATGGGCCTGAGCATGGAAGACATGGACCGCTACCCTGACGAAAGGCGGCAGAGGGCGGAACACATCATGGCTGTACAGAGCGTGGCCATGGCCGGAGCGCTCTCGCTCCTGGCGGCCCAGGCCGAGGGGCTCGGCGCGTGCTGGGTCTGTGCGCCGCTTTTCGCTCCCGATGCCGTGCGCCGCGTGTTGAACCTGCCGCAGGACTGGCAGCCGCAGGGCGCGGTCTTGCTCGGTTATCCGGAGGGTGCCGGAGCCGGGACGGCGCGCCGGCCGCTGGACCAGGTGGTGATGTGGCGATGAAGGTGGTGGCACTGGCGGGCGGCGTGGGGGGCGCCAAATTGGTGCAGGGTCTGGCTGGCACTCTGCCGCCGGACTCGCTCAGCGTGGTGGTCAATACGGGCGACGATTTCGAGCACCTGGGCCTGCGCATCTGCCCCGACCTGGACACGGTGGTCTACACGCTGGCCGGCCTGGCCGATCCGCAGCGCGGCTGGGGCCGGGCGGATGAGAGCTGGAATTTCCTGCAGGCCCTGGGGTCGCTGGGCGGCCCCACCTGGTTCCGCATCGGCGATCGGGACCTGGCGATGCATGTGGAGCGCACACACCGGATGCGCGCCGGCCAGCGGCTGAGCCGGGTGACGGCCGACCTGTGCCGGACGCTGGGGGTGTCCGTACGGGTGCTGCCCATGAGCGACGATCCGGTGAGCACGATGGTGCTCACCGAAGAGGGGGAATTGTCCTTCCAGGAGTACTTCGTCGCCCGGCGCTGCACGCCGCGCGTGCAGGGCTTTCGCTTCCAGGGCGCGCAGCGGGCCAGGCCAGCGCCCGGTGTGCTGCAGGCCATCGAGACCGCCGCGCTGGTCGTGTTCTGCCCCTCCAACCCCTGGGTGAGCCTGGACCCCATCCTGGCGGTCTCCGGCATGCGCCAGGCCCTGGTTTCGAAGACCGTCGTGGCCGTCTCGCCCATCGTCGGAGGGCGGGCGATCAAAGGGCCGGCGGCGAAGATGTTCGCTGAATTGGGCGTGGAGCCCACGGCCCTGGCTGTGGCGGAACATTACAATTGTCTGTTGAAGGCGTTCGTGCTCGATCAGGAGGACCGTGACCAGGAACGGGAGATAGCGGCCCTGGGTTTGCAGACGCTCGTCGCGCAGACGATCATGCGATCCATCGAGGACCGCCTGGCTCTGGCGCGCGCCGTCATCGAATTCGCGCAAGGATTATTGGTGGGGGAGGTATCCGTGTGACCATCTGGGCGATCGTGCCTGTCAAGCCCCTGAACCGTGCCAAGTCTCGTCTGGCCCCGGTACTGACGCGCGAGCAGCGCGCCAGGTTGAGCCGGCGGCTGCTCGTGAATACGCTGGACGTGCTGGCGAAGGTGCCGGCCATTGAGCACACGCTCGTCGTCAGCCGCGATTCGAGCGCGCTGGCACTGGCGCGCAAGCACGGGGCGCGCACGGTGACCGAGCGCGGCAAGCCGCGCCTGGACCGGGCGTTGATCCGGGCCACGCTCGTGGCGCAGGGATACGGGGTCTCAGCGGTGCTCGTGCTGCCGGCGGACCTGCCCCTGATCACCGCCGAGGCCATCGAGGACTTCATCGCCCACGCCAAGGAAGCCCCGATCGTGGTGCTGGCGCCCGACCATCACGGCACGGGCACCAACGCTTTGTTGTCGGCGCCTCCCGGCCTCATCGAGTATGAATTCGGCCCGGACAGTTTCCACCGCCATCTGGCGCGCGCTCAGGAAAGCGGCGTGCGCGTGGAGGTTTGCAGCTTGCCTTCAGTGGCCCTGGACCTCGACAATCCGGAGGACCTGGAGCAGTTGGGCGCAGAATGGCGGGAAGCGATTGTCAATTCAACCGAGAGGGAGTAAGGGATATGCAGCGAGTTGCACTTTACCTACAGGATGCCCACGACCTGCGCGACGGCCTGGAGTACGCCCGTTACGCAGAAGCCAAGGGTTTCGAGGCCGTCTGGCAGGCGGAATCGCGGCTGGTGCGCGACGCCATCGTCCCCATGGCCGCCTACGCCGCGGTAACGGAGCGCATCAAGATCGGCTCGGGTGTCATCAACAACTGGACGCGCAACATCGGCCTGCTGGCGGCCACCTTCCTGACGCTGGACGATCTGGCGCCCGATCGCATCATCTGCGGTATAGGTGCCTGGTGGGACCCGCTGGCCAAGAACGTGGGCATCGAGCGCCGCAAGCCGCTCAAGGCCATGCGCGAGACGGTGGAGGTCTTGCGCCGCTTGCTGAACATGGAGCGCGTCACCTTCCACGGCGAATTCCATCACGTGGACGGGATCGAGCTGGACGTGGTTCACGGGCGGCGCGAGCCGCGCAATGTGCCCATCTATATCGGCGCCACCGGCCCGAAGATGATGGAACTGACGGGTGAGATCGCCGACGGCGCGGTGCTCAACTACTGTGTGCCGCCGGAGTACAACGATCAGGCCCTGGAGCGTCTGGAAGCCGGTGCGCGGCGCGCCGGCCGCAAGCTGGAGGACATCGACCGCCCGCAACTGGTGGTGTGCTCGGTGGACGAGGACCACGATCGGGCCATCGATACCAGCCGCGGGCTGCTGACGCAATACCTGGCCCAACAGCCGCACATCGCCAAGGCCAGCGGCGTCTCCCAGGACGTCGTGGCCGAGATTCAATCCATCCTGGGCTGGCCGGCCACCCACGAGCAGATCCAGCAGGCGAAACACCTGGTGCCGGAGGATCTGGTGCTGCGCATCACCGCTTCCGGCACGCCGCAAGAGGCGCGCGCCAAGGTGCAGGAGTACATCGATCACGGAGCCACTTGCCCCATCCTGTACCCCGTGGGCGGCGACGTCAAGCTCCTGATCGATACCTTCAGTCCGCAGGGCAAGGCGTAGGAGGCGCTCTTGGAACAGCAGACCAGTCGCGTCAAACAGCCAAACTCGCTGCACTGCTTCGTTTGTGGTGTGGAGAACAGCTATGGCCTGGGCATGGCCTTCTACGAGGTCGGCCCGGGGCAGGTGGAGGCACGCTACACTGTGCCGGAGCGCTACCAGGGCTATCCCGGCGTGGTCCACGGCGGCATCATCGCCGCCATGCTGGACGAGGTGGTGGGCCGCGCCACCATGGTGGGCGAAAACCACCACTTCATGGTCACGGCCAAGCTCCAGGTCCACTATCGCAAGCCGGTTCCCATCGGCCAGCCACTGCGCCTGACGGGGCATGTGGTGCGACGCAGGGGCCGGTTGGCCGTCTGCCGCGGCGAACTGTGGCTGCCCGACGGGACACTGGGCGCCGAGGCGGAGGCCACGCTGGCTGACTACCCTGGCGGGCAGGTGGATCCGGAGCAGTTGGAAGCGCTGGGTTGGAAAGTCTACCCCGACGAGGAGTGAGGGTTTCCATGTCCCCTCTGGAGTACCATCGACCGAAAAACCTGCAGGAGGCCATCGCCCTGCTGCAGGCGGGTGTGCCCCTGGCGGGCGGCACGGCGCTGGTGCCGCAGCGCCGCCGGCTGCAGGCGGTCATCGATCTCTCGCACCTGGGCCTGGACGGTTTCCAGGTCCAGGATGGGCGTGTGACAGCCGGGGCGACGCTCAAGCTGCAGGCTCTGGCAGAAGCCGGACCGGGTGTGCCGCCGGCCCTGGCGCAGGCCGTACGCCTGGAGGCGACGCGCAACCTGCGCAGCATGGTCACACTGGGCGGCGCGCTGATGGCGTGCGACGGACGCTCGCCTCTGGTCACGGCCCTGCTCGCTCTTGGCGCTCAGGCGGCGGTGCATCCGGGGGGCGGCTGGGTTGCCCTGACGGAATTGCTGGCCGGGCGCGGTGATGGGTCGCGCTGGCTGGTGACCGCCCTGCGCTGGCAGGAGCCAGTAAGGCTGGCCTACGATCAGGTGGCGCGCACTCCGGCCGACCGGCCCATCCTGTGCGCGGCCGTGGCGCGCGCTGGGGACGGCTCGCTGGGCGTGGCCCTGGGCGGCCACGGCGCGCATCCCCGGCGGATCGCGGATACAACGCCTGAAGAAGCCCCGGCGACGGCGCGCCGGGCTTACGCACAGGCGGAGGATGAATGGGCCAGTGCGGCCTATCGCGCCGCGGTCGCCGAGATCCTGGTGCGGCGGCTGGTGGCGGAGGTGGCGGGCTGATGATCGTGCGATTTACACTCAACGGCGTGGCGGTGGAGCTGGAAGTCCCGGCGGAGGCGACGCTGCTGGAGGTGCTGCGCGAGGAGTTCGGGCTCTTCGGTGTGAAGCGCGGCTGTGATACGGGCGAGTGCGGCGCCTGTGCCGTGTTGATCGACGGGGAACCGGTGAACTCGTGCGTGATGTTCGCCGCCCAGGCCGAGGGCAAGTCCATCACCACCATCGAGGCCGTCGGCGAGCACCCCGAACAGGGCTGGCGGCGGACTGAGGGGCTGCACGCCATCCAGCAGGCCTTCGTCGAGACGGGGGCCATTCAGTGCGGCTACTGCACCCCGGCCATGGTGCTGGCGGCGCGCGCTCTGCTGGAGAAGAACTCCGACCCCAGCGAGGCTGAGGTGCGCCAGGCCCTATCCGGCGTGCTCTGCCGCTGCACGGGTTATCTCAAGCCTGTGCAGGCGGTGCTGCGCGCGGCAGCCTTCATGCGCGGCGAGACCGTCGCGCCCGTCTCGGTCATCCCGCCGGCCGGGCCGGACCTGCTCGCGTCGCCTGATGAGGGCCAGCCCCAGGAAGGGCAGCCGGCGTGGGGCGACCGGGAGACGCTCACGCGGACGGGGGTCCTGCCGCGCATCCGACTGGCGCCGCAGGCCGAGGCCCGCCGCTCGGTGGGGCAGCCGGAGCTCAAGGTGGACGCGGTGAAACTGGTGCAGGGCAAACCGGCCTTCACCGCCGATCTGGAGATGCGCGGCATGCTGGTGGCCAAGGTGCTGCACAGCCCGCTGGCCCATGCCCGCATCAAGCGCATCGACGCCTCGAAGGCGCGCGCCCTGCCGGGTGTGGCGGCGGTGCTCACCTGGCAGGACATCCCGCGCGTGCCCTATTCCACCGCCGGCCAATCGGATCCCATCCCGGGACCGCTGGACAGTTTTTCGCTGGACAACAAAGTGCGCTTCGTCGGGGATCGGGTGGCCTTCGTGGCGGCGGAGACGGAGGCCATCGCCGAGCAGGCGCTGGAGCTGATCGAAGTGGAGTACGAGCCCCTGCCGGCCGTCCTCGATTTCGAGCAGGCCCTGCAGGAGGGCGCGCCGGTCATCCACGACGAGCCCGATTACGTCGGCTTCGCCGAGTCTGATCCCGGCCGCAACCTTGCGGCCAGGATCCGCATCGACATCGGCGACGTGGAACGGGGCTTCCAGGAGGCCGACCTGATCATCGAGGGCACATACGAGGTCCCCAAAGTGCAGCAGGCCCACATCGAGCCCCACGTCGTGGTCACCTATTGGGACGAGGACGACCGGCTGGTGATCCGCACCAGCACGCAAGTGCCCTTCCACGTGCGGCGGCAGCTGGCACCCGTGCTGGGCCTGCCCGCCAAGCGCATCCGGGTCATCAAGCCGCGCATCGGCGGCGGCTTCGGCGGCAAGCAGGAGATCCTCATCGAGGACGTGGCCGCGCACCTGACCATCGCCACCGGGCGACCGGTGCGCTTCGAATACACGCGCGCCGAGGAGTTCTCCGCCTCCCGCTCGCGCCACCCGATGCGCATCCGCATGCGGACCGGTGTGAAGAAGGACGGCACCATCACCGCTAACGAGATGTACGCCCTGAGCGACACGGGGGCCTACGGCGGCCACGCGCTGACGGTGACCGGCAACACGGGCCACAAGGCGATGGCGCTCTACGTGGGCGACGGTCCCTACCGCGAGAAGCCCAACATCCGCTTCCACGCCGACATCGTCTACTCCAACCGCCCGCCGTCTGGCGCCTACCGCGGCTACGGCGTGCCGCAAGGGTTCTGGGCGGTGGAGCGCCACATGGAGCGCGTCGCGCGTGAGCTGGGGTTGGACCCGCTGGAGTTCCGACTGAAGAACGCCCTGCGCGCCGGCGAGCTGCACCCCTTCAGCACGGCCTGGTCCGAGGGGCGCGAGCCGCGGCCGGAGGTGATCAACACCTGCGCCCTGGAGGACTGCGTGCATCACGGCGCGGCGGCCATCGGCTGGCACGCGAAGTACGGCGACCCCGCGTGGCATCAGGTGCCGGGCAAACCGCACCTGCGGCGGGGCATCGGCGTGGCCATGGTGATGCAGGGGACGGCCATCCCTTATCTGGACATGGGTGGGGCGAGCATCAAGATCAACGAAGACGGCTCCTTCAACCTGCTGGTGGGCGCCACGGATCTGGGCACAGGTTCGGACACCGTCCTGGCCCAGCAGGCGGCCGAGGTGCTGGGCGTGCCGCTGGAGGACATCATCGTCTACTCCTCCGACACCGATTTCACCCCCTTCGACAAGGGCGCCTACGCCTCCAGCACCACGTACATTTCGGGCGCGGCCGTGGTGCACGCCGCCCGCCAGGTGGCCGAGCGCCTGCGGGAGCGCGCGGCGCGCATGCTCGCCGGGCAGGGCGGTGCGCTGCAGACCGAGCAGATCCGGCTGGCGGACGGGCGCGCCTGGGCGCCGGACGGCCGCTCGGTGACCCTGGCCGAGATAGCCCTGAACGCCCTGCACCATGAAGACCAGGAGCAGATCATGGGCGTGGCCTCTTACGTGTCGCCCCTCGCGCCGCCGCCCTTCGCCGCCCAGTTCGCCGAGGTGACGGTGGACGTGGAGACGGGGCAGGTGCGAGTGGACAAGCTGGTGATGGCCGTGGATTCGGGCGTGATCGTCAACCCCGTCACGGCCTCGGGCCAGATCGAAGGTGGCATGACTCAGGCTCTGGGTTACGCCGTGTGCGAGGAGATGACCTATGACGGGCAGGGGCGACCGCGGGAGACCAGTTTCCGCGATTACCACATCTTCGCCGCGCACGAGATGCCCGAGCTGCAGACCATCTTCGTCGAGACCGTGGAACCCTCCCATCCCTTCGGGGTCAAGGCGGTGGCCGAGATCCCCATGGACGGTGTGGCGCCGGCCGTGGCCAACGCCGTGCTGGACGCCTGCGGCGCGAGCATCGACTCGGCGCCGGTGACGCCGGAGAAGGTGTGGAGGGCGCTTCAGGGATAGCCATCAGCCGGGCTGAGCGCTGACTGCTGAAAGCTGAGGGCTGAATATTGATCACTCATGACTGAAACCTACGTCATCGGCCACGTGAATCCCGATACCGACGCCATAGCCTCGGCCATGGGCTATGCCTGGTTGCTGCGCGAGCGCGACGGCACACAGGCCGTGGCCGCGCGCGCCGGGGCGGTGAACCAGCAGACGGCCTGGGTGCTGGACGTGCTGGGGCTGGAGCCGCCGGAGCTGCTGGCGGACGCCTCGCCGCGCGTGGGCGCGGTGGCGCGCCGCTTCGACAGCGTGCGCCCCGAGAGCCCGCTGCGCGAGGCGTGGTTCATCGCCAACCGCACGGGCAGCGTGGCCCCCGTCGTCGAGGCCGATGGCCGGCCCTATGGATTGATTACCGGGCTGAGCCTGTTCCTCTTCTTGAGCGAGCTGGTGGGCACCCACGCCGACAGCGAGCAAATACGCCTGGCCGAGATCTTCGACTTGCCATGCCGGGATGCAGCCGACACCGGCGTGCCGCGCTTCCAGGCCGGCTCGCGCATCCGCGATGCCCTGCCGCGCATCCTGCGCGAGGAGCGCAACGACTTCTGGGTGGTGGACGAAGGGGGGCGCTATCTCGGCGTTTGCCGCCAGCCGGATTTGCTCAACCCGCCGCGTCTGAAGCTGGTGCTGGTGGACCACAACGAGGGCCATCAGGCTATCGGATCCCTGGAAGAGGCGGATCTGCTGGAGGTGCTCGATCACCATCGCCTGGGCAACCCGCCCACCCGGCTGCCCATCCGCTTCCGTGTAGACCCCGTGGGAAGCACGAGCACGCTGGTTTTCGAGCGCATCGAGGCCGCCGGCCTGAGCGCCCCGCCTGAGCTGGCCGGGCTGCTGCTGGCGGGCTTGCTCTCGGACACTTTGCTGCTCACCTCGCCCACCACCACCGAACGCGACCGACAGGCCGCGGCGCGTCTGGGCCGCTGGGCTTTCGTCGGCGGCGCGCCGCTGGAAGGGGAAGATCTGGAGTCCTTCGGGCGGCAGTTGCTGCAGGTCGGGGCGGGCCTGCGCACGCGTGATCCCGGATCGGTGGTGACGGGAGACCTGAAGATCTATGAGGTGAGCGGAATGCGCTTCGGCATCGCCCAGGTGGAGGTGACGGACCTGCTGGATCTCCCGCAGCATGTGCAGGCGCTGACCGATGCGCTCGGTCGCTTGCGTGAGACGCGTGGGCTGAATTTCGCGCTGTTGATGATCACGGACATTGTGGGCGGCTCGAGCCGCATACTGATGAGCGGCGCGCCGCCTGTGCTGCAGGAGTTGCCTTACCTGCGCCTGCCGGACGGCACATTGGAAGCGAAGGGCGTAGTCTCGCGCAAGAAACAGTTGCTGCCGGTGGTGCTGGCCTTGTTGGAGGGGTAGGTGGATTTCTACGCCCGGGCCTACGAATTGGAGCAGCGGAGCGAGCCCTTCGCCGTGGCCACCGTGGTGCGCGCCCGGGGCTCGGTGCCGCGTCGGCCGGGGAGCAAGATGATCGTGCGCGCTGACGGCGCCGTCGAGGGCACCATCGGCGGCGGTGAGATGGAGAGCCGCGTGGTGCAGCAGGCCCTGCAGGCGCTTCAGGATGGGGAGAGCCACGTGCTGCAGTATGCCTTCAGCGACCCGGCTCGCGGGGATCCGGGCGTGTGCGGCGGGGAGATGGAGGTCTTCGTGGAGCCGGTACTACCGAAGCCGACGGTGGTTGCGGTGGGTGCAGGGCACGTCGGCCGCGCCGTCGCGCATCTGGCCCGCTGGTCGGGCTTCCGCGTCGTGGTGGCGGACGATCGGCCGGGGTTCGCCACGCCGGAGGCGGTGCCCGAGGCCGATGAACACCTGCAGTGCCCACCGGCGGAACTGCCGGAGCGCCTGCGCATCGACGCGCAGACGTACCTGGTGCTCACCACGCGCGGCCTGCCCGTGGATCTGGAAGGTCTGCCGCCGCTGCTGGAGACCCCGGCGGCCTACATCGGTGTGATCGGATCCCGCCGTCGCTGGGAGACCACCGCAAAAGGGCTGCTGGCGTCAGGTGTGCCTGAGGAAAGCCTGGCGCGCGTGGTTTCACCGATGGGGCTCGAACTCAACGCCGAGACCCCACAAGAGATCGCATTGAGCATCCTGGCGGAAATCATCATGTTGCGGCGCGGGGGCACGGGCGAAGCGATGGCCCATCGCGTTATTGGACGCCGCCATGAAGGAGGCTAGATGACTATGTGGCAAAAGTACTACACGCCGACATCCCTGCAGGAAGCGGTCGCGTTGCTTGCGGAGCACAAGGGCTCGGCGCGCATTATCGCCGGTGGGACCGACCTGGTGTTGGAGCTGGAACGCGGTCAGCGTCCGCAGGTGAAGGCGCTCATCGACGTCAGCCGCATCCCCGGTCTGGACCACATCCGGGTCGATGACCGGGGATGGGTTCATCTGGGGCCGCTGGTGACCCACAACCATTGTGCCGGATCAGAGCTGCTGGTCGAGCGTGCCTTCACCCTGGCGCGCGCCTGCTGGTCGGTGGGCGCGCCGCAGATTCGCAACCGCGGCACCGTCGCCGGCAACCTGATCACCGCCTCGCCCGCCAACGACACCATCCCGCCGCTCATAGCCCTGGGCGCGCAGGTGACGCTGAAGTCGGCGGAAGGGGAACGCGTGGTGCCCCTGAGTGAGTTCTACACGGGCGTGCGCAAGACGGTCATGCGCGAGGATGAACTCATGGCCGACATCGCCTTCCCCCTGCCGCCTGAAGGGGCGCGCAGCACGTTCTACAAACTGGCGCTGCGCCGTGCCCAGGCCATCTCCGTGGTCAACGTGGCGGTGGTCCTGGAGATGGAGGGGGAGGTCGTCGCCCGGGCGCAATTGACCTATGGCTCCGTGGCGCCCACCATCGTGCATGCCGCGCAGGCCGAGGCGTACCTGCAGGGGAAGCAACTCACTCCTGAGGTCATCGCCCGGGCGGGGGAGATGGCCGTCGCGGCCGCGCAGCCCATCGACGACGTGCGCGGCTCGGCCGCCTACCGCCGCGAGATGGTCCGGGTGTGCACGCAGCGCGCCCTGCGCGACCTGGCGCAGGGGAAGGAGCGCGAGGGCTACCCCGCGCGGCCGGTGATGTTGTGGGGCCCCGGCGAGTACCACGTTTCCCGGGAATTGTCGGCGCGGCTGGAGCACGGGCCGGGCATACCCATCGAGACCACCGTCAACGGGAAGCGTTACGCGGCGGAAACGGGGCAGGATAAGACGTTGTTGCGCTTCCTGCGCGAGGAGTTGGGACTGACCGGGACGAAGGAGGGTTGCGCCGAGGGCGAGTGCGGTGCCTGCACGGTGATCCTGGATGGCATGGCGGTGATGGCCTGTCTGGTTCCGGCGCCGCGAGCCCACGGCGCACGGATCGTCACCGTTGAGGGGCTGGCGAAGGATGGCAAGCTCCACCCTCTGCAAGAAAGCTTTGTCGAACAGGGCGCCGTTCAATGTGGCTACTGTACCCCGGGTTTCCTGATCTCCGGTGTACAGCTCCTGGCGGAGAACCCACGGCCCGGGCTGTGGGAGATCCAGCAGGCGATAACCGGGAATCTCTGCCGCTGCACGGGCTACTATAAGATCATCTCGGCCATCGAGCGCGCCGCTGAGCTGGCACAAGGGGCGCACTGAGGCTCGTACCCTGGGCCTGCGGGCCTGATGATCCTCGCGATGGGAGGGCAATCATGGGAAGAGATTCATGGCGTTTCAGGCAGTCTGACGAAGAGCGCGAGAAACGCAAGCGCATGAACCCGGTCTGGCGCGGGGTTGGTTGTTTCACGGTCGTGCTCTTGACGCTGACCGGGTACCTCTTCGCCGGCTGGTTCCTGATGGCCAATCTGACCAACCACTGGATCTACATGCCGCCGGAGGTGTTGCGGCCGTCCTTCGCTCCATGGCTGCCGGCGGGCGTCCTGGTGCAGATCGTGGTCGCCTTCATCTTCATGGTGATGAGCTACGGTGCCCTCAGTCTGTTCTACGCCATTGCCTTCCCCATCCGGCCTGGCGAGACCGACGTGCCGCCGCTGAAGCGCCCTCGCCGGCGACGACGACGGTGAGGTGATCATGGATCGAACCGTACCACGCACGGGCTCGGAAGAGATCGAACTCTACATCCGGACCTACTACTCGCTGCTGCGATCAACGACGGATGTTCAGATCCGGACGCTGGAGGAAGTGCACGCCAACATGGGTTCGGCGCTGCACCTGCACGCGCGCGGCATCATGCCCGATATGTCCGCTTTCATCTACAGCGGCCTGCGCCTCCCGGCCTGTGTCGTGCAGGTGGAGCGCGTTATCCTGGGTCAGGGACAGGAAGTCTTTCAGCAGGGCGGCTTTCCCGAGATCAAGAGCTGGCAGCCGGTGTTCGCCAGAGCCCGCCGCCGGCGCGGCCTTTTCGACGGTACGGACACCCTGGCCCTGTACATCGGCAGCCGCTCCGATATTGACGACGTCCTGCCCCTGCTCACGGCCTTTCAGATCGAATGGAACAAGCTGCACGTTCTGCTCCAGGGAGAGCAGGTGCGCGCCTTTCTGCGTGAGCCGCTCGACACGGATGAGGGCTTGGCGGTGTTGGCGCGGGGCATCGGGGTGGAAGCCGAGGACCTGATGCGCCTGCGCAGCGTGTGGGGTGTGTCTTTCTGGCCCATGATGCGGGCCATCGCCGAGCGCACCAAGCGTTTCAGGGTGCGCCTGTTGCGCGGCTCGCTCAACGACTACCGGCGGGCGACGCAGTTGTGGTGGGAACACGTGGAAGCCGCTGAGCCCACCCTGCTCCATCGCCCGGTCTATTTCGTCTCCAGCAACACCCACAGCCTGGCCAATCTCTATACCGGGTTCGCCCTGCGCCACCAGGAGGAGCTGATCCGTTTCCTGGAGCGCCCCGAGCACGCGGACTTGCTGGCCGAGTGGCAGCAGATCGAAGCCCGCGACGTCCCTTCGAACCGCGAGAACTTCCTTTATTACGTGCTGAAGAAGTATCTCTCCTCGCCGCACGGGGCCGAACTGGCGGAAAAGCGCAGGCAAGAAGAGCTCGCCTGCGGCGTGCAGCGCGTCGTCAGCGAAGAGAGCTTCGACGTAGAAACCCAGGTCATCGAGCTGGCCAAGGTGCATCCCGAGTGGGCGGATCGGCGCCTGCGGCGGCTGGAGTTGGAGAGGCTGCGCGAGAGCGACGCGTTGGTGGTGAACATCGACTACCCGCTGGGCATGGCCGCCTATTTGATCCTCTCCTACGTGGCCACCCGCGTGGGCGAGACGCGCGGCGTGTACATCCTTGGCAAGGCCGCCACGCTGAACGGCGTCATCGGCGACGTGATGATCCCCTCCGTGGTCCACGACGAGCAGTCCCAGAATACCTACCTCTTTGAGAATTGCTTCAGCGCGGCGGACGTGAGCAGCGATTTGATCTACGGCACGGTGCTGGACAATCAGAAAGCCGTCAGCGTGCGCGGAACCTTCCTGCAGACGCCGCGCTACATGGACGTCTTCTACCGCGAGGGCTACACCGACATCGAGATGGAAGCCGGCCCGTACCTCTCGGCGATCTACGAGATGCACCGACCCAAGCGTCATCCCCAGGACGAGATCGTCAACCTCTATGGCCTGCCCTTCGACCTGGGGATCCTGCATTACGCTTCCGACACCCCGATGAGCAAAGGAAAGAATCTGGGCGCCGGAACCCTGTCTTATTTCGGCATGGACCCGACCTACGCCACCAGCCTGGCTATCTGGCGCCGTATCATCAACCTGGAACTCGACCGATTGAAGGGCGAACCGGCGCCGCCCGAAGCGCGATCGCCGGGCAGCCGTGTCCGTGAGGAGTGAGTGATGGCCGTGATTGGAAAATCTATTCGCCGCATCGATGCCCTGGGCAAGGTGACAGGGGAAACGCTGTTCCCCGGCGACATCAACATGCCCGATCAGGCTCATATGAAGATCTTCTTCGCCGGGCGGCCTGACGCGATCATCCGTAGGCTGGACATCAGCGCCGCCGAGGCCGTGCCCGGCGTGCTGGCTGTCTTCACGGCCAAGGACGTCCCGGTCAACGAGTACGGCCTGATCATGCCCGATCAGCCGGTGCTTTGCGGGCCGGGCTCCACCAAGCCCCACGCCGATCGCGTGCGCTTTGTTGGTGATCAAGTGGCGCTGGTGGTGGCCGAGACGGAGGCCATCGCCGCCGAAGCGCTGAAGCGCATCGTCGTCGATTACCAGGACCTGCCGGTGGTGACGGATCCGCTGCAGGCAATGCAGCCCGATGCGCCGCTGTTGCATCCCGAAAAGGGGAGCAACGTCTTCGTGCATTACCGCATCCGCAAGGGGGACGTGGAGCAGGGCTTCGAGGCGGCCGACGTGATCGTGGAGAGCGAGTACCGCACGCCGTCACAGGAGCACGTCTTCCTGCAGCCCGAGGCGGGCGTGGCCTACATCGACGAGCAGGGGCGCGTCACCGTCCAGGTGGCCGGGCAGTGGACCCACGAGGATCGCCAGCAGATCGCCCACGCGCTGGGCCTGCCGGAGGAGCAGATCCGCGTCATCTACCCGGCCATCGGCGGCGCCTTCGGCGGACGCGAGGATATGTCGGTGCAGATCGTGCTCGCGCTCGCCGCGTGGCGCCTGCACCAGCGCGGCATCAAGCGCCCGGTGAAGATCGTCTGGAGCCGTGAGGAGTCCATCATCGGCCATCACAAGCGCCATCCCTTCGTCATCCGTGCCCGGTGGGGGGCGCGGCGGGATGGGAAAGTGGTGGCTGCCGAGATGGAAGTGATCCAGGACGGCGGCGCATACGCCTACACCTCGACCAAGGTGCTGGGCAACGCCACGTTGATGTGCACCGGGCCGTACGAGATCCCCCACGTAAAGGTGGATGCCTACGGCGTCTACACCAACCACATCCCCGGCGGCGCTTTCCGCGGCTTCGGCGGCCCGCAGGGCGCCTTCGCCGCCGAAGGCCAGATGAACAAGCTGGCTGAGGCGTTGGGGATGGACTCGGTGGAGATCCGCGCCCGCAACGTGTTGACTGAAGGAGCGCTGCTCTCCGTGGGCACGCCCCTTCCCGAGGGCGTCAGCATCGGCCAGGTGGTCGAAAGGGCGGCCGAGCAGGCCGGATGGTCCCACACGGCGAAGGGCTGGCGCCGTCCGTCCGCGGAGGCCCTGGGTGAGCCGCCCGAGCCGCACCTGAAGCGGGGGGTCGGCTTCGCCTGCGCCTTCAAGAACGTGGGCTTCTCCTTCGGCTTCCCCGAGCAGTCCTGGGCCACCGTGGAGCTGCACGGCGGCGCCGAGATCGAAGAGGTGGTGGTGCACCACGCCGGCGCCGATTGCGGCCAGGGCGCGCACACGGTCATGGCGCAGATGGCGGCGGAGGCCGTCGGCGTCCCGCTGGAGAAAGTGCGCCTGGTGGTCTCCGACACGGCCCACACCGACAATTCCGGTTCCACCTCCGCCTCACGCATGACCTTCATGGCCGGCAACGCCATCCGCGGCGCCGCCAGCCTTGCGCTGAAGAAATGGGAGGCGGAGGAACGGCCGGCCATCGCCACCTTCCAGTATCGCCCGCCGCCCACCACGCCCTATGACCCCGAAACGGGCAAGTCCGAGCCCAACTTCGCCTACGGCTACGTGGCGCAGGCCGTGACGGTGGAGGTGGATACAGAGACGGGCCACGTGCGCCTGCTGCGGGTGGTCTGCGCCGACGACGTCGGCAAGGCCATCAACCCGCAGCAGGTGCAGGGGCAGATCGAGGGCGCCGTAGTGCAGGCCGCCGGCTACGTCACCATGGAAGATTTCCGCCAGCAGGGGGGCTACGTGCAGACCAACCAGCTCTCGACCTACCTCATCCCGACGGTGCTGGACATCCCCGAACGAGTGGAGTCGGTCATCGTCGAGCATCCCGACCCTCTCGGACCCTGGGGGGCGCGCGGCATGGGTGAGATGCCCTTCCTGCCGGTGGCGCCGGCGGTGATCGCTGCCGTGCACGACGCGCTCGGGATCTGGTTCGACGACTTCCCGTTGACCCCCGAGCGGGTGATACGCGGCCTGAAGGAGGCCGGCCTCCGATGAGCGCACACCCCCCGGTGGTGATCCTCCGGGGTGGAGGTGACCTGGCCACGGGCTGCGCGCTGCGGCTGCATCGGGCCGGGCTCGCGGTGGTGGTGCTGGAAACCGCCGAACCGCTGGCGGTGCGCCGGCTGGTATCCCTGGCCGAGGCTGTCTATCAGGGCGAAATCGAGATCGAAGGCATGCGCGGCCGCCGCGTCGCAGACGTGGCGGCCGCGCATCGCGCCCTGGAGCAGGGCCTGGTCCCGGTGCTGGTGGACCCGCAGGCCGAGAGCCGCAAGTCCCTGCGCCCGCTGGCGCTGGTGGACGGGCGCATGCGCAAGGAGCGGCCCGAATTGGGGTTGGAGGCCGCGCCGCTGGTGGTGGGCCTGGGGCCGGGGTTCGTCGCCGGCGAGAACTGCCACGCCGTGGTGGAGACCAACCGCGGCCACCATCTGGGGCGGGTCTACTGGCAGGGGGGTGCCGAGCCCGACACCGGCGTGCCCGAGGCCGTGCAGGGCTATGACGTGGACCGCGTGCTGCGGGCGCCGGCCGATGGTCATATCGAAGCCCAGGTGCCTCTCGGGTCGTTGGTGCGCCAGGGCGAGATCATCGCCACGGTGGGCGGCGCGCCACTGCGTGCGCCCTTCGACGGAGCCTTGCGCGGCCTGATCCACGACGGGATCCACGTGCAGGCGGGCGTGAAGATCGGCGATCTCGACCCGCGCTGCGAGACCGCCTACTGCCGCGAGGTCTCCGACAAAGCCCTGGCCGTGGGCGGAGGCGTGCTGGAGGCCGTGCTTTCCAGGCCCGAGATCCGACGGGCGCTGGCCATGAGCTGAAGATGCATCTGGCAAAGGCGTTGCGCGTCCTGCCCGGCCGGAGTGTGGCCTTCGTGGGGGCGGGTGGCAAGACCACCGCCATGGCCCGCCTGGCCGGTGAGCTTTCCCCTCTGGGGCCCGTGATCATGACCACCACGACGCGCATGGCGCGCACGCAGGCCTCTCTGGCGCAGGTGCATCGCGTCGTCCACAGCCCCGCAGACCTGGCGGGGCTGTCCCAAGAGGCGGGCGAAAAGCGGACGTTGCTCGTCACCGCCCCGGCCGTGCCGGGTGAGCCTAAATGGCAGGGGCTGGACGGGGCGATGATGGCCGCTTTGCGCCGCGCGGCCGATGAGCTGGGTGCTACCCTGTTGGTGGAAGCCGACGGCGCGCGCGGCCGATCGCTGAAGGCCCCCGCCGAGCACGAACCCGTCATCCCGCCCTTCGTCGACCTGGTGGTGCCCGTGGCGGCGCTGGACGCCCTGGGGCAGCCGCTGCAGGCAGGCTGCGCCCACCGGCCGGAGCTCTTGGCGCGGCTGCTTGGCGTTCCCCTCGGGACGCGACTCGAGCCGGAGCACTTCGCCGCCGCGCTGGGACATGTCGAGGGGGGCCTGAAGGGGGTCCCGCCCAAAGCGGAGGTGCGGATGCTGCTCAACAAGGTCGACGCCGCCCGGCTGGATGCCGGGCGAGCCGTGGCGGCCGGGCTGCTGGGGCGGGCGGAGCGGGTGCAGGCCGCGGTGCTGGCTTCCGTCGCGAGGGAGGATCCCGTGCGGGAGGTATGGGGGCGCGTGGCGGGCGTGGTGCTGGCGGCGGGCGGATCGAGCCGCATGGGAAGGCCCAAGCAGTTGTTGACCTGGCGCGGGCGGCCCCTGGTGTGGCATGCCGTGCAGGCGGCGCTCGATGGTGGGCTGGAGCCGGTGGTGGTGGTCCTGGGTGCGCAGGCGCAGGCGGTGCGCCGGGCGCTGCGTGGTGAGCAGGTGGTCTTCGTGGAGAACCAGGGCTGGTCGCGGGGGCAGAGCACCTCCGTGCGCCTGGGCCTGCAGGCCGTGCAGCAGGGAGCGGAGGGCGTGGTCTTCCTGCTGGCGGACATGCCTCTCGTAGACCAGGCGCTGGTCGCCGGGCTGGTCGGCGAGCACCGCCGCACGCTGGCGCCGCTGGTGGCGCCGCAGGTGCGGGAGCGCTGGGGCAACCCGGTGCTCTTCGACCGGGTGACCTTCACCGCGCTGCGCGAGCTGGAGGGCGATCGCGGCGGGCGGGCGCTTTTCGAGGACTTCCCCGTACATGGATATCCATGGGACGAGCGCGCGACGGTCGACGTCGACACCGAGGCGGACCTGGCGCGCCTGGAGGAGGATTCATGGTAGGGGCCGTGATCCTGGCCGCCGGAGCGTCGCGGCGCATGGGTCGTCCCAAGATGCCGCTCCCCTGGCGGGAGGGGCGCACCATCCTGCAGCAGGTGATCCACATTGCGGAGTCCGCCGGCGCGGACCCCATCCTGGTGGTGACGGGGAGCGATCGGGAGGTAGTGGAGGCGCTGCTGCATGGGACCCGCGCCCGCCCGGTGTTCAACCCGGCTCATCGGCAGGGGGGCATGCTGTCCTCCATCCAGGCCGGGCTGCGCGCCCTGGAGCGCACCCCGGTGCAGGCGGCGTTCTTGATGCCGGGGGACCTGCCCAAAGTGCGACCGGCCACCGTGCGTACGCTGCTGGACGCGTGGGCTGAAGAGCCTGCGCGCCTGGTAGTGCCCAGCTTCGCGCACAGAGCGGGGCACCCCGTGGTCATCCCCAGGGAACGATGGCCGGAGATCCTGGCCCTGGGCGCGGGCGAAACGCTGCGCGACTTCTTCCGACGCCATCGGGGAGAGATCCGATACGTGGTCGTCGAGGACGAGGGGGTGTTGCAGGATCTGGACACACCTGAGGCGTATCGACGGGCGCTGCAGGAGAAGCCGCAGGCGGATGGGGGCATCACGTAGGACGCTCGCTGCATGGGGGCAGTGCCGCCTTCCCGCGGCCTGGGCCCTGCCGCGGCGCAGCTTCAAGGCCGCGGGAGGTCAGCCAATCGTCCGTGGAGGTTCTTGAAGAGCGCATGCCGAATCTGCTATTGTTGAGGCAGAGGAGGTGCGCCATGACGGATTGGAATGCCATTCTGGAGAACCTGCGGCGTGCCAAAGAAGCCTCCCACCGCTTCCAGGAGGCCGGCCGGGCCCTGGAGGTCAACCACAGCCTGGAAGAGATCGAGGTCTTCGCAGAGCGCATGCGCGAACTGCAGAAGGAGCTGGAAGCGCTGCAGAAGCTGTTCTCTGGCGGCAGCCAGACGGTATCGGACGAGATTGCCGAGGCCTTCAGTCAGGTCTTCTTCGGGCATCCCGCGCCCTACCGCTCCACGCCGAAGCCGCCCTTCAAGAAGCGCTGAGCGCGGCGGGAGTGCGTGCTCTGCCAGCTTCGCCAGGCCCCGGAGACTTTCCGGGGCCTTTTGTGCGGGCGCTGAGTGCCGTTGTGGGCTTCGACGGCGCGGCTGTATACTCGGTGTCCGTTGTGAAGGTGTGGATGGAGGCCATGGGCGGACCAACGGTGATGATCGTCGAGGACGATCCCGGCACGGCGGCGATGTTCGAGCTGATGCTGAGCAGGGCGGGCTACCGCACGGTCGTCGTGCACGGCGGTAGCATGGCCATCAACGCCTTGATGCGCGAGAGGCCGGACGTGCTGCTGCTCGACATCATGATGCCAGGGGTGTCCGGCCTCGAGATCTGCCGTTACGTGCGCCGCGAGCCCGACTTCATGGATCTGCCGGTCTTGATGGTGACTGCCAAGAGCCTGCCGGACGACCTCCAGGCCGGCATGGACGCCGGGGCGACTCTCTACCTGGTCAAGCCCGTGTCCAAAAGCCAACTGGTGGAGGCCGTCGAGCAGGTGCTCAACCCGGGCGGCGGCGCGCGTTGACCATGGTTGCGGCATGATGCTATAATGCGCGGCATGGCGCGGTGGACGCTCGACCCAGGTGTGAACGCAGAGAACCGGCTGGAAACCCGGGCGTCGGGACCGCGCGTCTAGAGACAACAGGCTCGCGCTTATCCGCCGCCCGGGGCCTTTCGGCCGGGCGGCGAGCTTTTTATGGCAGCGGAGGCGGCATGTACAGAACACATTCTTGCGGCGAATTGCGCCCTTCACACGTGGATCAGCAGGTCGTCCTGGCGGGGTGGGTGAATCGACGCCGCGACCACGGCGGTGTGACTTTCCTCGATCTGCGCGATCGTTCGGGGATCGTGCAGGTGGTGGCCAACCCCGAGATCTCGCCGGGGGCCCACGCCGCAGCGGAGGCCGTCCGGGCCGAGTGGGTGGTCCAGGTGCGCGGCGTGGTGCGGCGGCGGCCGCAGGGCATGGAGAACCCCGCATTGGCCACCGGCGAGGTGGAAGTGATGGTGGACGAAGTGCAGGTGCTCAACCCGGCCCGCACGCCGCCCTTCGTCATCAACGAGGAGACACCGGTGGAGGAGATGGTGCGCCTCAAGTACCGCTACCTGGATCTGCGCCGGGCGCGCATGCGCCGCAACCTGGAGATGCGCCATCGCGTCATCAAGTACATCCGCGACTTCCTGGACGCGCGTGACTTCTGGGAGGTGGAGACGCCCATCCTCTTCAAGACCACGCCCGAAGGAGCGCGCGACTACCTGGTGCCCTCGCGCCTCTACCCGGGTGAATTCTACGCCCTGCCGCAATCGCCGCAGCAGCTCAAACAGTTGCTCATGGTGGCGGGCGTGGAGCGCTACTTCCAGATCGCGCGCTGCTTCCGCGATGAGGACCAGCGCGGCGACCGCCAGCCGGAGTTCACTCAGCTCGACGTGGAGATGTCCTTCGTGGAGCGCGAGGACATCATGGCGCTCACCGAGGAGCTCTTCACCGGGCTGGTGCAGTCGCTGGTGCCGGAGAAACGTCTGCTGGCCAGCCCCTGGCCGCGTCTGAGCTATCGGGAGGCCCTGGAGCGCTTCGGCAAGGACAACCCCGACATGCGCTTCGGGCTGGAGTTGAAGGACGTCACCGACCTGGCGCCGGGCTGCGGCTTCAAGGTCTTCGAGCGGGTCGTCGAGGGCGGAGGCCACGTGCGCGGCATCAACGCTAAAGGGCTGGCCGCGCTGAGCCGCAAGGAACTGGACGCACTGACCGCCTTCGTGGCCGATTATGGCGCCAAGGGACTGGCCTACTTGGCCCTGGGCGAGGAGGGCGGGCAGCGCTCCTCCTTCGCCAAGTTCGTGGCCCCGGAGCGGCTGCAGGCCATGGTGGCGCGGCTGGAGGGCGAGCCGGGCGACCTGCTGCTCTTCGTGGCAGACCAACCGGCGGTGGTCTTCGAGGCCCTGGGCCGCCTGCGCGAGCACCTGGGCGAGCGCCTGAACCTGAAGGACCCCGATCTGCTGGCCTTCTGCTGGGTGATCGACTTCCCCTTCGTCACCTGGAACGAGGAGGAAGAACGCTGGGACCCCAGCCATCACCTCTTCACCGCGCCGGTGCTGGAGGATGTGCCCCTGCTGGACACCGATCCCGCCAGGGCGCGCGGCCAGCAGTACGACATGGTGGTCAATGGCTACGAGGTGGGTGGGGGCAGCATCAGGATCCATCAGCGCGAGCTGCAGGAAAAGGTCTTCTCGCTCATCGGCCTGGAGCGGGAGGTGGCACAGGAGCGCTTCGGCCACATGCTGGAAGCCTTCGAGTACGGCACGCCGCCCCACGGCGGCATCGCGCCGGGCATCGATCGGCTGTGCATGGTGTTGCTGGGGGAGCCCAACATTCGCGAGGTGATCGCTTTCCCCAAGAATCAGGCGGCGCGCGATGTGATGGCCGGCGCACCCTCACCGGTGGAGTCTGAGCAACTGAAAGAGCTGCACCTGAAGGTGGTGACATAGCTCGGCGCCACCAGCCTTTGGGGAACCCCTTGTTGGGCCGTCGCTGCTTGGGGGAGCGCCGTCCCGAGGTAGCCCTCGCCATCACGCGCTGGCCGCAGCCCGCCAAGGGGTGGGCTGGCCTGGGTTCGCTCGCCCGCCGGTACCCGGCGCCGCCCGCCGTACAGGGCCCCAAGGGAGCCGCCGTCCCGCTTGCTGGGCCTTGCTCTCTGGTCTCGGCGTGCGCGGCGGTGCGGCCCAGCGCGCCTGGACAGGGCGGCGCGGCCAGCGGCCTCGGGGAATCAATTCCCGAAGCGATCTGGGGATACATGCCTGGCGTCGCTCTGCTGATGTCCCGCCTTGTGCGCTTACCGTTTGTTGCCCACGAATCGGCCCTCGGGTCACATTCCGCGGCCAGCGGAATCGTGGTATAAGTAAACCGACCCTGCTGTGTTCGTGATGTTGCAACGCCGTTTTGAGCCAACACGTTAAGTACGGGGTCCGATCTCGCAGGGGGGCCGCGTTAGGCCACGGCCAAGGCGAAACCCCTCGGTAGGACCCCACCTGCGAAAGCAGGTTCA
>JAJRUD010000009.1 GCA_024277995.1 Chloroflexota bacterium
ATCGCGCTCCACAGCGCGATCGAGGTCTTCCGGCATGGTGTCCGGATCGAGCTGCAGGGCTGCACGCGCGCGCCCCAGATACGCGGCTGCAAAGTCGGGGTCGAGCAGGATGGCGCGGTCGTAAGCCTGCATGGCCTCGCCGGGACGGCCCATGAGACGCAGGGCCTCTCCACGGAAGTAGTGCACATCCGGCAGGTCGGGTTCGATGGCGAGTACCTGGTCCATCCAGTCCAGCACCGCCGGGTAGTCACCACGCTGCAAGGCCTCGATGCCGGCCGCATAAGCCTCGTAGGAGGGATGGGGCGTCAGGCCCAGAATGGGGGTGGGCGTCGGCTTGATGCCGGTGATGAAGCTGATGGGAGTGGCCGCGAATTCCGCCGGGATCGCGGTGCGCACGATGCGTGTCTCGACCGGGATGGGCGTCAGGGTGGCCGTGGGCACGAACGGGGTTTCGGTCGAGGTGGCCGTCGGTGGCGGCAGCGTGGGGGCGATGATCAGCGTGCGCGGCAGGCGGGCGAGGAGCGCGAGACCTGCCACGAGCACCAGGATGGCGACCAGCCCTCCCAGGCCGATAATCATGGCCTTCCACGGGATCCCGGCTGCGGGGCCCGCGGCGGCGCCGGGACCGGTTGAGACGGCTGCGACTTGCCGCCGCTTGGGCCGCACGGCGGCCCTTATTTCGGCCTCCTCGGGCTTGCGAGCGCCGAGGATGACAAGCCCGCGCAGGGCCGCCCGGTTGGTGGGGTCAAGCTTGAGGGCGGACTCGAGGCAGTAGATCTTCTCCCTCTGCGAGTCCACGACGGCGCTCATCCACACCCAGTATTCGGCGTTGGCCGAGTCGGTCCGCAGCAATCGGGTCAGCAGGTCGCGTGCCCGCGCGCGGTCGCCCGCTCGGGCAGCGGCGATCGCCTCGGTCAGCATGGACTGGGAAGGCGTGGCCACACCTCACTCCTGGGATGACAGGGTTTCTGGATGCGCGAAGTCTAGCACAGCGCAAGGAAGCGCACAACGCCCCTCAGGCCGTCGGGACCGGGGGGATGCTGATATAATGCCGGCATCTTGCGACTTCAATGGATGTATGCAGTCCTGATCCCGATCCTGGCGCTGCCCGTGGCGGCGTGCGGTGTGGAAGCGCCCAGCGTCCCTGCCAGCCCCTCTGCCACGCTGCGGCCCTATTTAACCCTGACGCCGACCCCCACCAGCACACCTGCCCCCGAAAGGACGCAGATTCCCAGCATCGGTCCCACGCCAACGCCCTTCACGCACACCGTGCGCGAGGGTGAGACCTTGCTGGGGATCGCATTGCGCTATGGGGTCGCTTTGGATGCACTCATAGCTGCCAACCCGAATGTCGATCCGCGTTTCCTCAGCGTCGGTCAGGAGTTGCTCATTCCGGGGCCGGAGGGAGAGGTGCCGGGTGCACTGGCCCCGACACCGACTCCGCAGCCGGCCGCTGTTTCGCCGGTACGGTGCTACCCCGAATCCTCTGGGGGCATGTGGTGCCTGGGCGCCGTGCGCAACGACGGCGATACGGCCATGGAGGGTATCGGGGCGTTGATGTCCCTGTACGACGTTCAGGGGGAGATCATCGCCACCGAGGCGACCTATGCACCGCTGAACCTGCTCATGCCCGGCCAGCAGTTGCCGCTCGGGGTCCACTTCGCCCCTCCGGCACCGGCGCCCGCCCGGGCCTCGCTGACCATCGTGAGTGCGGTGGAGGCGAGGCAGGTGCAGGAGCGCTATCCGGGCGTTGTGCTGCGGGCCGTCGAAAAGCAGCCGCTGGATGGCGGCGCGGTCTGGCGAGTTGAGGGAGCGGCGCGTCTGGAGGGCGATGGGGAGGGTGAGGCACAGTTGCGTGTGCTGGCCATCGGCCTGGACGCGCAGGGTAGCATCGTGGCCTTTCGACAGTTCACGGCGCCGGAGCCCCTCCGTCCCGGGCAGGAAATCCCTTTCATTTTGGATGTCATGTCCCTTGGCCCGCAGATCGACCGAATCGAGTTGGCGGCCGAAGCGCAGTGGTTGCCTTAGAGTCGCGCGAGAATCTAATCGTCCAGGCGGGCGACCTGATGAAGTTTTCCCCACACAGTTGACGCCAGCCTCTCCTCAATTCCGAGGCAAGGGTGATTCCAGCGCGCGCAGGGTCGCCGCGCGTCTGTTGGGCCGCAGGCTGTGAGCAGGAACATGGCCGCGGGGAGGTGCCGCCAGATGCGCATCGTTGCAGGCAGGGGCGCGTTCGCATCGGCCATACCCTCCTCCAGGGACCGGGTACAGGAGGAGCATCAAGTCCTGGCTGATGGAAGCGCGAGCAGATTGCCGCAGCGGCGCTTGCTCTTGGCCCCCCAGCGTCCACCATGTACAATGCCCCCCTGATGGCCACCACGCGCGTTATCCCGCTCTCACAGAGATCAAGACTGGCGTCTCTCCTGGATGAACGTTCGCCTGCCAACGCCATGGCTTCCTATTATGCGCTGGACCACCCGGCGGAACGTGTGCGCCTGTTTGCACACTTCTCGGCGGAGGGGGACCAACTGAATGGCTTCCTGGCTCTGGCGCGGACGGGGATGGACCTGTTCCGCCCGTTGCTCGTCCCCTTCGTCGCCAGCGCGAGCGGGCTGCAATCGCTGCTTTGCATGGCGATGAGCCCCGGCGAGCCGGCGCTGATTCACCTCCCGGTCGAGCAGCGCGCATGGGCCGAGGCGGTGGTCGCACTGAGCGAGGTAGAGACCTATGCCCTCATGCGGCTGGACCCCGGACAATTCAGATCTGAGATAAACGTGCTGGTAATGGAAACGCGCGCGCCGGGCGGGATGCCGCGTTTCGAGATTCGCTCGCGCAAGATCCTCTATGCCGCGGCAGGGGTCAACTGGATGGGGCCCAGGTTCAGCGAAGTGTACGCAGAGGGGGTGGAGGCAGGAGTTGCGCGCGGGTTTCGGCGGGCGGTGCTCTCAGCCATCACAGGAAAGCTGCTGCACGAGCGACGACTACCTCTGCTGCGTGTGACGGACCAGGACCCGCTGGCCCAGGTCGAGGCGCTGGACCTGGGGTATCGTCCGACGGGCGAGAGAACGTTGTTGGCGGAGGCTCTCCTGCGTCGTGAGCCGCACGAAGATGGGAGCGCGTCATGATCGAGGCCACTCTCTCCTTCCCCAGGAGGTTCCTCTGGGGCACTGCCACCTCCTCGCACCAAGTCGAAGGCGAGAACACCAACAACGATTGGTGGCAATGGGAGCAGCAAGAAGGGCGCATCGAGCGGGGTCACCGATCGGGCCAGGCTTGCGACTGGTGGGGCGGGCGCTGGAAAGAGGACTTCGCCCGCGCCGCCGAGAGTCATCAGAACGCCCACCGACTTTCTGTGGAATGGAGCCGCATCGAGCCCAACCCGGCGGTGTGGGATGAGGACGCGCTGGATCATTACCGCCAGATCGTCCAGGGGGCGCTCGATCATGGTCTGATCCCCATGGTCACATTGCATCACTTCACGAATCCCTTGTGGATCGCCGAGGATGGAGGTTGGCTCAACCCGCGGACGGTCCAGCGCTTCGTGCGCTATGTGCGCAAGGTCGTCGACGCGCTGGGGGACTTGGTTCCCATGTGGGTCACCATCAACGAACCCAACGTGCTGGCATATTCAGCCTATTTGGCCGGTGCGTTTCCGCCTGGGCACAGCGACATGGGCCAGGCGCTGAAGGTAATGCGCCACCTGGTGCTGGCTCACGCCGGCGCATATCGTGCCATCCATGAGCTACAGCCGGGTGCGCTGGTGGGGCTGGCGCACCATTATCGGGGCATGTGGCCCGCCAATCCGCGCAGCCCTCTCGATCGCCGTCTTGCCAGGTTCAGGTCGGCCGTTTTCAACGAGGCCATCCCACGCGCCCTGGTCGACGGCATGCTCAATCTGCCGGGCAGGCGCTGGCGGGTCCCGGAGGCCGCGGGCACGCAGGATTTCCTCGGTCTGAACTATTACACCGTGGAGAGGGTGGCTTTCGACATCAGACGCCCGCAAGAGCTCTTCAGCCGCGGCTTCTATCCCGAGGATGCGGACCTGAGTCCCACGGGCTTCATCGCCAACGAGCCGCAGGGGTTTTGGGAAGCGCTCAGATGGGCGCATGGGTTCGGCCTGCCCATCTACATTACGGAGAATGGCGTTGAAGACGCCGCGGATCGGCTGCGGCCGCGCTACCTGGCCTTGCATCTGCGGCAGGTCTGGCGCGCCGTAAACTTCAACTGGGGGGTGAGAGGCTATTTCCATTGGACATTGGTGGACAATTTCGAATGGGAACGGGGATGGACACAGCGCTTCGGGCTGTGGGCCCTCGATCCCAGGACTCAGCAGCGTACGAAGCGCCCCAGCGCCGATATGTACGCTGAAATCTGCCGCCAGAACGCGCTTTCCTCGCAGACGGTCGCCCGCTATGCGCCTGAAGTGGTCAGCCAGATGTTCCCGGGCCGACCGGCTGGCGAGCTGGCCCCCGAGGGCGTCGCCTCCAGATGACGTTGAGACGCCGCTGCGTGCTGGCTGCCCTGTTGGGGCTGGTGCTGGCAACTTCTTCGTCCGCCTGGGAGCCTTCCCCGACGCATGCCGCTGATGCCCGGCCCTTTCGTCTGCCCTTCGGCGAACCCCCGGGACCGGATAGCTGGCTCTTGATCCAGCCTTATGGGAATACGGCGTTCGCTTATCGGCAGCGCTTTACCGCATACCCGGCGGGCCAGGGGCTGCATTTTGGCGTTGACCTGGCTGCCCGCTGCGGCACTCCTGTGCTGGCGATTGGTGATGGGGTGGTGGTGGGGGTGGACAGTGCCTTTCACGGGGCCTTGCCGCATAACCTGATGATCGACCACCCCAATGGCTACGCTTCCTTCTACGGCCATTTGCTCGCCCGGCCTGACCTGCGCGTCGGTCAGCGGGTGGAAGCCGGGGAGGTCGTCGCGCTGAGCGGAGATCCCGACATGAGCTGCGCCTCCAGGCCGCACCTGCATCTCGAGGTGCGCAGCGCGCCCGATCACCGCAAGGCCTTCAACCCCCTCAGTCTTATCGAAGCTGACTGGCATCGTATCGCCCTCGTCGGTGGGACATCGCTGGCCTTCGAGCAGGATCTGGCTCAACCCCGTCGCTGGCAGACGCTGCAGGATCAGCCTGAAGTGATCTTTGGGGGGACGCTCCTGAACAACTATCAATATGCCTGGCCTCCGGGGCGGTAGGGTGTCCGAGCGCGCATCGATAGTCATGCTGGCTCTGGCCTGGGTCCTGGTTGGGTGCGCAGGGTCGCCGCGCGCCGCTCGGCCGACGCCCAAACCTATGCGTGTGCTCGGCCCCGCCATCAAATTGCCGACGCCTGTCATCACGGCTAGCGTCACACCTTTCCTTCCGGCCGCTGACACTCCCACGCCAACGCCGCCTGTCACGCCGATTCCTCTGACCACGGGCGCGTGCTGCTCCAATCCCTTCTGGTCCCCTGACTCGAAAATGGTGCTCTTCATCGACCGACCAGAGGGTGAATCGCGGGCTGGTCTGTACGGCATCACGATCCCGCGAGGTGAGAAGAGACGATTAGGGTCGCGTGTGGGTGTCTACAGCCGCGAGCTGGAGTACGTGGCTTATCCGATGGGGGCGATGGCCTACGTCGAGCGTCGCGAGGACGGGCGCCGATGGCCGATCCATACCGGCGGCAGCACGCCGCGCTTCTCACCATCGGGCAGGTGGGTCCTCTGGCAGGTGGGCGGTTCCGCGTTGCGGTACCCGAACCTGAAGCAGCGGGCGGTCTGGGTGTCGACGCGTGAAGGGGCGGCAGCGCGCCAGGTGGTGCGCACGATCGGCGGCGGTGCCATCGGTTGGGGGTATGGTGAAGAAAGCCTGCTGGTGAGCGGTCGCCTGGACCATGCCGGGGCGGCGGGCGTGTGGCGCGTGCCGCTCGGCGAGGGCGCGCCTCTCTTGCTGTTCGAGGCCGAGCGCGTTCGCAGCCCGCTGCTCTCTCCGGACGGGGCATGGCTGGCCTTCGTCGTCGCCTTTGATCCCGATCCCCAGCGCAATGGACTGTGGGCGCTGGATACGCGGACGGGTGACGCGCGGCGCCTGGAGCTCTTCGGCGCCTACAGGTGGCGTCGGAGTGGGGTGTTGCTCGTGGTGCCGCTGGACCCAGAGGGGCCGCCGATGCTGTGGCTGGTGGACGTGACGACGGGGGCGCAGCGCCCCCTCACGGACCCGGATTACGTCCCGCTGCCTATCGCCAACAACGACTGGCAGGTCTCACCCGACGGCGCGTGGCTGGTCTTCCGCTCCGCCGAGGATGGCAATCTATGGCTCCTGGAGATCCCACGCTGAGCCCCATCCTGCCCCCGGCCCATCGATCTCGCGGCCCAGCGGACTCATCAGCGCGCAGGGCAATCGCATTCTCCATGCTGGGACTATTAAATTTCGGAAAAGCGCACTACCATCAGGTCGGAAAGGCGGTGAAATGGGCGACCTGATGACACACTTCTCAAGAGTAAGCGACACGCGAAAAGAGCAGGGGAAGAG
>JAJRUD010000148.1 GCA_024277995.1 Chloroflexota bacterium
CAGGATGTGCTCCGCCGCTTCCACGAGCTCCACGCACACCTGGGAGAAATTCAGCTCATGGTAGTCACCCACCAACACGTGCCGCATGAGTTCCGCCAGGGCGCCGGCCATCTCAACCCCCGTCGGCCCGCCTCCGACGACGACAAAGGTGAGCAAGGCCGATCGCTCACCATAATCCCTTTCGGCGGCAGCTTTTTCGAAGCAGCGCAGCACATGGTTGCGTATCGCCACCGCGTCCGCCAACCCCTTCAGGCCCTTGGCATGCGCTTGCAGCCCCGCGATGCCAAAGGTCGCTGTCTCCCCTCCAACAACCAGGATGAGGTGGTCGTATCGCACTGGCCCATCATCGGTCTGCAGGGCCCGTCCATCCAGATCTACCGCCAGCACTTCAGCCAGGCGAAAGGTGAAGTTGGGCTGCGAACGCAGGATGGCGCGCACGGGCCTGGCGATCTGCTCCGGCGCGAGGCCGGCCGTCGCCACCTGGTACAACAAGGGCTGGAAGAGATGGTAATTGTTGCGATCGACGAGCGGCACCTCGACGGGGGCATCGGCCAGAGAGCGCGCCGCCTTCAACCCGCCAAAGCCTGCACCGACGATAACCACACGCGGCGCACGATGCATGAGACTGCCTCCTCCCATTCCACCTGAATTGTACCTTTCCAAGTCCGATTTGCGCCTTTTTCATTGACTCCCCGGATTGCGCTGGGTACAATGCGCGCCGGAGGCCAACATGCCCGTCCGAATGCGGCTGCGCGATCGAGAATTCGAAGTCAAGGCTGGGATGACGGTGCGCGACGCTCTCAAGAAGGCCGGCATCGAACCGGACACCGTCCTGGCCACCCGCGACGGTGAACTGATCACCGATGACGAGATCCTGCGCGATGGGGACCAGATCCGCCTGATCGCGGTCATCTCGGGCGGAGCGGCGGGCGAGCGAAGCGGCCAGGCATGAAGTGTCGCAAGTGCGGCGAGAAGGCCGTCATCAACATGCGCCAGCACAAGCTGGCGCTTTGCGGCGACCATTTCCTCGAATGGATCCCCCAGCAGACGCAGCGCTCCATCGAGAAATACCGCATGTTCGGTCCGCAGGATCGCATCCTGGTGGCCGTTTCAGGCGGGAAAGACTCGCTCGCGCTGTGGGACGTGCTGCAGCGGCTGGGCTACCAGGCCGATGGGCTCTACATCGGTCTGGGGATCGACGGCGGCAGCCGCTATTCGGCCGAATCACAGCGCTTGAGCGAGAAGTTCGCCCAGGAGCGCGGGCTCAAGCTGATCGTCGTGGATGTGGCGCAGAGTGAAGGCGCCGGCATCCCCCAGGGGGCGGCACTGACGCGCCGCGGCCAGGGGAAGCCCTGTTCCCTGTGCGGCCTGACCAAGCGCCACATCATGAACCGTGTCGCGCGCCAGGGCGGCTACGACGTGCTGGCCACAGGCCATAACCTCGACGACGAAGCGGCTGTGCTCTTCGGCAACACGCTGAACTGGGCCGTGGGATATCTCGCCCGCCAGGGACCGGTCCTCGAAGAGCGCCACGGCCTGGCGCGCAAGGTCAAGCCTTTCCACCGCCTCTACGAGCGCGAGACGGCGGCCTATGCCCTGCTGCGCGGCATCGAATACATCTACGACGAATGCCCCTTCGCCGAAGGTGCCACTTCCATCACCTACAAGGACTATCTGAACCAGATGGAGGCCCAACGCCCCGGCCTGAAGCTTTCCTTCTACCTTTCCTTCTTGCGGGCGAAAGAGGAGGGTCTCCTCTTTGCAGGCAGTCAACAGCCGCAGCCATCGCTGCACGCCTGCGAGAGCTGCTGCCAGCCCACCTCGGCCCCCGACCGGTGCGCCTACTGCCGCACCTGGGGACAGATCCGCGAGCGCATGGCCACTTCGGCAGTCCCTCCCGCCGAGTGATCCCCCGCATCCCATCGTCCCATTGACCGGTCGCCATTCTTGGGGCCCTTTTCCACTGGTGTCATCGCGAGCGACCGCAGGCAGCGAAGCAATCTCCCGCTTGGGCCGTCAGGCCACTCCGGCGGCAGGGTGCCCATCGGCACCGCCACCCTTCGCCAGGCGAAGGGTGGCGGTGCCGGTTTCTTTGGGGCATTCGTAGGGGAACAGCGACGCCGTGCCTTGTCAGCTTAATGATACTAATGACCCTTGCTGCGCCCCGGCTCAGGCCGTCTCCAGGTATTGCTCCAGCTCCCAGTCCATCACCCGCGTGCGGTACTCATCCCATTCGGCGCGCTTGGCACGCATGAACGCGTCCAGCGCCTCCTCGCCCAGGGCCTCTTTCAGCACCGCGTCCTGCTCCAGCTCCTGCAGCGCCTCCGCCAGGGAACCGGGCAGCTGCCGGATGCCGCGCGCCTCCAATTCCTGCGCGCTCATCTCGTAGATGTTGAGGTCATTGACCGGCTCAGCGGGCTTCAGCCCGCGTTCGATCCCGTCCAGCCCGGCCGCCAGCATGGCCGCGAAGGCCAGGTAGGGGTTGCAGGATGGGTCGGGGCAGCGCAGTTCCGCCCGGGCGCTCTTCTCGCTGCCCGTCGAAAAGCGCGGGATGCGAATCAGGGCCGAGCGATTGATCTGCGCCCAGCAGATGTACACCGGCGCCTCGTAGCCCGGCACGATGCGCTTATAGGAGTTCACCGTCGGCGCCACCACCGCCGACAGGGCGCGCGCGTGCGCCAGTTGGCCGGCGATGAACCCATAGGCAATCTGTGAGAGATTGCAGGCATCCTGTGCATCGAAGAAGAGGTTCTCACCCTGAGCGTCGAAAATGGATTGATGGGTGTGCATGCCGGAGCCGTTCATGCCGAAGAAGGGCTTGGGCATGAAGGTCGCCAGGATGTTGTGCCGCGCCGCCAGCGCGCGCACTGTGTACTTGAGCGTCACCACGTTGTCGGCGGCGCGCAGCGCGTCCGTGAAGCGGAAATCGATCTCGTGCTGGCCCAGGGCCACCTCGTGGTGCCCCATCTCCACCTCGAGACCCATGGAGGCCAGCGCCTGCATCAACTCAGCGCGCACACGCTGAGCATCGTCGCTGGCGGAGAAGTCGAAGTAGCCGCCCACGTCGTGGGGCACGGGCCGCACGCTCTCGGCACCGTTCTTCTCCAGCAGGAAGAATTCGGGCTCGGGCCCCACGTTGAAGCGCCAGCCGCGCGCCTCGACGCGCGCTATGACGCGCTTCAAGACGCCGCGCGGGTCGCCGGCGAAGGGCCGCCCGTCAGGCCAATAGATGTCGCAAAAGAGCCGCGCCCGGCGCCGCTCCGGAGAGGACCAGGGGAGAATGGCGTAGGTCTCCACATCCGGCACCAGCCGCATGTCGCTTTCCTGGATGCGGGCGAAGCCTTCCACGGAAGAGCCGTCGAACCACACCCCGCTCTCCAGCGCCACTTCCAGGCGCTGTGCCGGTATGTCCACGCTCTTGACGGCCCCCGTCACGTCGGTGAATTGCAGGCTGAGGAATCTCACGTCGTCTTCGGCCACACGTTTCAGCAGGTCGTCCATGTCCGTCCTCTTTTCTTGCTCGTCTTGCCGGCTCAACCCCCGTGCGTCACCCACAGTTCTTCAGGCTGCAGCGCCTTGCTTCGCGCCGGCAGGATGGCACGATACACCTCCTGCGGCCGACGACGCTCGCCCCCCACGGTCAGCAGGCGCTCGATCGATATGCCGAACAGGCGCTCATTCTCCTGCAGATAAGGTAGCATGCGCTCCCAGTGCTCCTCCAGCAGCGGTGTGAAGGCGCCACCGTTCAGTTGGTCCTCCCCCAACAAGCGCCGCGGATCGCGCACGAAGATCGCGCCGCCCGACGCCAGCGAGAAGAGGTTGCCTCCCGGATAGGGCGCCTCCAGATCTCTCAGTCGGCCCGTCTCGTCAAAGGCCACACCGTTCAGGATCACGAATCCGCCGCCGTTGAGCACATCGCCCGCCATGAATGACTCCGCCAGGTAATCCAGGCACGTGCCGTTGATCACGACGCGCGGCGACCCGACGGCGTTGATCAGCGGGCGCCCGGCGGCGTTCCCCAGCACGTAAGCCTCGCCCCCCTTGGCGGCGTACATGAAGGTCTGGCCCACGTCGCCGTGCACCACAAGCTTGCCGCGCTTCATGATCTGCGCCAATTGGTCCTGACCCGACCCATGGACGACCACCACCGCGCCGTCGATGCCCGAGGCCAGATAGTCCCCCGAGGAGCCGTAGACGTCGATGCGCACTCCGTCGCTCGCCGGGCCAAGGCCATTGGCGATGAACCTGTGACCGCGCGCGTGGACGACGATCACCCGCCCGAAACCAGCCTCCACCAGGCGGACCACTTCGCGCGCAAGCGAGTGCGGCCCTTCTGTCGCGAAGCGGCGCGCCTCGAGCACTACAGCCTGATCCCGACCGCCGGGCGCCAGCAGCGGCATGCCGTGGTCGTGGAAGCGGTAGCGCGGCCCAGGCTCTTCGCGCACCGCGCGGAAGACCTTCTCCAGGGCTTCGTCCACCATGGTGAGCCACGAGCTGCGGCGCAGGTTCCCCGTCGGGTAGCGGCGGTCCAGCAACGTGGTCAGCAAATCCAGGGCCCTGCTGCGCGCCCGCTCCTGGCGCAGATCGTCCGTGAGATCATCCAGGAAAGCCCCGGCCTGCTCATAGTCCCAGCCTGGCAGAGCCGAGCAGACCCGGCTGTAGGCCGCCTGCAGGTCGTCGGGGAGCTCTGCGGCGGCCATCTTCCCCTCTCCCGAGGGTTTCCCGTTCCGCCGCAGTGGCATCGCGCTCTCCCCGATCTCGATGCGCCGGCCAAACTTGTCGGCGCAGATCAATTCCCCCGCGCCCGCCTCGTCGCGCCGCACGCTGAAGATGAACGCCCCACCATCGGTGTGACTGCCGCCGCGCGCGTTCCAGTAGCGGTCGGCCCTGCTCCAGAAGCGTGCGTCCTCCGCCGCCAGGCTTTCCAGCGCGGCGTCGATGGCCTGCTTCTCGGAGGCCGCGAAGCCGATGGAGGGCTGCCCGGGTTCACCCTGTTGCAGCGCGAAGACCTGCGGCCGCAACATGCTGGTGTCGGTGATGCCGATCAGCCGCGGCATGCGCCGGCCCGCCTCCCCCGGAGCCGATTGGGCGATGAGGAAGAACCAGGGGCCATCCGGCGAGGCGTGGATATGGGTGGCCTGCAACTGGCGGTAGACGGCCTGCTTCCCCGCGGGCAGCATGGCGAAATCCCGCTCGGTGGTGGGAGCCAGCGCCTCGATGACGTACTCCAGCGGATAGCCGAAGGTCCGATGCAGCAGGTCGAAGACCAGCACCGAGACCTCGGTGTCCGTCAGGAACAATGGCTCGATGTTGTGCTGCGCCAGGCAGGTACACACCGAGGCGTAGTTGGCGAAGTCGCCGTTGTGGACCAAAGCCTCATGCATGCCCACGAAGGGATGCGCGCCGCCCGGGTGCCAGACGCGCCCCTTGGTCGGGTAGCGGTGGTGGCCGATCCACACGTGGGCCAGCATGTCCTCCAGTTCGTAGGCGCGGAAAACGTCATCGCCGTACCCAACCAGCTTGAGCGCCAGCATGTCTTTCCCGTGCGAAAGCACGAAGGCCTTCTTCTCGCCCAGAGAGGCGTACCAGGCCTTGTTCATCCGGAAGCTGTTCTGATAGACGAACTCATCGGCGAGTTCCTCTACCGGGAGCCCCTCCAGGCCGGCGCCGGCGGCGAAGTCCGCCAGCACGCTGCCCCGCGGTCGAACGAAATAGGCCACCACCAGGGGCGGCGCCGGATCCAGCTCGATCCCCCCGGCGGGACGGAAGATGCGCAGGTGGTCCACCTCGAACTGCCGCTCGACGTGCTGCGCCTCCACCTGCGCGCGGGCCGCCTCGTCCAGGTAGGCGATGGCCAGCAGGTAATCCTCGCGCATCACCTGTTCACTCACGCCGAATTGCTCCGGCGCCAGACCCACCAGCGCCGCGCCGCCGCCCTTCCCGTTGCCGCGATTGCGCATCTGGCGCAGCGCCTGCAGCAGGTGCCTGCCGGCGATGGGCACGCTGCAGGCGATGCCGATCACGCCGCAGCCCCCCTCGGCCGCTCCTTTGCGCCAGTTGACGCGGGCGATGTGCTCACGGTCCACCAACGCGGCGCGCGCGGCGATCATCCGCTCCACCGCGCGCTCATCCTTCCACGTCATAGCCCACCTCGCCATCCCCCACAGATTCGTCGCTCACGTACTGCAGCAGGTCCGTCCGGCCGCGCAGTTCCCCCACGCTGGACAGCCCGAGCCGGCGCAGGATCTCCACCAACTGGTCCCGCATCGAAGCGTAGAGGTTGCTGATGCGCTCGGCGCCCCATTCGGGATCCGTGAGCAGCGAGAGCTCGGGGTCCGTGGTCGTCAGCCCGAAAGGGCATCCCCGCCCGCGCTCGCAATTGGAGCAGCGCGTGCATCCCAGCGCCACGAGCTCCGTCGTCCCCAGCGCGCACCCGTCGGCTCCCAGCGCGATGGCCTTGGCCACGTCGTGCGCCGTGCGGATGCCTCCGCTGGCCACGATCACGATCTCGTCGCGGATCCTCTCCTCCAGCAGGTAGCGATGGACGCGCGGGATGGCGTACTCCACCGGCATGGCGATGTTCTTCTTGGCGATCTCAGGCGCCGCGCCCGTACCGCCGTAGGAGCCGTCGATCTGCAGGATGTGCGCCCCGGCGTAGTAGCTCCCCACCGCCACCATGTCGATGTCCACCGGCGTCGACACCTTCACCGAGAGCAGCGCTTCGGGGTTGACCGTCTTGATCCAATCCAGGTGTTTGCGATGGTCCTCCACTGAGTAGACGCTGTGGAAGGGAAAGGGCGAAAACAGGCTCACCCAGGGCACCGACCCGCGCATCCTGGCCACGGCCATGGTCGCCTTATCACCCAGCAGGTGCCCGCCCAGCCCGGGCTTCGCCCCCTGCGCGTACTTGAATTCGACGATGGGGGCCCATTGGATGATCTCCTCCCGCACGCCGAAGAGGCCGGTCGCGATCTGGGTGATGACGTGGTCTCGATAGGGGAAGAGCGAATCCGGATAGCCACCTTCCCCCGTGCAGGTGAAGGTATCCCAGCTCTTGGCGGCCATGGCTCGCGCCAGCATCACCTGCTCGCTCACGGAGCCGTAGGACATGCCCGAGCCGTACCAGGGGACCGGGATCTCGACGCGCCCATCATATGGCCGGCGGTTGAGGACGATCGCGGTGTCGATGGCCGCGTCGGCGGGCAGCCGGGCCTCTCGCGGCAGGCTGCGGAAGGCCAGGCGGTCGAAACCGCCGCCCGAGGCGCCCACACGGTACTCGAGGCCGAATTCCTCCGGCGCGCCGCCCTCGGCCTGCAGCCAGGTGGAAAGGATCAGGTCCGCCGTCCAGCGCCTATCACCCAGGGCCGGCGGGGCGTGGCCCATGCGCGGCCAGCGGCGAAAGCCCTGGTGCAGGGCCTGTGAATGCTTGCGCGCGATCAAGGTCTGGGCGTCCATGTCCATGGCCCTTCAGCTCCTGAATCCGGCGATCCCGGCTAAGGCCTCGCGCTCCAGTTCCGCCTGGAACATCGCCCGCCCCAGCTCGCCGCGCAGCCGCCGCACCTCGCGCAGCCCCATGGCACCCAGTATCTCCAGCAATTGATCGCGCCAGGAAGCCACCAGGTTCAGCAGCCGCTGCACGGCCCAATCCTGATCCAGCTCAGGCACTTCGACGCGCGCCGAATCCGGCTCGCGCACCTCGCCCAGGAAGCGCGCCTGCAATGCGATGAGCAGAGGCGTGTCCAGCGCCACCGCGTCCAGGCCGCAGATGATGGCCTTGGGAACGTGCTCGGCGGCGACGATCCCGCCGCTCCCGACCAGCGTCACCTGCTCGCGCAGGCCGGCCGCCACCAGTTCGTGGTGCCGCTCACGCAGCAGATCCACCGCGTGCCGGCCGCCCGCCCTGCCGTGGTAGTCGGCCACCAGGTGGAAGAAACGCACGCCCTCCCGTGCCAGCGCCCTCAGCTCCTGGTTCATGGGAAGCCGCACGCAGATCAAGGAGCGCGGCAGGCCCTGGGACAGTGCGCCGTAAGCCGCCCCGTCCCAGCCGTCGAGCTCCACCACCCGGGGCGCCCAACCCAGCGAGAGCAGTTCGTCCACCTCCGATGACGTCACCAGCGGCACCACCTCCGGGCCGACCTCCTGCATGCCCTTCGCCCGGGAGAGCGGGATCACCGCCAGCGTATCCAGCGTGCGCGCCGCCCGCCGGTAGACCTCGTAGAGCCCTCTCGACTCGACCACCTGCGGGGCCCGATCCAAGAGCAGCGGCACCGCCAGGGACACGACGGTCGGGCCCCGGCCGAGGGGTGCGCCCCGGTCGTCGAAAGTGAGCATGCGCGGCTTGGCCCCCAGGTCCACCTCGGTCGAGATGTGCTCGCGGCCGTGGATCCCGTCGCGCGTCGGGCGCACGATCTCCGACATGTCCGTCCACAAGGCATCCCAGCCCTCGCCGCCGAAGGGACCCCGATAGCCCGCGCCGCGCACGGGCACCCGCCCCGTGGAGGCCTCGTAGAGCACGGTGTCCACCAGATCCGGTGTGAAACAGGAATCCCCCAGTTGCATGCGCTCGGGGTTGGGCCGGATCTGGACCACCTCGGGATACTCCACGGTGCAGCGCAGGCAACCCACGCAATGCTCAGGGCGCGGCGCGAAACCGCCGATGGGACCGGAGAAGACCCCGTATACGCAGGGCCGGCTTGCGATCACGCTCAGCCTGCGGCGATAATGCAGCAGCTCGTGCAGGAGCAGCTTCGCCAGCTCAAGCCGATTGACCTCGACGCAGAAGCGGTTGGGGTGCGGCGCGCGGTGGGCTGCCGGTTCGGTGGGAATGCGGTAACGCCGGTAGGTACTCATCAGCGCCTCCGGGCTCCCAACAAAATAAGGCACGCCGGGCGTGCCTCTCCAAGAGTGGAAAGAAATGGGACGCCCTTCCATGCGTGTTCAGGCGCGACGCATCCCTGCGCCTGGCCACCACGCAGACATTTGTCCCCCTCGTCACCGAGAGGTTTTGAGCCTGCGCTTGTCCGGAAGGGAGACTGGAGCCTGTGGCGGGCTCCGGAGGCATCCGCTGATGTCCTCGATTTTCCCCCGGCCTGGGCCGGGGTTAGCCCCGCGCGGCGGGGAACCTCCTCCTCGTAGTCTCGGCCGAGGGCCGAGACCCATACGCTGATCTCCCGCTATTCAATTGTATGCGTGCAAGTTGGCGAGATTGTAGCAAAGGCCGCATCCCGGGTCAAGCGCCTTCCCCCTTCGAGCCCGCGGAAACAGGTCATTTGCCCCTTGTGCGCCATTGTGCCTGCCGTTACAATGGTGGTTGCTATTTGCAAATGATTCGCATCTGGCCCGCCGGGGCCAGGCTGCCAGCTTCGCCAGCCTCTCGGGGCCAGCGATCGGAGAGAAGAGGTTCAGCATGACGCATGAGCAAGGGCTTGCTGTCCCGGGCTCACAGCAGGAAGCCCACCTGCGCCAGTCATTGCGCGCCGCGGGCCTGCGCGCCACGCCCCAACGATTGTTGCTTCTCTCCATCCTGGAACAGTCCGGCCGGCACCTGGATGCGCAGGAGCTCCATTCGGCTGCCCGCAGGCAGATGCCCAACATCAATCTGGCGACGGTGTACCGCGTGCTCGATGCTCTCAAGCGCCACCGCCTCGTGCGACAGCAGTACTTCGGCCGCGACCACAAGCGCGAGCTCTTCGAATCGGCCTCCAGCGGCGAGCATTACCACTTCACGTGCCTCGGCTGCGGGGCGGTGGTCGAATTCTCCACGGCCCTCATCGAGCAGGCGCAGCAGGAACTCGCCGCGAGTCTGGGCATCACCTTCACGCACGCCTGCGTTTGCTTCGAGGGCTACTGCCAGGAATGCGCTCGAGAGCGGTCCGATCGGTCCGGCGCACCGGCCAATCATTGGGATGATCTCACAACCACTGGTGGAAAAAGGAGGTAACCCGATAGTGTCCCAGGAACATCGCAGCGCTCTTCGGAACCACGTCTCCCGTTTCGTCTGGCTCGCCGTCATCTCGCTGGTAGCGCTCTCGGCCTGTTCCGGTTCAGGGGCGACGCCGGCCGACGATTCAAGCGCCGCAGAGCCCCGCTCATTGGTGGTCTACTCCGGCCGCAGCGAAAGCCTGGTCGGTCCCTTGATCGAGCAGTTCCAGAGCGATACGGGCATCCAGGTCGGCGTGCGCTGGGGAACCACGGCCCAGCTCGCCGCCACCCTGCTCGAAGAGGGGAGCAACTCCCCGGCCGACGTCTTCCTCGCTCAGGACCCGGGAGGCCTGGGCGCCGTCGAGGCGCTGCTGGCTCCCATCCCAGACTCGATCCTGAATCTGGTCGACGCGCGCTTCAGGGATTCCGCCGGTCGCTGGGTGGGTGTATCCGGCCGCGCCCGCGTCGTCGTCTACAACACCGACCGATTGTCGCAAGCCGACCTGCCGGGCGATCTGTGGGGCTTCACGCAACCACAGTGGAAGGGCCGCATCGGCTGGGCACCGACCAACGCCTCCTTCCAGACCATGATCACGGCCATGCGCGTGACCTGGGGAGAGGCCGAGACGCGCCGCTGGCTGGAGAGGATCCTGGCCAACGACCCCAAAGTCTACGAAAAGAACACGCCTATCGTGGCCGCGGTCGGCGCGGGCGAGGTGGACGTGGGTTTCGTCAACCACTATTACCTCTACCGCTTTCTCAAAGAAGAGGGCCCTTCCTTCCCGGCACGGAATTACTTCCTCTCGAACGGCGGCCCGGGCGCGCTGATCATGGTCTCGGGCGCCGGCAGACTCGCCTCTTCGCAGCATCAGGAGACGGCGGAGGCTTTCATCACCTTCCTGCTTTCGCGCCAGGCGCAGGAATACTTCGCCCAACAGACCTACGAATATCCTATGGCCCAGGGAGTCCTCCCGCCGGCCGACCTTCCGGCACTGGAGACGCTCCAGGCCCCGGCAGTCGAGCTCTCGCAGCTCGCCGATCTGCGCGGCACGCTGGAACTGCTCCAGGACGTTGGAGCGCTGCCCTAGTCGATGGAAACCAGGCCGCTCCCCCATATCGGCTTCCCGCGCGTCACCCTCCACGCTCCACGCTGGCGGCGGCCGAGCCGCGCGCGACTGCTGGTCTGGGGGAGCGCTCTCCTGGTCGCCGCCGCGGTCATGCTCCCGCCGCTCTATCTCCTGCTGCGTGCCGTCGGTGCCGGCAGCCAAGCCTGGAGCGCGCTCCTTCGCGCGCGCACGCTCATTATCATCGGCAACACGGCCCTGCTCGCCATTACGGTGACCGCCGCCTCGGCCGTGCTCGCCCTGACGCTGGCCTGGCTCACCACCCGCAGCGATCTGCCGGGGCGCCGGCTGTGGTCCGTGCTCACCGCGCTGCCCCTGGTCATCCCCAGCTACGTCGGCGGCTACCTGATGGTGGCCTCCCTCGGACCGCGCGGCATGCTGCAGGGCTGGCTCGAACCCCTGCTCGGCATAGAGCGCCTGCCGGAGATCTACGGCTTTCCGGGCGCGGCGCTGGTGCTGACCTTGCTCAGCTACCCCTACGCCCTGCTCACGCTGCGCGCCGCCTTTCAGCGCCTGGACCCGGCACAGGAGGAGGCGGCCCGCAGCCTGGGACGCAGCCGCCGGACGGTTTTCCTGCGCATCACGCTGCCCCAGCTCCGGCCAGCCCTGGCAGCCGGAAGCCTGCTCGTGGCGCTCTATACACTGCGCGACTTCGGCGCTGTTTCCATCATGCGCTTCAACACTTTCACACGCGTGCTCTACATCCAGTACCGTTCATCTTTCGACCGCAGCGGCGCGGCCGCCTTGGCCCTCGTGTTGGTGATCCTCACGCTGGCCATCCTCGCCATCGAAATGCGCCTGCGCGGGCGCGGCCGTATCCACAGCAACCAGGCGAGCGCACAGCGCCCGCCAGCACTCGTCCCGCTCGGCCGCTGGCGCTGGCCGGCGCTGGCCTTCTGCTCCCTGATCGTCCTGCTCTCACTGGTCATCCCCGCCGGCGTATTGCTCTACTGGCTGGTCCGCGGGCTCTTGAGCGGCGAGGTGCTCATGCCCTTGCTCCAGGTTGCCGCCAACTCGATCCTCGCCGGCACCCTGGCGGCCGTCCTGATCATCGCCGCCGCAATACCGGTCGCCATCCTCGTCACGCGACGCCCCTCGCCGCTGGCCCACGGCATCGAGCGCCTGACCTACGTCGGCTTCGCCCTGCCGGGCATCGTCGTGGCACTTTCGCTGGTCTTTTTCGGCAGCCGCTACGCGCCTTCGCTCTACCAGACCCTGCCGCTGCTCCTGCTGGCCTACCTGGTGCTCTTCCTGCCCGAGGCCGTCGGCGCGGTCAAGAGCGCCCTGCTCCAGATCCACCCCAACCTGGAGGAGGCGGCGCGCAGCCTGGGCCGCGACCCGCTGCAGGCCTTCCGCCTGGTGCTGCTGCCTCAGATTCGCCCCGGACTGGCGGCGGGCGCCGCCCTGGTCTTCCTCACAACGATGAAGGAGCTGCCAGCCACCCTGCTCCTGGCCCCACTGGGGTTCAGGACGCTCGCCACCAGCGTCTGGTCGGCCGTGGAAGAGGCCTTCTTCGCTCAGGCGGCCGCCCCCGCACTGCTCATCATCCTCACCTCCTCGCTCCCGCTGGCCTATCTCGTCTTGCGCGAACGGGAGACAGCGGCATGAGCCAGCCAGCCGTCATATGCCGCGCGCTCACCAAATCCTTCAACGCCACCGCAGCCGTGCACGCCGTCGACCTGAGCGTTCCCGAGGGCCAGATCCTGGCCATCCTGGGACCCAGCGGCTCCGGCAAGACGACGCTCCTGCGTCTGATCGCCGGTTTCGAGGAGCCCGACCACGGCGAAATCCGCATCAACGACCAACCGGTCGCCAGCGCGGCGGTCTTCGTCCCGCCCGAGAGGCGACGCGTGGGCATGGTCTTTCAAAGCCACGCCCTCTTCCCCCATCTCACCGTCGCCGATAACGTGGCCTTCGGCATCCGCGATGAACACGACCGCCACCAACGCGTCGCTCACTTCCTGGAGCTGGTCGGGCTGGAAAAGCTGGCGGCGCGCTACCCGCACGAATTGTCCGGCGGCGAGAGCCAGCGCGTCGCCCTGGCGCGCGCCCTGGCCGCCGAACCGGTGGTGGTGCTGCTGGACGAACCCTTCAGCAATCTGGACGCCGAACTGCGCGTCCGGATGCGCGAGGAGGTGCGTCTCATCTTGAAGGAAACGGGCACGACGGCCCTCTTCGTCACCCACGACCAGGAGGAAGCACTCTTCATGGGCGATCGCATGGCCGTCCTGCGCGCTGGGCGTCTCGAGCAGGAGGGCACGCCCGAGGCGGTCTACAGCAATCCGGCCAGCCGCTCCCTGGCCGAGTTCCTGGGACATGCCGAGTTCATCGCCGGCGTCGTCACCGACGCCGGCCTGGAGACGGAATTGGGAAGGCTGGCTCAGCGGGTGGATTTGCCGCCGGGGAGCGTGGTGGAGGTGGGATTCCGGGCCGACGACGTGGCCCTGGCCGCGGACGAAGCGGGAGAGGCGGAGGTGCTGGCGCGCATCTTCCGCGGCGGGACGACCCTCTACCGCGTGAAGCTGCCATCAGGCAAGATCGTGCACAGCATGCAGGCGCACACGCTCACCCTCGAGCCGGGCAGCCGGGTGCGCCTGTGGCTCGAGCCCCACCATCCGCTGCCCTGCTACGCCGAGGGAAAGGCCTTGCGCATCCATGAGATGGCCCCCCGCAGGCACTGAAGGCGACGCGCGCTCCCATCCCCCCTGCGCCGTCAGCCTTCGCCGAAGGCGCGCGCGAAACGCTCCTTGATCTCATCCTCCAGGCCGGCGGCGAAACGGTTGAACTTCGATATCAGTCGTTCGGCCTCAGGCGTCAGCCTCGCCCCACCGCCGTGCGCGCCGCCCACCTCGGTCTCGACCAGCTGCACGCCGAGGCGGGTTTCCATCTCGTGGATCCGTTCCCAGGCCCTGCGGTAAGGGACGCCGAGGCGCTCGGCGGCAGCGGTGATCGCCCCCAGCTCCCCCACGGCCTCCAGCAGCCGCACCCGCCAGGCGCTCAACACCACCTCGCCCTCCCGTTCCAGCCACAGATTGAATCGAGGTTTCATGCGCTCCCCTCCCGCGGCCCGAGCAACCTGAGCACCACGACGCGCTTCGTGCCGCGCCCCACGCGATAGGCGTGCCCGATCTCGAGGCCCAGGACCCACACCACCTGGTCGCCCGCCGTCAGCAGCGGCCATCGCGCCCGCGCCAGCCTGGGAATGTGGCGGTTGATGAAGAAATCCGACACCTTCACCTTCCCCTGCATGCCCAGCGGTTGGAAGCGATCCCCCGCTCGCGGCGGTCTCAGCGTCAGCTTCCTCTGCAGACGCTCGGCGTCCAGCAAGGCCAGCGTGCCGTTCGGCGCCTCTCGCAGCAGACGCCGCCAGCCCGTCGGCAGCTCCATCTCCTCAGCCAGGATGCGCCATCCCGCGGCCAGCCGCATCCTTCCGGGGATGCGCACGGGGCGTCGCCGATCGGAGAGCAACTGCGGGTATTGCGGGAAAGCCACCGCCGCCCCGGCCGCCCGCAGCACCATCTCCTCGCCGGCCCGCGTCAGGTCGAGCCCCGCCGTCAGCGTCATGCGCGCGCCCTCTCCCGCCTGAGCGATGAATATGCGAGCGCGTTCGACCGCCTCGAAGCCGATATCGCGCAGGCTCGGCCGCAGCCGGTGGATGGCCGACCTGAGCAGGGAGCGCTGCATGGCCACGGGCTCTGACAGCAGCGCTTCCCTGTGCAGCGCCAGGGCCTGGTCGCCTGCCCCGCGCACGATCCGGCCCCAACGGCGGGCCGTCTCCTCCTGCAGGAAGTCGCTGACGGCCGCCATCACCTCGCCCGTCCGCCGCAGGACCTGGCGGGCGCGCGGGTTGTAGGTTTCCAGGATCGGGAGCAGATCGTGCCGCAGCCGATTGCGGAAGAAGTTCCTATCCAGGTTGCTCGGGTCCTGACGCGGCTCCAGGCCGAGTTCGCGGCAGTGGTCCAGCGTCTCCTCGTGCGTCAGCTCGAGCAGCGGCCGCACGAGTCGCAGATGGCGCGCCCCCTCGAAGCCCGCCCAGCTGGCCAGGGAGGTCACGGGCAGGATGCCCCGCAGCCCCATCGGCCCCGCGCCGCGCAAGAGGTGCATCAGGATGGTCTCCACCTGGTCGTCGGCGGTGTGTCCGGTGGCGATTACACCGGCGCCGTATTCCTGCGCGATGCGCGCCAGGAAGCGGTAGCGACACTGGCGCGCCACCTCCTCCAGCGAGCCGCCCCTGCGGGCGCGGGCGCGAACGTCTTCGCGCTCCACGACGCCGGGGACGCCGTAGCGCCGGGCGATGCCGAGCACGAACTCGGCCTCGTCCCAACTCTCCGGCCGCAGCCGGTGATCGAGGTGCGCCAGCACCAGCGGGTATCCCAGGTTGTGCAGGCAATCGAGCAGCGTGAGACTGTCCGCTCCCCCGGAGACGCCCACGATCACGGTCTCCCCCGGCTGCAGCAGGCCGTATCGGCTTATGTAAGCTTCCACATGCTGATAGATGTCCATCGCGGCGATTATAGCATCAGGGTTGCTCGCCCTTCTGTTTACATAAGAAAGACTGCCTCATTTCAAACGCTCCCATGTCATCGCCATGGGAGCGCAGCGACCGGCGCGATCTCCCGGCCCGCGACGGAGGTTTCCGATCCCAGCAGGGGGATTGCCACGCTCCCTGCGGTCGCTCGCAATGACACCTCGGGGTCTGTCATGGCCAGGCGGCGCAGCCGCCGTGGCAATCTCCCCTTTCATCGTGGAATGCATTCCGCCGAGCAAGCGCAAGGGGCTCTCGCGACCCAGGAGGGAGATCCCTTCGCTCCCTGCGGTCGCTCGCAATGACGGGTCGGATGATGGGCGCGCTTGCGGCCCGCTCCACCCTGGGTGTACCCTAGCCCGGGGAACCAGGCGCGGGGTCGCCACGCCCGCTGTGGTATAATCCCGGGCTGGTCATTCGTCTTTAATTCCCCGCAGCTAGAGGACACCGACATTGGCCTTCAACCCCATCAACGCGCTACTGGGGCTCTTTTCCCTGGACATCGGCATCGACCTGGG